>JAJUIU010000037.1 GCA_029267445.1 Rhodospirillaceae bacterium
CCCCTCACCCCCCTCGCTCCGCTCGGGACCCTCTCCCGCGAGGGGAGAGGGGGTACTCGACGCGCGCTGAAGCGGCTGCGACGGTATCGACGCCCGCCATGGAGACCCCCGATGGGCTTTAGGCGGTTCGAATTCAACGTCACGGTCCGGGTGGCGCTGCTGGCGCTCAGCTCCATGCTGCTGGGCGTGCTGCTGGTTGGCACCGACTATGTCGCGACGACCTTCCTGGTCGGGGTGGCCATCCTGGTGCAGGTGGGAGGCCTCCTGCGCGCGGTGACGACGACGAACCGCGAAATCTCCCGGTTCCTGACCGCCATCGCCCATTCCGACTTCTCCCAGAGCTTCAGCATGCGGGGGCTGGGCAGCGCCTTCGACGAGCTGGGCGCCTCCTTCACGGCGGTGCTGGACCGGTTCAGGGCGGCGCGGGCGGACACGGAGCGGCAGGCGGACTACTTGAACGCGCTGCTGGAGCATGTGCCGGTGGCGCTGGCGGCGGTGTTCCCGGACGGACGGGTGGAGCTGCTGAACAACGCCGCCCGCCGCATGCTCGGCTACGAGGATGTGAACCTGCGGCTGGCGGAGGGCGGGACGCTGGCCGACGCGCTGCGTATCATGAAGGCGGGCGACAGGAAGCTGCTGCGCACGTCTGGCGGCACCGGCCCGCAGCAGCTCACCGTGGCCGCCACGCAGCTCACGCTGGCGGGCGAGGCGCGGCTGCTGGTGTCCATGCAGAACATCGGCGCCGACCTTGAGGCGACGGAGGTGCGCGCCTGGCAGGATCTGGTGCGGGTGCTGACGCACGAGATGATGAACAGCCTGACCCCGGTCAGCTCGCTCGCCCGGACCGCGCAGGGGGCGCTCGGCGACCTCAAGGGCAAGGTGGCCGACCGCCCCGACCTTGCCGATGAGCTGGAGGATGCGGCCCAGGCCATCGACACGGTGGCGCGGCGCTCCGACGGGCTGCTCCGCTTCGTGGAGCGCTACCGGCAGTTCACCCAGGTGCCGAAGCCGCAGACCCAACGCGTCAGGCTGCGGGAGGTGGTGGAGCGCATGGCCGTGCTGATGTCCCCGGCCATGCAGGAGCGCAGGATCGTCTTCGAAACACTGGTCCTGCCTCCGGGCCTGGAGATCGTCGCCGATCCCGACCTGCTCGACCAGGTGCTGATCAATTTGCTGAAGAACGCCGTGGAGGCGGTGGGTGCCCAGGCCGACGCGTCGGTGTCGCTGTCCGCCCGCCTGGACGAGTCCGGCCGCGCCATCATGCAGGTGACGGACAATGGTCCGGGCATCCCGCCGGAGATCGCGGACAAGATCTTCGTGCCCTTCTTCACGACGAAGCGCGAGGGATCCGGCGTCGGGCTGTCGCTCGCCCGCCAGATCATGCTGGCCCATGGCGGCAGCATCGCCGTCGAAACCGCCCCCGGTGCCGGGACGCGGTTCACGCTGCGGTTCTAGAAGGGCGCTTCAGCCGACGACGAGGCTCAGCCAGTCGGCGACCACGGCAGGCCGGGGCTCCCCCTCGATCTCCACCGTGAGTCCGTAGGTGACGAGGGTCTGGCCGCTGCCCTTGGGCTCCACGGCCTTCAGGGTGATCGCGGCGCGAATGCGGGCGCCGACGCGCACGAAGCTGACGAAGCGCAGCTTGTCGAAGCCGTAGTTGAAGACCATGGTCGCGCCGTCGACGCGCGGCATCACCTGTCCGGCCAGATGGCTCTGCAGCGACAAGGTCAGGAAGCCGTGGGCGATGGTGCCGCCCAGCGGCGTCCGCTTCGCCGCCTCCACATCCACATGGATGAACTGGTGGTCGTGGGTGAGATCGGCGAAACGGTTGACGAGGTCCTGGTCGATCGTGAACCACTCCGACGGCCCGAAGCTCCGCCCGATCTGGCTGGAAAGGTCGGCAAGCTTGATCGTGGCGGGCGCGGACATGGACGGTTCCTGACGGTGGTTGCGGCCGGCGGCCTTGGTCGCAGACCGGGGTGACGGCGTCAAGACGCGGTACGGGACGGGGAAGGCGGGGGCGGATGCCGTATACGGCGGAGGAGATGCGGGCGCGGGTGCTGTACCGCGACGACGGCGTCCTGATCCTGGACAAGCCGCCCGGCCTCTCCGTGCATTACGGCACGAAGACGGTGGAGCACCTTGAGCAGTATCTGCCCTGGGTCGCCTTCGACATGCCGGAACCGCCGCGTCTGGCCCACCGGCTGGACAAGGACACGGCCGGCTGCCTCGTCCTGGCGCGGACGGCGGAGACGGCGGCCCAGCTGGGGCGGCTGTTCCTGACGGGCCGGGTTTCCAAGACATACTGGGCCGTCGTCCTGGGCCGCCCGCCGGGCGATGCCGGCCAGATCGACATGCCCCTGCTGAAGGTGCACATCCCCGGCATGAGCAAGGTGGTGGTGACGCCCGCGGGGAAGCCGGCGCTCACCGACTGGCGCGTGCTGGCCGGGGACGGGCGGCTGACCTTGCTGGAGCTGACGCCGCGCACCGGACGCATGCACCAGCTGCGGGCCCACTGCGCCTATTCCGGATTCCCGATCCTGGGCGACCCGATCTACGGGCCAGAACTGCCACCGCCGGTCCCGCTCCACCTGCTGGCGCGGGCCGTGTCGTTTCCGTGGGCGGGCGGTGTGGCGACAGCGGAGGCCGCACCGCCGCCGCACATGGCGGCCACGATCGAGGCGCTGCGGGCCGTAGCCGGGCCCTAGCGGCCCGGAATCTTCTGGGCGTGGCCGCTCAGCCCCCGGGCGCTGGGCAGGCGTCCGGGCGGCTGCCCCTCCTTCTCCCGGCGCGTTCTGGCGGCGGCCCCTTCCGGGTGGTCCGCCGCCGCGTCGGAGCGGCGCTGGAACTGTTCGTCCGCGACCTCGTCGGGCGACGCGTTGCCGAGCTTGCCCGGATGCTCACGGTTGTCGGCGCTCATGGCCGTCTCCGAATTCCGTTGATACCGAAGCTTTCAACAGGGGGCCGCTGCCCGGATCACGCCGGGGCGCCTGTGGCCGCACCGTTCGACCACCGATCCGTTCCGCGCCGATACGGTTTGACCTGCATCAAGGCGCCCATTCGGCCGGGCGGCCTATCGTCCCGTCATCGTCGCAACCGAAGGCCCGAAAAGGCCCATGCGTCCGGACGCCGCAGGCGTTAGCCCGCTTCAGCCATCCGGCCCCCTTTTCAAACCTTCATTTATGCGAATATATTGATGGACAGAAGCAGCCCGCAGGGGCGCTCCTGACCGAAACCCACATGGGGAAACGCCGATGTCAGCGAAACCCGAGGTGACCGCCTTCTTCGACGAGCCGACCTTCACCGTCAGCTATGTCGTCGCGGACCCCGCCACCAAGCGCTGCGCCATTGTCGACAGCGTGCTCGACTACGACCCGCATTCCGGCCGCACCTCCAAGGCCTCGGCCGACCAGATCATCGCCTTCGTGCGTGGCAACGGCCTGACGGTCGAGTGGATCCTGGAGACCCATGTCCATGCCGACCACCTTTCGGCGGCACCCTATCTGCGGCAGGAGCTCGGCGGAAAGCTCGCCATCGGGGAGCAGATCCGCACCGTGCAGGAGGTGTTCGGCAAGGTGTTCAACGCCGGGCCGGAGTTCCCGCGCGACGGTCGGCAATTCGACCGCCTGCTGAAGGACGGCGACACCTTCACGGTCGGGACCATCCCGGCCAGGGCCATCCACACGCCCGGCCACACGCCGGCCTGCATGACCTATGTGATCGGCGACGCCGGGTTCGTCGGCGACACGCTGTTCATGCCGGACTTCGGCACGGCCCGCTGCGACTTCCCCGGCGGCGACGCGCGCCAGCTCTACCGCTCCATCAGGAAGATCCTGGCCCTGCCGCCGGAGACCCGGCTGTTCATGTGCCACGACTACAAGGCGCCGGGCCGCGACGAGTACCGCTGGGAGACCACGGTCGCCGAGGAGCGGGCGAGCAACGTCCATGTCAACGACCGCGTCAGCGAGGACGAGTTCGTCCGGATGCGGACCGAGCGGGACAAGACGCTGGGCATGCCTCGGCTGATCCTGCCGTCGGTCCAGGTGAACATGCGGGCCGGCGACCTGCCGCCGCCCGAGGAGAACGGCGTGCGCTACCTGAAGATTCCGGTGGACGCGCTGTGAGCGACGGGCCGACCGCGCCCGCTGAGTGAACGTCAAACCCTGAGGAGGATGGTCATGGTGAAGAATGTCGGCGGTCTCGACCGCATGCTGCGCATCGTCGCCGGTCTCGTGCTGCTGAGCCTGTTCTTCGTGCTGGAGGGCGGGGCCCGGTACGTCGGCCTGATCGGCCTCGTCCCCCTGGCGACCGGTCTCCTCCAGTGGTGCCCGGCCTACACGCTGTTCGGCATCAACACCTGCCCGCTGCGCCCGACACGGGCCTGAGCGGCGACCGGCCGGTCCGCACGGGACCCGCCGGACCAAACCATGACCGCACGGACCCGGCGGGTGGATCGCCCGGCCGGGGACCGCGCGGCGGAGACGGGGGATACGTGCGATGGATGGTCTGAAGCGGCTGACGCCGTTCCTGTCGGTGGCGCCCCAGATCGGGGAGGCCGATGTCGGCGTGCTGGCGGCGCGGGGGTTCCGCGCCATCGTGAACAACCGCCCGGACGGGGAGGGCGACAACCAGACCCCGTCGGAGGTGCTGGCCGCCGCCGCCCGGCGCGTCGGCCTGGAATACCACCACCAGCCCGTCGTCTCCGGCAAGGTGACGGATGAGGATGTCGGGGACTTCGCCGACCTGCTGGCGCGGCTGCGCGGGCCGGTCCTGGCCTTCTGCCGGACCGGCACCCGGTCGATCACCCTCTGGGCCCTGTCGGAGGCGTGGCATCTCGACCCCGAGACGATCGTCGAGACGGCCGGGGAGGCGGGCTACGACCTGTCGGGCCTGAGGCCCCGTCTGGAGGCGCGCTGGCGCACCGGGCAGCTCATGCGGGCGGGCGGCACGGCCGACACCGCCCACGATGCCGACACGGCCCACAACATCGACACGGGGCGCCCGGCCAGCAGCTACGACGTCCTGATCGTCGGCGGCGGGGCGGCCGGCTGCGCCGCGGCGGCCAGCATCCTGAAGCGCCGGCCCGGTCTGGCCGTGGCCGTCGTCGAACCCCGCGACGTCCACTACTACCAGCCCGGCTGGACGCTGGTGGGCGGCGGCGCCTTCCGCCGCGAGGACACCGAGCGGCCGATGGCCCGCGTCATGCCCAAGGGCGTGAAGTGGATCCGCGCCGCCTGCGCCGCCTTCGAGCCGGAGCATCACCGCGTGGTGCTGGAGGATGGGGAGCGGATCGGCTACCGCACCCTGGTCGTCGCGCCCGGCCTGAAGCTCGACTGGGATCAGGTGGAGGGGCTGCGCGACGCGTTGGGCCACAATGGCGTCACCTCCAACTACCTGTTCGATCTGGCGCCCTACACCTGGGAGCTGGTGCAGTCGATGCGCGGCGGCACGGCCCTGTTCACCCAGCCGCCGATGCCGATCAAATGCGCCGGCGCGCCGCAGAAGGCCATGTACCTGTCCTGCGACGCGTGGCTGCGCCGGGGCGTGCTGAAGGACATCCATGTGGAGTTCGACACCGCCGGCACCGCGCTGTTCGGCGTGGCCGCATATGTCCCGACCTTGATGCGGTATGTCGAGCGGTACGGCGCCAACCTCTGCTTCGGTTCCACCCTCAAGGCCGTGGACGGTCCGCGCAAGACGGCATGGTTCGACGTGGCCCGGCCGGACGGTGGTGTCGACCGCGTGGAGAAGCGCTTCGACATGCTGCACGCGGTCCCGCCGCAGACGGCGCCCGACTTCGTGCGCAACAGCCCGCTGGCGAACGCCGCCGGTTGGGTGGAGGTCGATAACGAGACCCTGCGCAGCACCAAGTACGGCAACATCTTCGCCCTGGGCGACGTCTGCTCGGCCCCCAACGCCAAGACGGCGGCGGCGGTGCGCAAGCAGGCGCCGGTGGTGGCCGAGAATCTGCTGGCCACGCTGGACGGGCGGGGGGCCAGGGCCGTCTATGACGGCTACGGCTCCTGCCCGCTGACGGTGGAGCGCGGCAAGGTGGTGCTGGCGGAGTTCGGCTATGGCGGCAAGCTGCTGCCGAGCTTCCGCTGGGACAGCACCAAGGCGCGCCGCTCGGCCTGGTACCTGAAGACGAAGCTGATGCCGTCGATCTATTTCGACATGATGCTGCGGGGCAAGGAGTGGCTGGCCGAGCCGCATCTGATCCCGCACGAGCCGCAGCCGCACGAGGCCCAGCCCGCCTGCGACTTCGGCAAGGTGGTGGCGGGCGGACCGCCGCCGAAGGTTCCAGGGGAGTAAGTGGATCGTGAGACTGGCGCGGCTGTTTCCGGTGCTGGAGTGGGGGCGCGGCTACGGCGCCGCCACCTTCTCCAGCGATCTGCTGGCGGCGGTGATCGTGACGATCATGCTGATCCCGCAAAGCCTCGCCTACGCCATGCTGGCGGGCCTGCCGCCGCATGTAGGTCTCTACGCCAGCGTGGCGCCTCTGGTCGTCTACGCCCTGTTCGGCAGCAGCCGGACGCTGGCGGTGGGGCCCGTGGCGGTGGTCTCGCTGATGACGGCGGCGGCGGTGGGGCAGGTCGCCACGCCGGGCACGCCCGAGTATGTCGCGGCGGCGATCACGCTGGCCTTCCTGTCCGGCCTCGTGCTCGTGGCGATGGCGGCGGCGCGGCTGGGCTTCATCGCCAATTTCCTCAGCCACCCGGTCATCAGCGGCTTCATCAGCGCCTCCGGCCTGCTGATCGCGGTGAGCCAGCTGAAGCACATCCTGGGCATCCCGGCGGCCGGACACACCCTGCCGGAGATGGTGGAGCAGCTCGCCCTTCACGCGGACCGGGTCAACTGGATCACCGTCGCGATCGGGGTCAGCGCCACGGTCTTTCTGTTCGCCGTGCGCTCGCGGCTGAAGCCCGCCCTGATCAAGTTGGGCGTGAACCGGCGGCTGGCCGATGTGATCGCCAAGGCCGGGCCCGTGGCGGCGGTCGTCGTCTCAACCCTGGCGGTCAGCCAATGGGGGCTGGCGGAGCAGGGGGTCAGGATCGTTGGCGCCATCCCCCAGGGGCTGCCGCCCGTGACCCTGCCGCAGTTCGACCCGGCCCTGTGGGTCGAGCTGCTGCCGGCGGCCATCCTGATCAGCGTCGTCGGCTTCGTCGAAAGCGTGTCGGTCGCCCAGACCCTGGCCGCCAAGCGGCGCCAGCGGATCGACGCCGACCAGGAGCTGGTGGGTCTTGGCGGGGCGAACATCGCGGCGGCGCTGACCGGCGGATATCCGGTCACCGGCGGCTTCGCCCGCTCCGTGGTGAATTTCGACGCCGGGGCGGAGACGCCGTTCGCCGGCGTGATGACGGCGGCCGGCATCCTGGTCACCGCCGTGTTCCTGACCCCGCTGTTCCACAACCTGCCCCAGGCGGTGCTGGCCGCCACCATCATCGTGGCGGTGCTGTCGCTGGTCGATCTGAAGAGCCTGAGGCGCACCTGGACCTATTCCAAGAGCGACTTCACGGCCCAGGCGGCCACGATCCTGATGGTGCTGGGCGTGGGTGTGGAGGCGGGGATCGTCACCGGTGTCGCCCTGTCGCTGCTGCTGTTCCTGTGGCGCACCAGCCGTCCGCACATGGCGGTGGTGGGGCAGGTGCCGGGGACCGAGCATTTCCGCAACATCGAACGTCACGCCGTGATCCAGAGCCCGACCGTCCTGTCGGTCCGGGTGGACGAGAGCCTCTATTTCGCCAACGCGCGCTATCTGGAGGACCGCATCTACGATCTGGTCGCCAGCCGGCCGGAGCTGAAGCACGTGGTCCTGATGTGCCCGGCCGTGAACCTGATCGACGCCAGCGCGCTGGAAAGCCTGGAGGCGATCGCCGCGCGGCTGAAATCGGCGGGCGTCACGCTGCACCTGTCGGAGGTGAAGGGCCCCGTGATGGACCGTCTGCGCCGCTCCGACTTCTTCGAGCATTTCGAGGGCCAGGTGTTCCTGTCCCACCACCAGGCGATGGAGGCCCTTGACCCGGTGATGACGCGGCACGCGTCGGCCGGGCCGGTCGCCCTGGTCAAGGCGATGAAGGCGGGGGAATAACACCTTCTGGCGTCGGATCCTTGGTAACGAAGTGCCCACCGCCCCTGTTTGGGCCGACGCGCCGCGCGATTCCTCGATGACGCGGGGCGGTCGGGGTGGAGCGACCCGGGGGCGGGCCGCATAGGCCATTCGTCCGGCTTCCGGGTCGTGCGAATCTGGGGATGACTCCGACCGTCCGCGGATACAGGCGCGAGCACGCCCTTGAACGGTACCGCGAAGCGACCGAGATGCCAGCCAGACCCGACAGGTCAACCGATCTCCACCAGCAGCCGGGGCTCCACCGGGCAGACCCCGGGCACTTCCGGCCGGAGCCCGACCTGTTCGCCGCGCTGGCCGAACTCAGCCACGACCTGGTCTATGTCTATGAGATCGAGACGGGTCGGACATTGTACCTGAACCGGCGCGCGCGCGACATGCTGGGCGGCGTCGGGGCGGACGCGGACGGCGGCCGTGTGGAGCCCGTTCGGCTCGAAGTGCATCCCGACGACCTTCCCCTGGTGCGGCGCCGGGCGGAGATGGTGCATGCCATGCGCGACGGGGTGGAGGAGGGGGCGGCGGACGCGGCCGGCCATGAGCTGACATACCGCCTGCGCGACGCGTCCGGGGCCTGGCGATGGCTGCGCGGTCGCGAACGGCCCCTGTCGCGCCGTCCCGACGGCCGGGCGCGGCAGGTCCTCGGCATCGCGCAGGACATCACCGAGGCGCGGGAGCGCGACGCCGCCCTGGCCGAGGCGCATGCCCGGTTCGTGACGCTGGCCGACGCCAGCCCCGCGATGCTGTGGATGGGGGACGCCGAGGGACGGATCGAGTTCTGCAACGGCGCGCTGACGGCCTATATCGGGATGGATATCGCCGCCCTGCGCAGCCTGGACTGGGGCAGTCTGCTGCATCCCGACGACCTGCCCGGTGAACGTGCCCGGTGGGCGGACGCGCTGGAGGCGGAGCGCGACTATCATCACCGCTTCAGGCTCCGCCGCCATGACGGGGCCTATCGCTGGGCGCTGAGCCATGTGGTCCCCGTCCGGGACGCCCAGGGACGGGTTGCGCGCTGGATCGGCAGCACGACCGACATCCACGACCAGGTGCACGCCGAGGAGGCGCTGCGCCACAGCGTCGAGCGGCTCCGCCTCGCCATCGACACCTCCGGTGTCGTCATGTTCAGCCAGGACGCGGACCTGCGCTACACCTGGATACACCATCCAGCGCTGGGCTACGCGCCGGAGGACGTGATCGGCCGCACCGACATGGACCTGATGGAGCGGCCGGAGGATGCGGCGCGCCTGATCGAAATCAAGCGGCGGGTGATGCGCACCGGGCGGGGGGAGCGCCACCTTGTCCAGATCCATCAGGGCGGCGCCGCATTCTGGTTCGACCTGAACGTCCATCCCCGCCTGGGGCCGGACGGCGGGACCATCGGCGTGATCGCGGCCTGCGTGGACGTGACGGACATGCAGCGGGCGATCGAGCGCCGTGAGATGCTACTGAAGGAGCTGAACCACCGCATCAAAAACAGCCTGCAGCTCGTCGCCAGCCTGCTCCGGCTGCAGATGGCGGAGATCGAGGATCGGACGACCCGTTCCCAGTTCGAGCGGGCCTGCCAGCGGGTCACCGCCATCGCGGAGCTGCACGGCCGCCTTTACATGACGGAGGATGTCAGCTCGCTCGACTTCGGCCTCCAGCTGCGGTCCCTGGCACCGCGCCTGGTGGAGCAGATCGCCGGCCGCAACGCGCCGATCGCTCTGGAGGTGGAGGCGGACGAGGGGGACAGTCTGACCGTCGATCAGGCGGTTCCGCTCAGCCTGATCGTGAACGAGCTGCTGACCAATGCCGCCTCGCACGCCTTCGCCGACGGGCGCGAGGGGCGGATCGTCACCGGCTTCCGCGTGGCCGACGGTGTCGGGCATTTCTGGCTGTGGGACGACGGGCCCGGCCTGCCGCCGACCGTGGAGGAGCGGCTGGGGCTGCGGCTGGTGCGGGCACTGGTCGGCCAGATCGGGGGCCGGCTGGAGACGGGCGGTCCGCCGGGCACCCGCTTCGACATCCGATTCCGCGCCTGAGGATTCCGGACCTGGAACGGAGAACCCCCGGCGCGTGGGCGCCGGGGGTCTGAAGCCGGTCGGACCGGAAGCGCCCTACTGCCTGTTCTCAGGGGGCTTCTCCGGCACGGTCTCGATCGCCTCCTCGGTTTCCTTCAGCGCCTCGTCGACGCTCTCGACGGCCGGGGCTGCGGGATCGGAGGCGGCAGGCGCCGTCGTCGTGGTGCCCGCGCTCCCTCCGGCCTGTCCGCCCATGCCGACCTCCGGCTCCGGCGGGACGAGGCCGTCCTCGGTGTCCTGCTCGACCGGCTCGGCGGCACCCGTGCGGGCCGCCGGGTCCGTCACCGTCGGCGGCGTGGCGGCGGTTCCCGCCGGCTCGGTCGCGGCTGGCTGGGTCTGCGTCGTCTGGGAATCGTCGCCGCAGGCTGCCAAAAGGGGCACGGCCAACGTCGCGGCGGCCGTCAGCCGCAGAAGCTGCTTCATGGTCATTCCGGGTCCTCCCTTCGATGGTCCGCCGCCGGCCTAATCGGCCTGGGGCTGCTGCCGCGGCTGACCGGGCTGTTGCCGCTGCTGCTGTTGCTGCTGCTGTTGCTGCTGCTGGCGCTGTTCGGCTCGATCCTGCTGCCGCTCCTGCGTGGCGTCCGCCTGCCGGGGCTGGTCGGACTTCCGCTGGCCCTCCGGGCTCTGTGACAGGCGGGCCTCCTGCCCGGAATACTGGAAGGGCTGGCGCCGCTCCGCCTCCTCCTCGGACAGCTGGACCTGCAGCCGCCGCTGCTCGGGGTCGAACCGCACCTCGTTCCAGGGGACGGCGACCAGCCGCTCCTCCCCGCCGAACAGACCGCCGCCCATCTGGATCACCAGCCGGTCGAGGCGCTGGCCCTGGGCCATGATGATGTCATCGACCTCGCCGATCCCGTCGCCCTCGCTGCCGACGACCTCCATCCCGATCAGATCGCCGCGGGCGATCCCGGCGTCCTGCATCTCCGCCTCGCGGCGGCTCATGCGGACGATCTCGATCTTCGGCTGCTGCTCGGCCTGCTCGACCTGAACGTTGGGCTCCGCCGTCTCGATCCGGACGTCGGGTTCGCCCATCTGCACTTGCACCTGGGTCTCCCCGGGCCGGGTGACCTGGGCCTCAGTCCGCGCGGGCGGCTCCTGGACCATGATCTCCGGCTGCTGGCCCGGCTGCACGTTCACCTGGGGCCGCGCGGGATCGAGCTGGATCTCCGGCTGCCCCTGGCGGATCCGCACATCGGGTGCGGGCTGCTGGACCTGGACTTCGGGTGCTGCCTGCTGGACCTGCACCTCCGGCCTGGGCGCCTGCACCTGGACCTCGGCGTCGCGTTCCTGCTGCTGGGGCTGTCCCTGCTGGCCGAGCGCGCCGGCGGGCGCCAGCAGCGCCAGGAGCGCGATGGCGGGCAGGGCGTCTTGGATGGTCTTTCGCATCGTTCGATCTCCTTGTCCGCCGGGTCAGAGCCGGTCGGGCCCGTAAAGGGCGGCGGTGCTGGTCGAATATCGGAAGGGCGGCGCGGTGGCGGCCTCCTCGTCGCCGAGGGGGATCACGATCTCCTCAGACCGGGCGGGGATCACGGCATCGCCATAGGGAACCCGGATCAGCCGACCCTGTTCGGCGACAGCCTCGTCGAGCCGTATCACCAGCCCGCGAACCTCATCGGCGCGGGGTGACAGGAGCAGGTCGACGACCTCGCCGAGGCGGGTGCCGTCCTCGCCGACGGCCGTGCGCCCGACCACCTCGCGGATCGGTCTGCGGACGAAGACGTCCCACTCGCCGTCCGGGCCGATCGCCGCCCGCCGCTGATCGGCGGGAACGGTCCCGGCGGGCACCGTGGGCTGCGGCATGGTCTCCACCCCCTCGGTCCCGCGCGCCGGCACGTCGCCACCGCCGCCGGTGATGCGGGCGGTGGTCTCGGGCGACGCGGTCAGCGACTGGCGCTGCAGCAGCCCGTCGCGCTCAGTCTGGCGCTGGCGCTCCTCCCCGTCGCGGATGACCACTTCGCCCTCGGGCTCGGGACGTCGGGTTTCGGCGGCGGGCGGCGGCTCGGCGCTTTCGCCCCGGCGCACGCTGACCTCGGGCTCCTGGCGGTCGACCTCGACCTGCGGCCTCGCCTGCTGGACCTCCACCTCCGGCCGGCCCTGCTCCACCTCCACCTGCGGACGGGGCTGCTGCGTCTGGACCTCCGGCCGCCCCTGGGTCACGTCGACCTCGGGTTCGCGCTGCCGGACGTCCACCTCCGGCTGGCCAGGCTGGACCTGCACCTGCGGGCGTTGCTGCTGGACATCGACCTCGGGTTGCGCCTGCCGCACATCCACGTCCGGACGCTGCTGCCGGACGTCGACCTCGGGCTGGAGACCCTGGACATCCACCTGCGGGCGCCCCTGCTCGACGCTGACGCGCGGGTCCGGCGTGCGGACATCCACCTCGGGCCGGGGTTGCGTGACGGCGACCGCCGGCTGTCCGGGCTGCACCTGCACCTCGGGCCGCGGCTGCTGAATCTGGACGTCCGGCCGGGCCTGCTGGATCGCGATCTCAGGCTCGGCCTGGCGCACCTCGACCTCGGGCTCGACCGCCTGCACCTGGACCTGCGGCTGCGGCTGGTTGACCGCCACCTCCGGGTTCGGCTGCTCGATGATCACCTCGGGCTCGCGCTGGCGCACGATGACCTCGGGCTCGAACTGGCGGACCGTGACCTCAGGCGGGTAGTAGCGGACGACGATCCGGGCGGGCGACTGCTTGACGATGATCTGCGGCGCCGGCTGGTTGACCACCACTTCCGGCGGGCGCTGCTGGATTTCCACCTCGGGCGGGCGCTGCTGAAGCTGCACCTGCGGGGCCGCCTGCTGCACATCGACCTGTGCCGGCCGCTGCTCGACATCGACCTGCGGGCCGACAGCCTCACCCGCACCCTGCGCCGCGAACGCCTGCGGGCCCTGTCCCGGCCGGGGCTGGGGCTGGACCTGAGGCTGGGCCTGATCCTGGACCTGCGCCGGCTCGTTCAGCGCCGCCAGCGACTGCCGCACATGCCGTTCCGCCTGCTCGAAGGCGCGCCGCGACTCCTCGGTCTGCTGGACCCGCGGGAGGTCGCGGGCCTCGTTGAGCCGGGTCTGCAGCTCCTCAAGGGTCTGCCGCGTCCTGTCGCGGGCCTGGCGCACCTGCTGCGGATCGCCCTGTTCCCGCGCCTGGCGCAGCTCACGCTGGGCGTCGCGGGCCGCGTCCCTGGCCTCGCGCAGACGCTCCAGCGTCTGTTCACCGGCGGCACCCGGCAGGCTCTGCTGTGGTCCCGGTCCTTGCGCGTGGACCGTGCCTGTGGCGGTGAGCACCGCGAGGGCAACGGCCGCCGTCATCAGGTGCGTTCGCATGCACACTCCTCCACTCTCTCGGTTGGCGGGTCCGGGCGCGGACCGTTCTTCTGGATGGCGTGTTCTTCGGGCGCTGGACGGCGATGGCGACCGCCGTCCTGGCCGCGTTCCGTCAACCGGGATGGAGCGTGGGCGTTCCCGAAAATGAGGGGGGCCGGATCGACCGGAGTCAGGCGCGCTCCGGCGGGGGCGGCGGTTCGGCCGGCGGCACCGGGATCGGGCCGGGCGGCTCCTCCAGCGGCGGGCGCATGGGCTCGTCCTCCGGCATCGGGGGCGGCGGCACGACGGGCGGGGGGACGTCCGGGGTCGGCGGAACCGGCGGGTAGGGGCCGAGGGCGATTGCCGGTCGGCGGATCGGGGAGGGTGTCGGCATGGCGGTTCAACCGGTGGCGGCGCCGGGCGGTTCCCTGTCCGTCGGGCTCCCCACATTCGGGGCGCCGGCATCCGCCGGGGGACGCGGTGCTTGCCTTGGACGGGTGCCGCCTGTGTAAACTCCGGTTCGGGAGCTGAACCACGACCGGCCCGCATGCTCGACGAGATACTCCTCTACGCCGCCATCGGGTTCGCGGCCCAGATGGTCGACGGCGCCATCGGCATGGCCTATGGCGTGACGGCGACCACCTTCATGCTGACCATGGGCATCCCCCCGGCGACCGCCAGCGCCAGCGTCCACGCCGCGGAGGTCTTCACCACCGGGGCCTCCGGCCTCGCCCATTGGAAGATGGGCAATGTCCGCTTCAAGCTGGTCTGGCGGCTGGCGCTGCCGGGAATGGTCGGCGGCGCCCTGGGCGCCTTCGTCCTGTCCGGCCTGCCGGGGGACGCCATCCGGCCGTTCGTGACCTTCTACCTGATGGTCATGGGCGGCCTTATCCTGTGGAAGGCCCTGCGTCCGCCCGCGACCACCGACGAGCCGCCGAAGCATGTCGGCTTCCTCGGCCTGGGCGGCGGTTTCCTGGACGCCATCGGCGGCGGGGGCTGGGGGCCGCTCGTCGCCTCCACCCTGATCGGCGGCGGGACCGTGCCGCGCTACGCCATCGGTTCGACCAATCTGGCAGAGTTCTTCGTCACCAGCACCATCTCCGCCACCTTCTTCGCCACCATCGGGTTCGAGCTGTGGCCGGTGATCCTGGGGCTGGTGCTGGGTGGGGTGCTGGCGGCCCCCTTCGCCGCCTACGTCACCCAGCGCCTGCCGGACAAGCCGCTGATGATCCTGGTCGCGGTCGTCATCCTGCTGCTCAGCCTGCGTGGCTTCGTCCAGGCGATCGAGCCCTGGTTCGGCGGCGGCTGAGCCCGTCCGCCACGCGCTGCCTCAGCCGAGCGGTGTCGGAGAGGGGACGTCCGGACCCGGTGCCGGACCGCCCGGCAAGGGCGGGATCTCCTGGCCCGGCACGTCGGGCGTCTCGGTGGGGGAGGGGATTTCCTGCCCCGGCAGGTCCTCGTTGGGGACCGGCGGCTGGGTCGGGGGGATGGGCTGGGGTCCGGGCATTCCAGGCTCCTGTCGTCACGGGTCTCCCCGTCAACAGGCGGGCGGCGCCGTCGGTCCACGGTCACCGCCCCTGATATGGTCCTTCGTCAGTCGAACTCGGGAATGTCCGGGAACTGCTCGGGGTCCGGCGCGCCGTCCCTGATCCACCCGTCGCGGCGCTGCCGGTAGAGCGATCGGAAGGCGGCGTAGTAGTCGAAGCTGTTGGCCCGCAGGTCGTCGATGACCTCGATGTACTCCGCCCGCGTGTCGGCGATGGTCAGGCCGACGCGGGTATATGTGAACCAATCCTCCTCGTTGTTGGCGGCGTAACGGGTCACCGGGTCGGCCCAGGCCTCCAGGAACAGGGCCGGGCCGTCGCGCAGGGAGGAGGCGCCGATCACCGGCAGCACGAGGTAGGGCCCCTCCGGCACGCCCCAGACGGCCAGCGTCTGCTCGAAGCTCTCGTACTCGTAGGGGATGCCGTTCTGGGCGGCGACGTCGATCAGGCCGCCCAGCCCGACGGTGGTGTTGATGGCGAAGCGGGCCAGCACGTCCCCGGCGCCGTCGAGATCGCCCTGCAGAACCTGGTTCGTCAGGTCCAGCGGGGCGCGGACGTTGCGCAGGACGTTGCGCACGCCGGTGCGCACCGGGTCGGGCAGGACGGTACGGTAGATTTCGGCCACCGGGCGGATGATCACCACGTCCAGCAGCTCGTTGAACCAGAAGACGCCGCGGTTGATCGGCTCCAGCGGGTCGTTGGCGTCGTCCCGGTGCGACTCCCGGTTCTCCGCCGCGATCTGCGCGAGCTGCGTCTCCGTCACCTGGTCCGCCGTCTGCGCGGCGACGGGCGCGGCGCCCAGCAGCATGAGGGCGGTGAGGGCGGCCAGGCGGCTTTGACGGTAGGGCGATCGACGGACGGACATGCGGGACGGCTCCGGACGGCGCGTCGCCGTCCCGGGGCGGCGGGAGGCGTCGTGCGGGGTAGGCGCGCCTTCCGATGTAGGGCGGGGCCGGGCGGCGCAAAGTGACACGGCTCACAGCCTAGGCCATGAACCCCTAAAAGAATCTTGCACCGCAACAGGGTGGGTCAAATGCGGCGCGCGCCGGGCGGCATTGCGCAAATTCGGGGGATTCTACCCCGAAAGGACAGATTGCGCGCCTGGTGCCCGCCACAGGCTGGCGAGCCAGTCCTGCCGCCGACGGGAAACCCCGGGCGGCCTGCGCCACTGCCGGATTGGCGTGAAGCCGGCTTCACGGGCCAGCTTCGCCCAGCGCTGCGGACGGCGGAAGGCGACATAGCGGTCCTCCGCCCAGCCTTCCGTGCCGTCTCCGGTGGGGTCGCAGGCGAAGAGGACGCCTTTTGGCCGCAGCGATGCCCTCAGTCGCGCCAGCACATCCGGCAATGCCGCCGTCGGCACATGGAACAGTACGGCCTGGGCGAACACGCCGTCGAAGGCGGTTGCCGGCAGGTCGAGGTCCAGCATGTCCTGTTCCAGCACCGGTGCCCCCGACCGCTCGCGCGCCACGGCGGCCAGGGCGGCGCAGCCGTCCAGCCCGACGGCCCTGTGCCCCAGCGCCGCGAAGGCGGCGAGGTCGCGGCCCGGCCCGCAGCCGAGATCGAGGATGTCGTGCGGCGCCGGGCCGGGCAGCTCGGCCAGGAAGGCGTCCCGGCATTCGGCGGTGTCGTGGTCGGCCAACGCCACCGCGTAGTCGGCCGCGCGGCGGTCGTAGTGCTTGATGGTCGACGGCGGCCCGCCGGCCATTAGTCGTCCGCCCAGCGGCGCAGCAGGTTCGACAGGCTTTTGGACAACAGATCGAACTCCGCCGTCTTGCCCGACTGCCGGAACAGGGACTGCCGCGCCGTGTCGATGTCGAACAGGATCTCCCGCCCGGCCGCGTCGCGGACATGGGAGCGGATCCAGCCCACGGCGGCCAGCCGCTCCCCCGCCGAAACCGGCTCCACCCGGTGCAGCGTGGTGGACGGGTAGAACAAAGCCCCGCCGGCCGGCAGCTTGAAGGCGAGGTCGCCCGCCGCTGTCTCCATCACCAGCTCTCCGCCCTCGTAGCTGTCGGGATCGGCCAGGAACAGGGTGAACGAGACGTCCGTGCGCACGCCGCCCATGATCGCGTCGTCGACATGGCTGCCATAGCCGTCGCCCGCGCCGTATCGGCTGAACAGGATGGGGCCGAACGCCTTGGGCCGGGTCGCCATCATCGCGACGGGATGCGCGCGCACCGCCTGTTCGACGATGGCGCGCAGCTCGGCGGCGGCCGGATCGTCCGGGGCCAGCTGCCGGTTCGCCTTGACCAGTTTCGCATGCCAGCCGGCCGTCGCGGCACCATCCTGGAATCGGGCGGTCGCGAGCCGGGCGCGCAGGCGCTCGACACCCTCCGTCGGCAGCAGCTCGGGAACGGGCAGGATCATGCCCCTAGCCATGCCACGACCACCATCGCCGCGCAATTCAGCAAATGAGAATGACTTGCAGACTGAGGGCGGGTTTGGCAGGGTCGCGTCATTCACCCTTGAGGGTTTGAGGATATCCGCCATGAAGCTCACCCCCCGCCTCTGGCTCGGCGTCGGAGTCTCCGTCCTGGCCGCCGGCCCTGCCTTCGCGGGCGCCGTTGCCGCCGACCGGCCGGCCGCGCCCGCATCGGCGCACCTCCAGGTCGCCCAGGGCGGGGAAGGCGGGGAGGGGGGCGAGGGCGGCGTCAGCGCGGAGGACGCGGCCCGAGACCCGGTCGCCTATCTCACGGCCCTGGACGTGATTGCCGCGCATTATCTCGCGGGGCTCGACGCATACAAGGCGGGCGACTCCATGGCGGCGGGGGAGATGTTCGCCCACCCGATCGGCGAGATCTATGTGGACCTGGAGCCGGTGTTCCAGGCGCGCGGCGTGAAACCCTTCATGGACCCGATGTCCAAGGCCTCCGAACTGGCGCTCGGCAAGGCGCCGCAGGCCGAGGTGGAGAAGGCCGCCGCGACCGTGCTGACGGCGCTGGACGCGGCGGCCGAGATGGCCCCCGGCAACGCCATTGCGGCCCCGATCCAGGGCAAGGTGATCGTGCGTATGCTGCGCCGTGCCGCCCAGCAGTACGGGCCCGCCGCCCAGTCGGACGAGGCGTATCTTGATGGCTACGGCCTTTACAAGGCGGCGGCGGCGCGGGCGGAGGCCAATCTGGCCGCCATCGCGGCGAAGAACGCCGACGCCGGTGCCGCCATACAGGAGGCACTCACCATCCTCGCCAAGGCCTATCCGACGGCGAAGCGTCCGGCCAAGCTGGACCAGGATTCGGGCGCGCTTCTGGCGGCGGCCTCCAAGGCGGAGCTGGCGCTCAGCCGCCTGAACTGAGGGCGGTCCGCAACGTGGGCAGGGTCTGGCGCGTGGCCTCGGTCAGCGGTGCCGGCAGCGCGTCCAGGGCGAACCAGCCGCAGGCGGCAAGGGCGTCCGGCTCCCGCACGGCGGGCTCGCCGGACATCACCTCCGCCAGCCATGTGGGGCTGACCCAGTGCTGGCCGCGCGCGGCGTCGATCTGGTCCACGACATGGAGCAGGCGGACGAGCCGGATCGCGACGCCCAGCTCCTCCGCGATCTCGCGGACGATGGCGGCGGGCACCGTCTCCCCGAAATCCACCTTGCCACCCGGCAGGCCCCAGTTGCCCGCCTCAGGCTCCCGCCGGCGCTGGACCAGCAGCAGCCTGCCGTCGCGCAGGATCGCGGCGCCGCAGCCGACGCGGGGTTGGGGCGGGGTGGTCATCGGGTTCAGTCCATCGGCAGGGCGGTGCGCTTGGCCACGGTGCGCAGGGTGAAGGCGGAGCGGACGCGGGCGACGCCGGGCAGGCGGGTCAGGACCTGGGTGTGCAGGCGCTCGTAATCCGCCCCGTCCGCCACGACCACCCGCAGCAGATAGTCGCTGTCGCCGGCCATCAGATAGCACTCCATCACCTCCGGACAGGTGCGGACCCGTTCCTCGAAGCGGGCGAGGTCCTGCTCCTGCTGGCGGTCGAGGGTGATGGAGACGAAGACGGAGGCGCCGCGCCCCAGGGCGCCGGGGTTCAGCAGGGCGGCATAGCCCTCCACCACGCCCTCCTCCTCCAGCCGGCGCAGGCGGCGGTGGCAGGCGGACGGGGAAAGGCCGACCTTCTCCGCCAGATCGGCGTTGCTGATCCGGCCGTCGGTCTGCACCGCGTCGAGGATGCGGCGGTCCAGCGGATCGAGGTCGATTTTGCGCATTGCAGCATGATGTGAGGTGGAATCTTCGACGGATTCTCGCTTTCGCGCACGATCCTGCGAAAGCATGCGTCCGCGCGCCATCTCTTCGCAAGGACATTCGCGCGGGCTCGGCCGTATCCTGGGGGCAAATCCACCAGGGGAGGTTTCGATGCTCGTCGGCGTGCCGAAGGAGATCAAGAATCACGAATACCGGGTCGGCCTGATCCCGGGCAATGTCCGCCAGCTCGTCGCCCACGGACATCAGGTGCTGGTGCAGCAGGACGCGGGTACCGCCATCGGCCTGACCGACGACCTCTATGTCGCCGCCGGCGCGCGGATCGTCGGCACGGCGGAGGAGATCTTCGCCAAGGCCGACATGATCGTGAAGGTGAAGGAGCCGCAGCCGCACGAGTGCCGCATGCTGCGCCCCGGACAGGTGCTGTTCACCTACCTGCACCTCGCCCCCGATCCGGAGCAGACGAAGCTGCTCCAGGCCTCCGGAGCCATCTGCATCGCATATGAGACCGTGACCGACGTTCGCGGCGGCCTGCCCCTGCTGGCACCGATGTCGGAGGTGGCCGGCCGCATGTCCATCCAGGCGGGTGCCCACTGCCTGGAGAAGAGCCATGGCGGCATCGGCATCCTGTTGGGCGGCGTGCCCGGCACCCCGCCGGCCAAGGTCGCCATCATCGGTGGCGGCGTGGTCGGCACAAACGCCGCCCGGATGGCGATCGGCCTGGAGGCCTATGTCACGGTCCTGGACAAGAGCCTGGACCGGCTGCGCGCGCTGGACCTGCAGTTCGGCCGCCGCCTCAATACCGTCTACGCCAACATCGAGACGATCGAGCAGGCGGTGCTGGAGGCAGACCTCGTGATCGGCGCCATCCTGGTGCCCGGCGCGTCGGCCCCGAAGGTCGTGACGCGCGAGATGGTCGGCCGCATGAAGAAGGGGGCCGTGCTGGTGGACGTATCGATCGACCAGGGCGGCTGCTTCGAGACGTCCAAGCCCACGACCCACGCCGACCCGACCTATGTGGTGGACGGGGTGATCCACTACTGTGTCGCCAACATGCCGGGTGCGGTCGCCCGGACCAGCACCTTCGCCCTGAACAACGCCACGGCCCCCTTCGTGCTGGACCTCGCCGACAAGGGCTGGCTGAAGGCGCTGGCGGACGACGCGCATCTGCTGAACGGCCTCAACGTCTTCCAGGGCAAGCTGACCCATCCGGGCCTCGCCCACCTGGGCGAGGTGGTCCCCGCCCGGCAGGTGATCGGGCGGTGATCGCTGGCCGCCCCCACCCTTCGACAGGCTCAGGGTGAGGGCATCGGGGCGGCTTTCGTCCAACCGTCGACCCCGCACCCTGAGCTTGTCGAAGGGTGGGGGGCAGGCACGATAGACGCAGGGCGGGGCGCGTACCCCGCCCTTAGCGTTTCGACGATGGCGGGCGGGGTCAGCAGGGTGGCCGACACGTCGGGCTGCGGGATCGCCGGGCCGTAGCCGCCGGGCGACCAGGCGTGCAGCCGGTCGCCCATCACCAGCCAGGCCCGTGCGGGATCGGCGGGCAGGGCGACCATGGCCCCATCCGGCAGCCCGGCCAGGGGCATGACCGGCTTCGAAGGCGCCAGCCGCTGCCGGTGCAGGACAATGTCCATTTCCCCGGCCCTGGGCGGTTCGGGCAGACCGTGCGCCGCCGCCCAGGCCGCCGCGAAGGCCTTGGCTTCCGCCCGCCTGCATTCGAAGCAGGGTCGGTGGCCGGCGGCCAGGGCGGTGGGCTCGTCCAGGAAGAACAGCTCCGTATAGCCGTCGCCCATGACCGTGCGGCGGCGGTCCTTGAAGCACAGCACGCAGGCGATCCAGGCGCGCCCGGTCCACCGGCGCGGTCCCAGCGTCCGGTCGGGCCCGTGCAGCCGGCCGCCCCGGTTGCCCATCAGCGTGCCGCGCGCCGTGACCGCGACGATGTCGCCGAAGGGGGTGACACGGTTCTGAAGCGGCATCGAGGTCAGTCCCTCCGGGGGCGGACCTCCATCTTATCGAAATCGGCGGCGATCCGGACATGCGGGAAGAATGATTTCGCTTCGGCCAGCACCTCGGCCGGGTCGTAGCGGTCGGACTGGTGGGTGAGGATCAGCTCCCGCACCCCCGCCGTCTCCGCCAGGGCGCAGGCGTCCTTCACCGTCAGATGCCCGCGCGACCGCGCCGTCTCCGCGTCGGTTGTGCGGTACGTGGCCTCGATCACCAGCAGATCGACGCCGCGCACGGCGTCCACCAGCGCCTCGCCATTCTCGCAGTCGCCCACGACGGCGGCGCTGGCGCCCGGTTCCGGATCGCCCAGCACCTCCTCAACCGTGACCGTCCGGCCGTCCTCCAGGGTGACGGCACCCTCGTGGACCAGCCGGTGCCGCTCCGGCCCCTCCGGTACGCCCAGCGCGTCCAGCCGCGCCGGATCGACCGGCCGGGTCGGCGTCTCGGTGAAGCGGAAGCCGTAGCTCTCCGTCTCGTGGTGGCGGACGGGGAAGGCGTCCACGCGCACGCCGTCCGCCTCGAACACGGGGCCGGGGGCGAGGGGGCGGTAATCGACGGCGAGGCCCGGATGCCCGTCCGGCCAGACCACCTCGTCCAGCAGCACGCGGGCGATCCGCAGCGCCTCCGCCCCACCCCACAGCGTCAGCCGGTCGCCCTGGTCCCACAGGTCGATGGTGCCGACCAGGCTGGCCAGCCCGAGGATGTGGTCGAGATGCCCGTGCGTCAGCAGGATCCGGTCCAGCCGGCGGATTCCGGCGTGCGCGATGCGGATCTGGCGCAGCGTGCCCTCGCCGCAGTCGACCAGGACGCGGGCGCGCTCATGCTCCACCAGCAGGGCCGAAAGGCCCCGCCGGGCGGACGGCACCGTGGCGCCCGTGCCGAGGAAGGTCAGCGTGAACATGCCGGCACCCGCCGCGTGACGTCACCGCCGGAAGGGCGTCGTCCCGATCACGCCGCCTCGTCCCGATCCGCCATCATCCTACGGATTTCCCGCAGCTCCGTCCTGATCCCTTCGAGCGCCTCGGCGATGCGGTCGAGCGCGCTCGACTCCGCCTCGCCGGGACCGGCGGCGGGCTCGTCGCTGTAGAACCCGCCGGGCGGCGGCGGATGGCTCTCCGTGGCGCCTTCGGGAAGGTCGGTTTCCACCTCCACGCCCAGGACCTCTCGTTTCGTCATGGCATGCCGCCCCCGCTGAAGGCGTCCGCCCGCCCGACAGGCGGACACCGGAGCGGGGAAACATCCGCCAGGCGGGCGGGTTCCACCGCGTATCGGTTCCGCAAGGCAATCTTTATTGATCCGCGTCAATGCCGGGTTCTCGATCATTGGAGACAGTGGCTTCACTGAAGTCACGCCCGTGGGGCCAAGAACATGCCGGACTCGACCTTCCGCTTCCGCCCTGAGGACGCCATCGCCCTCTGCATCATGGACCTCGCGAACGCGATCGCCCGCCACAGCGAGGCGATCCTGGCCGAGGCTGGGCTCACGGCGCCGCAGTGGACGGTGCTGCTGAACGTCGCCGGCGACGCCAACTTCCAGGACGGCACCCGCATCGGCGGCAGCATCTTCTCCTCGGAGATCGCGGCGGCGCGCGGCCTGTCCCGACCGCACATCAGCGCAACGGTGACGGAGCTGATCCGCAAGGGTCTGATCCGCCAGGACGACGACCCGCACGACCGGCGCCGCAAACTCCTTTCGGTCAGCCCGCAGGGGCTCGCCGTCCTGCGCCGGCTGCAGCCGCTGCGCCAGTCGATCAACGACCTGCTGCTGTCCGACCTTCCGCTCGGCAGCCGCGAGGCGCTGCTGGACACGCTGGTGACACTCCGGCACCGCGCCCGCATGCCGGAACCGGTCGAGCCCGCCTCCATCCGCAAGGCGTCGTAACGGCGTCGATCGCCCAACCGCCCGTTCGCCCGCTGGCGGCGGCTGCCGTCCTCCGCTAGCCTTCCTCCGTCCCCGACCCGGAGGCAGACCATGCCCCTCGACAACCGCCCGCTCGCCCCCGACCTCGCCGTCGCCCCGCAGATCAGCGAGGCCGACATCGCCGAGGCGGCGCGCCTCGGCTATCGCACCATCATCAACAACCGCCCCGACGGGGAGGAACCCGGCCAGCTCACGGCCGCCCGCGCGGCGGAGGTGGCCAGGGCCTTGGGCCTCGACTACCGCTACATCCCGGTGAACGCCCAGACGATGGGTCCGGCGGTCTGGCGCGACTTCGCCAAGGCCCTGCGGGAGGCGCCGCATCCGGTTCTGGCCCACTGCCGGTCGGGCACCCGCTCGACCCACCTCTGGGCCTTCCAGGCAGCGGAGGCCGATGCGCTCAGCCTGGACGAGATCGTGGAGCACGGCGCCCGCGCCGGCTACGACCTGGAGGCGCTGCGCCCCACGCTGGAACGCATCCGGAAGGGCCAAGTCTGAAAGGGCAGGTGTTCCCCCTGGCGCCGCCCCGGATGTTCCGGCATGATTTGTCCGGACAAATTCGGGGCGAGGACTATCGATCGTGACGGCCATCCTCCAGCGCGACCACCGGTCCATCCGGGGCCGGATCCTCTACACCAGCAAGAAGCCGGAGCGGCTGGACCAGGAGCGCGGGCGCGAGTGGTTCATGACCACGCTGCACACTGACGGCCGGCGCACCATCGTCGCCCATTGCGAGATCGACGACCGGCCCAGCGTGATGCGCGACGTGACGCTCAGCGTGGACGAGGGCTGGCGGCCGCTGGACTGCTTCGTGCGCCTGACGGTCGGCGACCGCTTCATGGGGTCGAGCTGGTTCCGCTTCGGGGAGCGCGTGGCCGAATGCGAAGGCTTCACGAAGCTGGAGGGCCGGATCAGCCAGCGGATGGAGCTCGCAGCACCGCTGGAGAGCTTCCAGGCCCACCCGATCGCCTGCGACAGCTGGCATTTCCGCCTGTTCGACATGAGCCGGCCGAATGCGGTGCAGACGGTGGAGCCGTTGCTGCTCTCCAGCCCCGACCATCGCGGGGCCACCGGCCCGATGCTGTTCAAGGTGGCGATGCACATGGCCTTCGCGGGCCGGGAGCGGGTGACGGTCGGCGCCGGGACCTTCGACGCGCTGCATTTCCAGGTGACGTCGGCGCCCGGCCTGCCCGAGGCGCACCCGCCCTACGACGTGTGGTGCACGGACGACGGGCACTTCACCCTGCTGAAGGCCCAGGTCGGGGGCTACATGCAGACCTATTACGAGCTGGTGGAACTGGAAGGCGCGCTTTAGGAACCCGCCGATGGCGCAGCACCTCTCCCTGGTGACGCTCGTGGTCCGCGACTACGACGAAGCCATCGGATGGTATCTGGACAAGCTGGGCTTCTCGCTCGTCGAGGACACCGATCTTGGCGGGGGCAAGCGCTGGGTCGTCCTGGCGCCGGCCGGCGCGCCGCAGACGCGGCTGCTGTTCGCCAAGGCCGCCGGACCGGAACAGGCCGCCGCGATCGGCAACCAGACCGGCGGCCGGGTCTTCCTGTTCCTGCGGACCGACGATTTCGACCGTGACCATGCCGCCATGACCGCGCGCGGCGTGGTGTTCCTGAAGGCGCCCCGGAGCGAGCCCTATGGCAAGGTCGCCGTCTTCCAGGACCTCTACGGCAACCGCTGGGACCTGCTGGGCTGATCCGGTCAGCCCTTCGCCTTACGCCCGGCGAGGCCCCGCAGCTGGGCGATGAGGGCGAGCGCGTCGGCCGAGCGCGTGCTCTGCGACCGCCAGAACACGGCGAGCGGCCGGGTCCAGCGCGCCGCCTCCGGCACATCGATGCGGGCGAGGAGACCGGCCTCCAGCTCCCACAGCACCGTGCCCAGGGGCAGGATCGCCAGCATGTCCGTCTCCGCCAGGGCGAGGCGGGCGAAATAGGGGCTGTCGGTCTGCACGGTGGGGGCCGGCATCGGCACGCCGGCCGCCGCGAAATCCGCCCCGACGCGGTCCAGCACAGCCCCTAGGTTCAGGCCGGCCAGCCAGGGATGGCGGGCGAGATCGGCCAGGGCCACATCGCGGACGCCCGCGAGCGGATGGCGCGGGGAGGCGACGACCGCATAGGCCTCCTCGCTCAGCCGCTCATGGGCCAGCAGCGGGTCGACCGTCTCCTCCGTCATCAGCGTGACCAGCAGGTCGATCTCGCCGCGCAGCAGGTCCGGCAGCAGGGTGTCGAACCGCCCCGACTTCACCGTGCAGCGCAGGCGCGGGCGCCGCTTCACCGTCTCCAGCAGGGCGCGGCTGACCAGGTCCCCGGCGCCGGCCGGTCCGGCGCCCACGGCCAGCCGGTCCGTTCCCCGGCCGAGCAGCCCGTCCAGCGCCTGCTGGAAGCCCCGCAGCTCCCCGTCGACATTGGCCGCATAGCGCAGCAGCAGCTCCCCGAAGAGGGTCGGCTGCACCATGCGGGTGTCGCGGTCGAACAGGCGGACGCCAAGGTCCTCCTCCAGCTTCTGGATGCTTTTGCTCAGCGCCTGCTGGGTCAGCCCATGGTCCGCCGCCGCGCGGGAGAAGCTCCCCGTCCGGACGATGGAGAGGAAATGTCTGATCTGGCGGAGTTCCATGCCCCCTCGCGCAGCCTTCACCACTCACAACCGCGCCGCCACACGCCGCGGTTCGGATGTTCGAAACATGTTCCGCGCAATGCGCCGGGGCTGCACATCATAACGTGCACCCTACAACGCTTCGGCTCCATCCACAAATACGGGACGTGACCCCAACCGAACGTGAATTGGAACATCGCCTTTCGCTTGCCGTTAGGGCGGAAAGGCCGGTGCTCGCCATCGGTCGTCGAGCCCGATGAACGGAGCGGCAGGTGGGGCAGGGCACGGTGCGGGTGGCTTTGGTCGGGGTCGGGAACTGTGCGTCCGCCCTGGTCCAGGGTATCGACCATTATCGCGCGGCCGGCGACAACGATGCCGTTCCGGGCCTGATGAACGTCCGGCTGGGCGGCTACCATGTCGGCGACGTCACGGTCTGTGCCGCCTTCGACGTATCGGCTGAGAAGGTGGGGCTCGACCTCGCCGACGCCATCGCCGCCCCGCCCAACAATACCCGCCGCTTCGCCGACGTGGGCCCGACCGGCGTGGTCGTGCGGCGCGGGCCGACCCTGGACGGGCTCGGCAGCTATCTGAAGAACGTGGTGGTCGAGGCGGCTGAGCCCGCCTGCGACGTGGCGCGGGTCCTCAAGGAGACGCGCACCGACGTGGTCGTCTCGTACCTGCCGGTCGGGTCGGAGAAGGCGACGCGCTGGTACGCCGAACAGGCGCTCAGCGCCGGTTGCGGCTTCGTCAACTGCATCCCCGTCTTCATCGCCTCCGACGCCGCCTGGCGCGAGCGGTTCGCCGTGGCCGGGCTTCCCCTGATCGGCGACGACATAAAAAGCCAGGTCGGCGCCACCATCGTGCACCGGGTGCTGACCAACCTGTTCCGGGAACGTGGTGTGCGCCTCGACCACACCTATCAGCTCAATTTCGGAGGAAACGCCGACTTCCTGAACATGCTGGAGCGGGACCGGCTCCAGTCCAAGAAGGTCAGCAAGACCCGCGCGGTCACCAGCCAGATGGACCGGCCGCTTGCGAACGATGACGCGCACGTCGGGCCCAGCGACTACGTGCCGTGGCTGACCGACCGGAAATGGTGCTACATCCGCATGGAGGGCACCGCCTTCGGCGACGTGCCGCTGAACCTGGAGCTGAAGCTCGAGGTCTGGGACAGCCCCAACTCCGCCGGTGTGGTCATCGACGCCGTGCGCTGCGCCAAGCTGGCGATGGACAGGGGTATCGGCGGCGCGCTGGACGGTCCCTCCAGCTATTTCATGAAATCGCCGCCCACCCAGTACACGGACGCCGAGGCGCGGGACCGCACCCGTCGGTTCATCGATGGCCGTCCGGAGGCGGAGGGTGCGCCCGGAGGCCGCCCGTGACCCTGTTCCTGCTGGTCCGCCACGCGCCCCACGCGCTTCAGGGGGAGGCGCTGGTCGGGCGGCAGCCGGGGGTGGGCCTCGATCCCGGGCAGCGCTGGCGGGCGGAGGCCTTGGCGGACGCGCTCGCCGGTCTGGGGGTGGACGCCATCCAGTCCAGCCCGCGCGACCGGGCGCTGGCCACGGCGGACATCCTGGCGGGGCACCTGCGCCTGCCCGTGGAGACGGTCCCGGACCTCGACGAGATCGACTTCGGCGCCTGGACGGGCAGCCGCTTCGAAGCACTGGCGCCCGACCCGGACTGGCGGCGCTGGAACGACTGGCGCACGGGCGGCCGCCCCCCTGGCGGGGAGGAGATGGCCGCCGTGCAGCTCCGCATGGTCACGCACATGAAGCGGACTTGGGAGCGGTGGCCGGAGGGCACGGTCCTGCTGGTCGGCCATGGCGACCCGATCCGGGCGGCGCTGGCCCACTGGCTGGGACTGCCGCTCGACCTGATACAGCGGCTGGAGGTTTCGCCCGCCGGGCTCAGCCGGGTCGAGCTGCGGCCCTGGGGGCCCCGCGTGCTGTCCGTGAACGAGACGTTCGGCGGGGTGTCCGGCGCGGGAGCGGCGGCATGAAGCTGGTCGTCTTCGGTCTCACCATCTCCTCCTCCTGGGGCAACGGGCACGCCACGCTCTGGCGCGGGCTGGTCGCGGCCCTCGCCCGCCGGGGCGTGTCGGTCGTCTTCTTCGAGAAGGACCAGCACTGGTACGCCGGCAACCGGGACTATCGGGACCTGCCGGGCGGCCGGCTCGTGCTCTACGGCGACTGGGCGGAGGCGCTGGGAACGGCGCGCCTGCACCTGGCGGACGCCGACGCCGCCATGGTCACCAGCTATTGCCCGGACGGCGTGGCGGCGACGGCGCTTGTCCGGCAGGCAAGGGGGCTCCGCCTGTTCTACGACCTGGACACGCCGGTGACCCTGGCCGACCTGGAGGCCGGCAAGACCGTCTCCTACCTGGACGCCGATGGCTTGCGCGGCTTCGACCTGGTGTTCAGCTACACCGGTGGACGCGCGCTCGATGATCTGCGGGACCGGCTGGGAGCCGCCGCCGTGGCACCGCTCTACGGGCATGTCGACCCGGCGGTGCATCGGCCGGTGCCGGCGCAGGAGCATTACCGGGCCGATTTATCCTATCTCGGCACCTACGCGGCGGACCGGCAGCCCGGCGTGGAGCGGTTCCTGGTGGAACCGGCGCGTCGACTGCCCGACCGCCGCTTCGTCATCGGCGGGGCGCAGTACCCGCAGGATTTCCCTTGGGCCGAGAACATCTGGTTCGTGCGCCACCTGCCGCCGCCGGAGCATCCGGCCTTCTTCAGTTCAAGCCGTGTCACCCTCAACGTCACCCGTGCCGCCATGGCGGCCATGGGCTGGTGCCCGTCCGGCCGGCTGTTCGAGGCGGCGGCCTGCGGCACGCCTGTGCTGACGGACTGGTGGGAGGGCCTGGACCGGTTCTTCACGCCGGGTGCGGAAATCCTGGTGGGGTACGGGACGGAGGACGCGGTGGCGGCCGTCGACCTGTCGGACGCCGAGCTGCGCCGCCTGGGCGAGGCCGCGCGCGCCCGCGTCCTGGCCGACCACACGGCAGACCGGCGGGCCGAGGAGTTCATCGCCGCACTGTCCGCCGCGCGCCTTCCGCAACGCCGGTCGGCCTGAGCCGCTATCCGAGGGAGGACCCCGATGTGGGGCATCGTACCCGCCGCCGGCAGCGGCACACGCATCCAGCCACTCGCGTTTTCCAAGGAGCTGCTGCCCGTGGGCAGCCGCCTCGACGGTGAGCATGAGCGACCCCGCGCCGTCAGCGAATACCTGCTGGAACGGCTGGTGCTGGGCGGCTGCGACAAGATCTGCTTCGTGATCGGGCCGGGGAAGTCCGACATCCTGGAGTATTTTGGCGGGGGCTACGGCACGGCGTCGGCCGCCTATGTGGTGCAGCCGCGCCCAGGCGGCCTGTGCGATGCGATCTTCAGGGCCCTGCCGCTGATCGGGCCGGACGAGCCGGTGGCCGTGGGCCTTCCGGACACGGTCTGGTTCCCTGAGGACGCGCTGGCACGGCTGCCGGACGACCGGCTGTCCTTCCTGCTGTTCCCGGTGGACAGGCCGGAGCTGTTCGACGCGGTCGCCACCCGCGAGGACGGGACGGTGACTGAAATCCAGGTCAAGCGCCCGGATGCGGGGACGAACTGGATCTGGGGCGCCTTCAAGATGCCGGGACGGGTGCTGCACGAGCTGCACGCCCTGTGGCGGGCCCGCGACCGGCGGGACGAGTACATGGGCACGCTGGTCAACGCCTGGATCGCCGACGGGGGCGTGGCCGTCGGCGTGCGCGCGGGCGAGGCGTATGTCGATGTCGGCACGGTGCATGGCTATCGCGCCGCGATCGGGCTGCTGGCCGACCGGATCAGGAACGCGAAGAACGGGGATCATGATGGACGGACTGCTGGCCGACCGGGAGGAACTGCGGCGGCGGATCGAGACGCTCGCCCCCTGGTTCCATAACCTGGAGCTGAATGGGGTCCCGACGGCGCCGGACCATTTCCTGGGCGACTATCCGGCGGTGAAGTGGAACAGCTTCGCCGCCGCGCTGCCGGCCGATCTCGGCGGGAAGTCGGTCCTGGACATCGGCTGCAACGCGGGCTTCTACAGCCTGGAGATGAAGCGCCGGGGTGCCGCACGGGTGGTCGGGATCGACAGCGACCCGCGTTATCTGGCGCAGGCGCGCTTGGCGGCGGAGGTCACCGGCGCCGCGATCGACTTCCGGGAGCTGTCCGTCTACGACGTCGGCGCCCTCGGCGAACGGTTCGACGTGGTGCTGTTCCTGGGCGTGCTCTATCACCTGCGCCACCCGCTGCTGGCCCTGGACCTGATCCGGGAGCACGTGGCCGGCGACATGCTGGTCTATCAGTCCATGCAGCGCGGCAGCGCCGCCGTGGGCGAGGTCGCCTCCGACTACGCGTTCGCGGAAACGGCCCCGTTCGACAGGCCCGACTTCCCCCGGATGCATTTCATCGAGGGCAGTTACGCGGGCGACTGGACGAACTGGTGGGTGCCCAACCGCGCCTGCTCCGCCGCCATGCTGCGCAGCGCCGGCTTCCGCATCGAAGCCAATCCGGAGGCGGAGGTGTTCATCTGTCGGGTGGCCGACAGGTCCGTTCATGAACTGGCCGCCTATCCGGCACGCGGGCCCGCCCCGCGCGGTTGAGCATTCTGGGAACAAGACGACGGGAGCCACGGGGGGAGAGGCATGCTCGAAGCGGTGATGATCTGGAACGAGCCCAACAACAAGTCCCACTGGGACATCGAGCTCGACAGCGACTGGGCCATGTTCGCCGAGATGGCGCGCCTGACCGGACGGGCGCTGCGGGAGGCATGCCCCGGCGTTCCCCGCGTGCTGGGCGGCATCTCCCCCATCGATCCCGCCTTCATCCGTAACATGGCCGGTCGCGGCGTGCTGGACGAGATGGACGCCGTCGCCGTCCATGGCTTTCCGCTCGACTGGAACCACTGGCAGCTCGACGATTGGCCGGCCAAGCTTGAGGAAATCCGGCAGGTCACATCCAAGGACCTCTGGGTGTCCGAGGTCGGGATCAGCACCTTCGGCGCCGAGGAGGTGCAGGAGTTCGGCCTGAACCGCACGGCGGAGCTGCTGATCGGGCGGGCCCCCCGCATCCACTGGTACAGCCTGTTCGACCTGCCCAAGGCCTGGCCCGCCACCACCCGCCACCGGGAGGCCGAGGGGTCCAGCTACTACCGACACTTCTACATGGGCCTGGTGAAGGAGGACGGCACGCCCAAGCGGGCGCTGTCCCATTTCCCCCGCCACACGCCGGAGATCGGACTTTGCCAGTGGTTCCATTACCAGGACCACCGGCTGGACGACGCCGTCCGGCTGATGAAGGAGCTGGGCGTCACCTACCTGCGCACCGGCCTGTCCTGGGCCGACTGGTACCGGCCCGACGCGCTCGCCTGGTTCGACCGGCAGATGGAGGCGCTGCGGGACTTCCAGGTCACCGTCACCTACTGCTTCACGCCGGAGCACAAGGGCATCCCGAACCCCGTCCATGGCGACCGGGCGAACTACACAAGCCCGCCGCAGCGGGCCGAGGAGTTCGCCGCGTTCTGCGTGGAGATGACCCGCCGCTACGGCGGCCAAGACCGGGGAGCGGTGCCGGCCGCGGGACAGCTCGCACCGACCTCCGCGTGACGCCGCCCGGCAGACGGCGTCCCGGCCTGCCGCTCGCCCCGGCGGCGGTGGAACTGCTGCGCGATCTCGCCGACCCCGATGTGGGCCTGCTGGACGCGGGCGGCATCGCGGTGGTCTGCGCCCACCCGGACGACGAGACCGTGGGCATCGGCGCCCAGCTGCCGCGCCTGACCGGCATCCGGATCGTCCATGTCACCGACGGAGCGCCGGCCGACATGCGCGACGCCCGCGAGCATGGCTTCGGCACGAGGGAGGCCTATGCCGCCGCCCGGCGCGACGAGCTGGAGACGGCGATGGCCAGGGCGGGCATCCCACCGGTGCGCATCACCGGGCTGGGGGTCGCGGACCAGGAGGCCGCACAGGTCCTGCCGGGACTGTCCCGGCGGATGGCCGACCTGTTCGAGGCGATGGAGATCGGGCTGGTGGTCACCCATGCCTACGAGGGTGGGCACCCCGACCATGACGCCACCTGCTTCACCGTCCAGGCCGGGGCGACGCTGCTGGCCCGGCGCGGCCGCCCGGCGCCAAGCCTGCTGGAGATGACCGGCTACCACGCCGGGCCCGACGGCAATCTGGAGACGGGCGTCTTCCTCCCCCGGCGGGACTGTCCGGAAACCCTGCTGCCGCTCGACGAGGATGCGGCCGACATGAAGCGCCGGCTGCTCGCCTGCCACCGCACCCAGGCGGCGACGCTGTCCCAGTTCCGGCTGGAGGTGGAGCGGCTGCGCCCGGCGCCCGCCTACGATTTCCTAGCCCCGCCGCATCCGGGGCGGCCCTGGTACGAGAATTTCGCCTGGGGCATGGACCTCGACCGCTGGCTCGACCTCGCGGCGGCGGCGACGGCCGACCTGGGGCTGGAGGCGCCGCCATGGCGCTGACGGTGCTCCAGGTCTCCTATCCCCTGGCCCCGGTCGGCGTCGACACGGCGGGCGGGGCGGAGCAGATCCTGGCCTGGCTCGACCGGGGCCTCGTCGCGCGGGGCGACCGCTCCCTCGTCGTGGCGCCGGAGGGGTCGCGGGTGGCGGGCACGCTGCTGCCGGTGCCATGGTCCGACGGCGCGCTGGACGACGCGGCCATGGCGGCGGCGCGGGATCGGCATCGGCGGGCCATCCTGCGGGCGCTGGACCGGCACCCGGTGGACCTCGTCCATCTGCACGGGATCGACGCGCTGGACTATCTGCCCCCGCCGGGCGTGCCGGTCCTGATCACGCTGCATCTGCCGCCCGACTGGTACCCGCCCGCGATCTGGCGGCTGGAGCGGCCGGACACCTGGCTGGTCCCGGTGTCGGCGGCCCAGGCGCGCGATTGCCCGGCCGGTCCCACCCTGCTGCCGCCTGTCCCGAACGGCATCCCCATCGCGGACCTGGACAAGCGGCACCGCAAGGCTGGATTCGCCGCCGCCATGGGCCGCATCTGTCCGGAGAAGGGGCTGCACATCGCGGCCGAGGCGGCGCGGGCGGCCGACGCCGACCTGCTGATCGCCGGCCGCCTCTATGCCTATCCGGACCATGTGCGCTACGCGGACACCGTGCTGCGTCCGGCGCTGGACCGGCGGCGGCGCTGGATCGGGCCGGTCGGCTTCCGGGGCAAGCGCCGCCTGCTCGGCATGGCCCGCTGCGCCCTCGTCCCCAGCCTCTGCCGGGAGACGGGATCGCTGGTGGCGATGGAGGCGCTGGCCTGCGGCACGCCGGTGATCGCCTTTCCGAACGGCGCCCTGGCGGAGGTGGTGGAGGACGGGGTGACCGGCTTCCTGGTGCCCGACGCCGCCTCCATGGCGGACGCAATCGGCCGGGCGGACCGGATCGACCCGGAGGCCTGCCGGGCGGCGGCGCGGGCCCGCTTCGGCCTGGACGCGATGGTGGAGGGTTACCGGGCCGCCTACCGCCGCATCCTGCACCCGCAACCGGCGGGAGCCGCCGCGCCATGACGACGCTGGAACGGCTTGAGGGTGCCGAGGCGCTCGCCCGGATCGAGCCGGAATGGTGGGCGCTCTGGCGCGCCGACCCGGTGGCGACGCCTTTCCAGTCCCCGGCCTGGCTGCTGCCCTGGGCCGCCGTGTTCCAGCCGGAGCGTGCCTTCGTCCTAGCGCTGCGGGATGGCGGCCGGCTGATGGCGCTGCTGCCGCTTTTCGCCTTGGTGGAGGCGGGGCGGACCCGCCTGCTGCCGCTCGGGGCGGGGACGACGGACTGGCTCGGCGGGCTTGTGCATCCCGAGGTTCGAGGCGATGCGCCGGCACGCCTGCTGGCCGCGCTGGACGCCCTGCCGGGCTGGACCGCCCTGGACCTGGTCCAGCTTGCGCCGGACGATCCCTTCGCCACGGCACCCGCACCCTGGCCGGAGACGCTGGAGGAGGGGGAGCCCTGTCCGGCCGTGTCCCCCCTGCCGCCGCCGCTGTCGCGCAGCTTCGCCCAGAACCTGCGGACGGCCCGCAACCGGCTTGGCCGGCAGGGCGGCTGTCGGGTCCGCCGGGCCATGGGACCCGAACTGCCCGACGCCTTCGACCGGCTGACGGACCTGCACGGCGCCCGCTGGCGTTCGCGCGGGGAGGCGGGGGTGCTGGCCGAGCGGGAGGTGCGCGCGTTCCATCACAAGGCCCTGCTCGGGTTGGAGGCGGGGGGCTTGCTCCGCCTCCTCCTGCTGGAGCAGGGCGGGCGCGCCCTGGCCATGGTCTACGGGCTGGCCGCCAAAGGGCGGTTCCACTGCTACATCACCGGGTTCGATCCGGACGCCGCCTTCTTCAGCCCCGGCACGGTGCTGATCGACCATGCGATGCGGGAGGCGGCAGGGGAGGGGATGACCATGTTCGACTTCCTGCGCGGCCGCGAGGCCTACAAATACGCCTGGGGGGCCGTGGACCGGCCCAGCGTGACACGCCGCTTCACGCGGGGTGCGGGCTGATGGCGGGGCCGCCGGTCGGCCTGCGCTGGACGGTGGGCGACGTCAGCCCGCGCGGCTTCCGGGCGCTGCGCCTCGCCCTGTGGGGGGCGCGGCGCGTGTTCGGGCCGGGGGCCGCCCTGGCGGTGGTGGTGAACAGCGTTCCGGTCGCGGAGGCGCGGGCGCGCACCGGTGCCGTGCCGGACGGGATCGACTGGCTGCCGGCCGGCGACATGCCCCGGCGGCTCGCCGCCCACCTGGACGGCGGGATGGCTGAGGGGGTCGCCTGGAAGCTGGCGCCGCTGCGCCTGTTCCCGGACCGCTGGGAGATCGCCTTCGACAATGACTGCGTGCTGTGGGAGATGCCGCCCAGCATTGCCGGCTGGCTCGCCGCCGGCGACCGCGCCACATGCCTGCTGGAGGAGGATGTGGAGCGGGCGCATGGCGCCTTCGACCATTTGTGCGGGCCGCTGAGCCTGAACACTGGCATCCGGGGTTTCCCGCCCGGCTTCGATGTTGAGGCGGCCCTGTGCGCCGTGCTGGACGCGCATCCGGTGCCGCTCGCGGGCGAGCTGGACGAGCAGGGGATGCAGGTGGCCGCCCTGCAGCGCGCCCGCCCGCCCGCCGTGGTGACGGTGGCGGAGGTCAGCATCTGCGCCCCCTTCTGGCCCAAGCGGCCGGAGCTGGGCTCCCACGGGGCGCATTTCGTCGGGCTGAACGCGCGGTCGCTGCCCTGGGACTGGTACGGCCGTCCGGCCAGCGACTGCCAGAACGGGAACTTCGACCGCTGGGAGCCGGAGATCGCGCGGCGGGTCGGGCTTTAGGCGGTCCTGACCCAGCAGCGCAGCGCCTCCGCCACGCTCCAGGCCTGGCTGATGCAGCCGCGCGGGGTGAAGGGCGGTTCGGCGTCGAAAATCTCCGCGATGGTGCCGACCCCGGCCTCCGACAGGTGGGGCCACAGTCCCTCCAGCATCCGCCGCGCCTCCTCCTTGTCCTCCGGGTGCAGCTTCAGCCAGGCGTCGATATAGGGGCCGATCAGCCAGCCCCAGACTGTGCCCTGGTGGTAGGCCGCGTCGCGGGCGCGCAGATCGCCGAAATAGCGCTGCTTGTAGTCCCGGTGACCGGGGTCGAGGGAGCGCAGCCCCACGGGGGTCAGCAGACGCTCCTCCACCGTGCGCATCACCGGCTCCCAGCGCTCCCGGTCCAGCACAGGACTGTCGAGCGAGATGGCGAACACCTGGTTGGGGCGGCAGGCCGCGTCGTCGCCATGCTCCCCGTCCACGACGTCGAAGAGGTAGCCCGCGTCCGGGTTCCAGAAGCGGCGGTTGAAGCTGTCGCGCACCCGGTCGGCGAGGTCGTGGACGAGGTTGGCGGAGCCGACCCCCTGCTCCTGCTCCAGCCAGCCGGCCAGCAGCCTCAGCGCGTTGTACCAGAGGGCGTTGATCTCCACCGCCTTGCCCCGGCGCGGTGTCACCACCCAGTCCTCCACCTTGGCGTCCATCCAGGTGAGCTGATAGCCGGGGGCACCCTGGCGGAGCAGGCCGTCGGCCGGGTCCATGGCGATGCCGAAGTCGGTGCCGTGCCGATGGTTGTTGACGATGTCCAGCAGCCTCGGCAGCAGGCGACGCAGCGTGTCGCGCTCGCCCGTCGCCGCCGTGTAGCGGTTCAGCGCGTGGAAGAACCACAGCGTGGCGTCGGCCGTGTTGTAGAGGCCGGTGCTACGCCCCTCCGGGAACATGTTCGGGATCAGGCCCCGGCGGATATGCTTGGCGAAGGTGCGCAGGATCCAGCCCGCCTCCACATGCCGGCCGGTGCAGAGGGTCAGCCCCTCCAGCGAGATCATCGTGTCGCGGCCCCAGTCCGTGAACCAGTGGTAGCCGGCGATGACGCTGCGCACCTCGTCGCCTGTGGCGTAGGCCTGGATCACGTCGGCCGCCCGGCCGACCGGAGTCATCAGGAAGCTGTCGGCCGCCAGCACCAGCTCCGCCGGAACGCCGGACCGGCAGCATTCCGGCGCGATGTTCAGCAGGTGGCGCCGCCGCTCCCGCTCCCAGTCGCGCACGTCGGCGGGGTCCAGGCTGTCGATCGTGTCCCAGTCCTCCGCCCCGGCGATCAGGGTGACGGTCCCTCCCGGCTCCAGCCGCACGGTGAACTCGCCGGGGCTCCACAGCATGCCCCGGCTGTCGTAGCCACGCTCCGCCTCGACGGCGTAGAACACCTCGCGCCGGTGCTCCCCATCCAGGGTGAAGCGGCTGTCGGCCCCGAGGAGCTTCAGGCGCAGGACCGCCTGCTCGCCGTCAGCCGCGATCTCGAACCGCTCGCCGGCGACGGACAGGCGGTAGGATCGCCCCGCCGACGATGCCACCGGCGACTCCAGCGCCCGGAAGTTCACGGTGGGCCGGATGGCCAGCTCGGTCTCCGGGCAGCCATGGTCCAGATGGTAGGAGACGTGCACGATGTTCTGCCTGTGCGGCATGACCACCCGGCGCGTCAGCCTGACGTCACCCACCCGGTAGCGCCAGACCGGCAGGCCCTCCTCCAGGGTGAAGGACTCCAAAGCCGGCAGCTCCTTCTCCGGCCCGGCGGCGTCCGCATCCATCCGCGCCAGCGGCACCTCCGGCCCGATCGTCGGGCGCAGGCGTTCGTTCAGGTGCGACAGCAGGACCAGGCGCCCCCGGGGCGCGTTCATCGCGGCGACCAGCAGTCCATGGTAGCGCCGCGTGAGCGCGCCGGAGACGGTGGTGGAGGCGTATCCCCCCAGCCCGTTAGCCACCAGCCATTCCCGGTCGGTCAGCGTGCCCGCCTGCTCGCGCAAAGCGCCCCCCTCCAGCCTGCGGGCGGCGCCGAGCGCGCCCGGCCGGCCCGTATCCAGGGCGCCGCCGTCGCGCCGCGTCGGCTCAGG
>JAJUIU010000036.1 GCA_029267445.1 Rhodospirillaceae bacterium
ACGGCGTAGTAGGCGAGGAACCGTCCGGTCACGAGGTCCCCCTCCGCCACGTTCCGGTCGACGAAGTCGGCGTCACGCCCGATGGTGTCCGGCTCCATGTATAGCCACATCCCGACACTGTCGGACGCCGTCAGCGCGAGGCGTCGGATGAGGTCGGCCAGCATGGCCCGATCGTCGCGCCGGTTCGCCACCATCGTCGCGGCCATCTCGGCCAGGCTTTCGGCGGGGCGGGCCTGCTGCTCGAAATATGTCCGGATCTTGCTGAGCTCCCCCTCGGCGAGGTCGCGGCCGTACTCGGTGGCGAACCGGTCGACCACGCCCTCAGCGCCACGCAGCGCCAGCAGCCCCGTCCCGAGCAACACCAGCGCCACCACGGGGAGGATGGTCGCCAGCAGCCGGGCGGTGAGGGAGAGGCGCATGGGCTCAGGCGGGCACGCTCTGGGCCGCGCCCGCCCGCGGCGCAGGTCCCGAGGCGGCGACCAGGTCCAGCAGGCCGCGGATGCTTTCCACCTCGCCCCCGCCCTTGCAGGCCGCCATGTCGGCGCCCAACGCGAGCGCCGCGTTCACATAGGGATTGCGGAGCCCTATGCATCCGCCGGTCAGCAGAAGGATGGGCAGGTGCCCGTGCTGGCGGCGGATCGCGCGGATCAGTTCAAGGCCGTCCATCCCGGCCATGACCAGATCGACGATGATCCCGTCCACGGGCAGCTCACCCAGAGCCGACAGCGCCGACGGGCCGGAGTCCCGGCTGACGGTTCGGCAGCCATGGCGCTTCAGGACCGTTTCCAGGAACTCCCGGTAATCGGCGCAATCGTCGACGACGAGAATGGTGTGCATGTCCGGCCCCCTTCCAGCACCGAAAGGCCAGCCTATGCGTTGGGGCGGGTATGCGTGTCGGGTCCGCTGGGATACACCCCGCGTCCAGAGGTATGCGGCACCCCATACCGGCGCGGCGGTGCCAGGCGTCATGGCCGCAGCAGCCCGAGCTCCTGCGCCTTGACCACGGCGTCGGTCCGGTTCTTGGCGTCGAGCTTCTTGAGGATGCGGCGGATGTGGAGCTTCACCGTCACTTCCTGCATGCCGAGGATGCGTCCGATCTCCTTGTTGCTTCCGCCGCAGCGCAGTTCGCGCAGAACCTCGGACTCACGCTCCGTGAGAAGGCGCGGTCCCCCCTCAGCCGGCTCATCGGCTTCGGCGCCGCTCCGGTCCAGCAGGCCCATCGCAAGATGCACCGGGATCAGCGTGCCGCCCGCAAGCAGCAGGCGCACGGCCGCGACGAACTGCGCGCGGTTCAGCGTCTTCGGCAGGAAGCCCACGACACCGGCCGAAAGTGCTGCGAACACCACCTCGGCGTCCTCGGACCCGGTCATCACCGCGACCGGCCCCGTGACGCGCGCCCGCTGCAGCGCCTCGATACCGGCGCCGCCGCTTTCCGGGCTCGACAGGAACCAATCCATCAGGATCAGGCTGAAGGATTCGCCAGACAAAATAGCTATGGAATCTAACGAATCGACGAACTGGACGTGTGTATCTGTTAAATCGCGGGTCAGATAGAGTTCCACCGCGTCCCGGAACGCGGGATGATCGTCGGCGACGAGGATGCGCGTGACGTTCATGCCTGTGTTCGTCTTCAGTCACCACGCCCAGGGTCCAGGTTTCATTTTGTCCGCAAAGTCCGCGCGCCGCCATGAAAAAGAGCGCGGTATGGGGCGACCCCATACCACCGCATACTCCTGGACCAGCGGGCTGACCGGCTGGACCTGGGACATCCCACCCCCTTTTGGCGGAACGTCCGCCGCGCGACCGATCCGGGCGACCGGATCCGCGAAAAGGGGGAGGGAACCATGCTTAAGCGACTGACGGTCGGCCTGAAACTGACGATCGCGGCCGGCGCGGCCATCAGCGTCCTGCTGGGAGCCGGCGCCTGGCTGGTGACGCGGGAGGCCGGCGGAACCGCGCGCACGCTTGGCCATGCCTATGGCGACGCGCTGGCACAGGGCGCCATCGTTTCGGTCGATGGGCGGTTCACCCAGCTGGCGAAGATCACGGCCACGCTCGCCGAGACCATCAACGGGGCCCATGCCGCCGGTCTGCGCGACAGGGGGAGCGTGGTCGAGATGCTCCGCCGGTCCATGAACGCCTCCCCACAGATCCTGGCGGCCTGGATCATGGTGGAGCAGAACGCCTTCGATGGGCGGGACGCGGCCTTCGTGGGCGACAGCGCCACCGGAGCCTCCGAGTCCGGCCGGTTCGCGCCCTACCTGTCGCGCGGGGCCGACGGCGGCATCGTGGTCGAGACCATCGAGAGCGACGCGGAGTACCAGGAGCCGTTCTATCGCGACAGCTTCGCCTCGGGACGGCCGGCCCTGCTGGAGCCCTACACCTACGACGTCCAGGGCACCGATGTGCTGATGACCACGATCTCCTTCCCGTTCCTCGCGGACGGGCGCGTGGCGGGCGTCGTCGGCATCGACATCGCGCTGGACAGTCTCGGTCGCGAACTGGCCGCCATCCGGCCTTTCGGCGTCGGGCGCACCACGCTGCTGTCGGCGGATGGGAACTGGGTGGTCCATGCCGACACGGCCGCGATCGCGGCGCCCTATGCCGACGCGCGGGCGGCGGACGTGCTGACGGCGGTCCGGGCGGGCCGCGCGCTCGAGTTCCTGCATGAGGATCGCACGGGCGGCGCCGATCCGGTCACCGTCGAGCGTACCGTCCATCCCATCGCGATCGAGGAGCTGGGGGCGACCTGGGCGCTCGTCATGGACGTGCCGGTATCGGCGATCGAGGCGCCGGCCGCCGACCTCGCGGCAAAGCTCGCCATCGGTGGGATCGCGGTGACCCTGCTGACCCTGGGCGCGCTGTTCGCCGCCTCCGTCTTCATCGTGCGCCGTCCGCTGACCGCCGTCTGCGTGGAGGTGGCGCGGCTGCAGGCGGGCGATTACGTCACCGCCGTCGACGGCACCGGCGCCGGGGACGAGATCGGCCGGATCGCCCGCGCGCTCGACGAGTTCCGCCTGGGCCTCGCGGAGGCCGAGCGGCTGAAGGCCGAGCAGGTCGCGGCGGAGGCCCGGGCCGGAGAGGAGCGCCGGCGCATGCTGTTCGACCTCGCCGACAAGTTCGACGGCGAGGTGCGGGACGTGCTGGAGGCGGTCGCGAGCAGCGTCACCGAGCTGCGGGCCAGTGCCGCCGCCATGAACGGCATCGCCGAGGAGACGCAGTCCCAAAGCGCGAACGTGGCCGCCGCGACCACGCAGGCGTCCGCCAACGTGGCGACCGTCGCCGCCGCAGCGGAGGAGCTGACGGCCACGATCAAGGAGATCGCCCGTCAGGCCGAAGGCGCCCGCGGTACCGCCGGAGATGCGGTGGCGGCCGCCGAGGAGACGGATCGGCTGATGCAGGACATGGACGCCGCCGCCCGCGAGATCGGGACCGTCGTGAACCTGATCCAGACGATCGCAGGCCAGACCAACCTGCTGGCGCTGAACGCCACCATCGAGGCCGCCCGTGCCGGGGAGGCGGGCAAGGGTTTCGCCGTCGTCGCCAGCGAGGTCAAGAACCTTGCGAGCCAGACCGGCAAGGCGACGGAGGAGATCGGCGGCCAGGTGCAGCGGCTGCAGGCCGCCGCCTCCACGGCCGTCGCCGCCGTCGCGCGCATCCGCGACGTCATCGGCGCGGTCAGTGGCGCCGCCGGTTCCATCGCCGACGCGGTGGACAGCCAGCAGAAGGCGACAGAGGAGATCGTCCAGAACGTGCAGCAGGCCGCCCACGGCACGGGGCAGGTGGCCCAGGCGATCGAACTGGTCAGCCAGGCGGCCGGGGAGACCTCCGGCAGCGCGGGCGAGGTGCTGAAGACGTCCGACCTGCTGGCCAGGGAAGCCGACAGCCTGAAGTCCTCGATCGAGGCGTTCGTTGGGCGCTTGCGGGCGAGCTGAACAGGCGTTGCCGGCCAAGCGGCCGATCCCGCCATCGTTCACCGCCCGGTCTTCAGGCAGACTGTCGTCGCCGGGCGGTTTAGGATGGCCCGCCGCGGGACCGGGCACCGCCGGTGCACCCTGGAGAGGATCGACGACCATGTGCCGCGCACCGCATCTGCACAGGCGAAGGATGCTGACCGGGGCTGCCGGTATCGCGGCCATGACGGCCCTCGGCGGCTGCGGGGAGGAACCGTGGCTGAACCTCGTGCCAGACGAGACCGTGCGGGAGATGGGGGTGAAGGCCTGGCAGGAGATCCGGGCCAAGGTGCCGGCATCCCGCGATGTGGGACTGCAGGCCGCCCTGGACCGGGTGGCGACACGCCTGCTGACGGCGGCGGGGGAGGACCCCCGGAGCTGGGAGGTGGCCGTGCTGGCCAGCCCGGATGTGAACGCCTTCGCCTTGCCGGGCAACAAGATCGGCGTGTTCGAAGGCATGTTCCAGGTGGCGGGCAACATGGCCCAGCTGGCCGCCGTGGTGGGCCACGAGATCGGGCACGTGCGGGCGGAGCACGGCCAGGAGCGGATGAACGCGCAACTCGCCAAGGAATGGGGGCTGCGGCTCGTCTCCCTGCTGCTTCAGATCGGGGATGTGGAGTATGCCGCCGACATCGCGGCGGCCCTCGGGCTTGGGCTGGAGTACGGGCTGGTGCGCCCGTATTCGCGGCGGCAGGAGCTGGAGGCTGATCGGCTCGGCCTCGTCGCCATGGCCGCTGCCGGTTTCGACCCGGCCGAGGCGGCGGCGCTGTGGCGGCGGATGGAGGCGGCGGGCGGCCCGCGCGTGCCGGATTTCCTGGCGACGCATCCCGCACCGGCGGCCCGGATCGAGGCGATCGAGGCCATGCTGCCGGAGCTGCGCCGGATGTGATCCGGACGCCTTGCCGCGTGCTGACCCGCTGCGCATGCTGGGGTTCCGGCGCCTAGTGCGAGAACAGGATCGGCACGGGCGGTGCCGCCAGCAGGGTGCGCGTGGCGCCGCCCAGGATGAAATCCCGCAGGCGCGAATGCCCGTAAGCGCCCATGACGAGCAGGCCGGCTCCGTGACGCCTAGCATATTCGCCGAGCGCCGTCCCGGCGGAGCGGCCGCCGGCCTCCTCCGTGTCGAAGACGGGCTCGATGCCGTGGTGCGCGAGATGCGTGGCGAGCTCGGCGGTGCCGCCGCCATCGACCCCCGCCTTCTCCCCGACCACGCTGACGACCCGCACCTCCATGGCCGTCTTCAGCAGGGGGAGTGCGTCGGCCAGGGCCCTTGCGGCGTGACGGCCGCCGTCCCAGGCGACGACGACGCGGCCGGGATCGGCCGTCTCCCCCTCCCCGGATTCCGGGACGACCAGGGTTGGCCGGCCCGTTCCGAACAGCACGTTCTCGGCGATGAAGTGCAGATAGCCCCGGCCTTGCGCCATCGGCAGGATGGTCAGGTCGTGGCAGCGGGCCTGCCGGATCGTCGCCTCCCCGGCGGACCCTTCGTGGCATTTGAAAGCCAGCAGTCGCAGGGGAAGGGCGGTCTCCCGGCAGGCGGCCTCCAGATCGGCGGTCAGGGCGTCGGCCTGGGCCGCGCTCCGTTTCCGCGCCTCCGACACCAGGGCGTCCAGGTCCAGGAGCTTGACCGCGAGCGGGTTCGCCGGGCGGCCGAGTTCGATGTCGACCCGCAGCGCCGTCACCTGCCGCGCCATGCGTCCGGCCAAGGCGGCGGCACGCCGGAGCGCAGCCTGCGACGTCGCTTCGGGATAGCTGAACAGCGGAATCAGACAATCCATGTACATCGCGTCCTCCACACCCGGTCTTCCCGGCGATCCTTCACAACCGGGATGTGGGGATGGACCCGGCCTCCACAAGGGAAGCCAGGGCGCGCGTTCCTTGGGAAAACGGCGACCCGCCCGTCAGCGCGGTTCGAAGATCTCCGCGAGGTTGCCATCCGGGCTGCGCACGGCGAAAGCCCGGACTTTTCCGTAGGGCGGTATCTCCAGGTCGCGCGGTTCGGACCAGAGCGGGATGCCGGCGGCCCGCACGGCCTTCAGCCGCGCCTCAAGGTCGGTGACCGGAAACCGCAGCATCAGAATGCCGATGTTCGGCGGAACGGCCCGTTCGGAGAAGTCGCTGCCGACGATGCCGGGGAAGGCCATCACCTCAACCCGGCCCCGCTCGCTCTTCTGGAGCCAGAGGATGCCGTAGCGGCGGGGCACCTCGGTGGCGAGGTTGTGGGGGACGGCGAAGTTGGTCGCGCGCGGCTCCGGGTCGATGTAATCCCCATTGCCGAAGACCTCGAAGCCCAGGGCGGCCTCGTAGAAGGCGCGGGCGGCGTCCCGGTCCTTCACCATCTGCATGGAGTTGAAGGGTGCGGACAGCTTCGTGATGGTGTCCCAGCCGACCAGCGGCGGGTTCACGCGCTCATAGACGGCCAGGTTCACCCCGTCGGGCCCGCGCAGCACGATGTTGCGCACGATGACGGGCGGGAAGTCGAAGCGATAGGGCTCGCTCCAGGCGCCGTAACCCAGCGCCAGGGTGCGTGAGAGGGCGGAGTCGAGGTCGAAGGTGCGGACCATCAGGCTGAAGATGCCGCCGGTGTCCCAGGGCAGGGCCGTCGCCCGGATATGCCGTTGTGGCACGCCCGTGAAGCGGACCAGACGGACCAGCCCCCAGTCGTCGCCAGGGTTGCCCATCAGCACCTGCTCCCCGCCCGCCTCGGGACCGAGCTTCCAGTGGTCGAGCTGCGCGCGAGAAAGCGGCCCGCGCTCCCGCACCCGCCAGCCCGCGACCTCTGTCAGGAAGGCGATCATGCGGTCCAGATCCGACACGCTGACCACCGCTTCCGACCAGCCGGCGTCGGCGGCGGGGCGCAGCCTGGACTCGGCCGTGGCTGCGGTCATGGGCATGAGGACAAGAGCCACGAGCGTGAGGACATGCGCCAGACGCCCCATGAGAGACCTCCCCTTAGCCGGCGAACCGGCGATCCACATGTGTCACGGCCGCCACACCGGGCGGCGGATGGTGCCTGCCACCGTATGCCATGGAAACTCGGCCTGGAAAGAGTTGATTTAATATTATGTCATTATGCATTCCCGGATTCCGGCAGGTTTCCGGCACAAGGGGTTCCGGCGACGGACCGGCGATCCCACGAACAGGCAGGCCAGCAGCATCTCACGAAGGGAGAACCAGAAGAATGACCCGCGTTCCCAGTCACCGCCGACTCCGCGCTACGGCGCTCGGTGGAGCAGCCCTGATCGCCTATCTGGCCCTGCCGTCCACGGCGCTGGCGCAGACCGAGGCCCCGCGCCCGGGCGCCCGTGTCACGGGCGTGGAGGAGATCGTGGTGACGGCCCGGCGCGTGGAGGAAACTAGCCAGTCGGTGCCGGTCGCCATCACGGCCCTCAGCGAGGGGATGCTTGAGCGGCGCGACATCACGCGCCTGGGCGACATCAAGAACGTGGTGCCGAACCTGATCTTCGACGCCAACACCGCGACGACCAACGCGGCGCGCATCTTCCTGCGCGGACTGGGCGAGGACGAGAGCTTCTTCACGGCCGACATGCCCGTCGGCATCTACATCGACGATGTCTACATCCCGCGCTCCAACGGCGCGCTGTTCGACCTCTACAACATCCAGCGGATGGAGGTTCTGCGCGGGCCCCAGGGCACCCTGTTCGGCCGCAACACCACCGCCGGCGCCATCCAGGTCATCTCCAAGAAGCCGAGCGACCAGTTCGAAGGCAGTGTCGAGCTGACCATTGGGGAGTACGAGCGGTTCGACGTCCGCGCGGCGCTGGGCGGCCCGATCGTGCCCGGCAAGGTGGCCGGACAGGTCGCGGTGCTGCACCGCGAGCAGGAGGGCTGGCTGACCGACCTCGCCAGCGGCCAGAAGTTCAATGGACTGGACGTGAACGCCGGCCGCGCCAGCGTCCTGATCACCCCGAACGAGAAGCTGAGCGTTCTGCTGTCCGGCGACTACACGCAGGATCATTCGCCGGCCAGCACGGCCACGGCGATGGCGCTGAACCTCGCGGGCGGCACGGAGAACGCGCTGCGCCAGTTCCCGCGCCTGACGCTGCAGGGCAACGAGGATGTGCGCGTGACCCGGACCAGCAATCTGGTCGATCCGCGCAACGACACCGACGCCTGGGGCCTGTCGGGCCAGATCGCCTACGAGCTTGGCGACTTCGAGATCAAGTCGATCACGGCCCACCGGCAAATGACCTGGGACCTGTTCACCGACTTCGACGGGTCGAACCTCAACCCGTTCTCACTTTACCAGGATCAGGACCAGGAGAACACCAGCCAGGAGATTCGCTTCAGCGGCCCGCTGAACGACCGTGTGTCCATCATCGGCGGCTTCTTCTATTTCAATGAGCAGAACGAGCAGATCACCCGCTTCCTGGGCCAGACGGCCCCGGTGACCAGCACGCCGTTCAACTACAGCTACGCCACGCTGGACACGGACAGCTACGCCGTCTTCCTCAGCGGAACGGTGGACCTGACGGCCGACATCCGGCTGACGGCGGGTGCGCGCTACACCTGGGAAACCAAGGACTACTATGCCGACGCGCGGGCGCCGAACGGCACGGTGCTGACGCTGACGGCCCCGTCGCCGCTGCTGCCCGGCGTGCCGGTCGGCACCCCGGCCCGCAACAGCCTGACCGGCGAGGTGGAGGAGTTCAACCCGTCGGCCAGCATCGACTGGCAGGTGACGGAGGACGCGCTGCTCTACGCCTCCATCCGCAACGGCTTCAAGGGCGCGTCGTTCAACGGGCGCCTCGCCAACGCGGTGGCGGTGCTGAGCGCCACGCCGCTGCGGCCGGAGAAGGTCTGGGCCTATGAGGCGGGTGCGAAGACCGAGTGGCTGGACAACCGCCTGCGGGTGAACGCCGCCGCCTTCTACACCGAGGTGGAGGACTGGCAGCGCGCCGCCTTCGTCAACAACAACTTCCAGCGCGGAAACCAGGGCGACATCTACATCCAGGGCCTGGAGCTGGAGACCACGGCCGTTCTGGCCGAGGGCTTCGAGGTCAATGGCTTCCTCGGCGTGATGGACGCCGGCTACGACACGATCAAGTTCGGCATCCCGCAATCCTGCAACGGGGTGAACTACGCGCCGGGCGACTTCAGCCTCGTCTCCACGCCGGATATCACGCTCGGCATCGGGGGCAACTACACCTTCGCCGTGCCGGGTCTGCCCGGCAACGTGACGATCACCGGCAACGGTTCCTACAAGTCGGAGAACCAGACGGCCACCTGCCCGCACAACGCCCTGAAGCAGGAGGCGAACTGGCTGGTGGACGCGAACGTCGCCTACGAGACGGACGACGGCCGCTACCGCCTCTACGCCGGGGTGAAGAACCTGACGGACGCCAAGTTCAACACTGGCTCCTCGATCTTCCTGCCGACGCATGTGGCGATCTATTACAACCCGCCGCGCATGTGGAGCGCCGGCATCCGGGCGAAGTTCTGACCCGAACGCCGTGACGGGCGGGCCGCGCGGCGTGTGCCGACGGTCCGCCCGCGCGGCCCTGCGCGACGGCGGCCGCGCCCTCCGGCGCAATAGGCTCCGCCAATCGTCGCGATACGAACAATCGATTGGCCCGCCGCCGCCGACCGGCCTTATCCTGCTTCCCATGAAGACGGAAGCGGGGCCGTCGCCGCGTGCGGCATCCGACAGATCAAACGGTGGAAAGCGCGGCGCGATCCGTGTCAGCCTCGACACGGAACACTGAGTTCGCCACGGGCGGGGATGCCGTCGCGGGCATGGCCCGTGGGCGGTTCCCTTGCCGCCCGAATGACCCGCACCAAGCGCAGACCGACCACAGGGAGGATCGACGATGCCGGATACCGCAGTAGCCTGCCCCTTCACCGGCGGGAGTTCCAAGCGCACCCCCACCGCGTTCCGGTCCAACCGGGACTGGTGGCCCAACCAGCTCAACCTCCGCATTCTCCGCCAGCATTCGTCCTTGAGCGACCCGATGGGGACGGGCTTCGACTATGCCGAGGCGTTCAAGACGCTGGACCTGAACGCGGTCAAGCGGGACCTCTACGCGCTGATGACCGACAGCCAGCCCTGGTGGCCGGCGGACTACGGTCATTACGGCCCGCTGTTCATCCGCATGGCTTGGCACAGCGCCGGCACCTACCGCACCTATGACGGGCGCGGCGGCGCCTCTTCCGGCGGGCAGCGCTTCGCGCCCCTGAACTCCTGGCCCGACAACGGAAACCTGGACAAGGCGCGCCGCCTGCTCTGGCCGATCAAGCGGAAGTACGGCTCCAAGCTGTCCTGGGCCGACCTGATGATCCTGGCCGGCAACGCGGCCCTGGAATCCATGGGCTTCAAGACCTTCGGCTTCGGCGGCGGCCGTGCCGACACCTGGGAGCCGGGCGAGGACATCAACTGGGGTCCCGAGGCCGAGTGGCTGGGCGACCAGCGCTACAGCGGCGACCGCGTGCTGCAGCAGGAGCTGGCGGCGGTGCAGATGGGCCTCATCTACGTCAACCCGCAGGGCCCGAACGGGCAGCCCGACCCGCTGGCCTCGGCCCGCGACATCCGTGACACCTTCGCCCGCATGGCGATGAACGACGAGGAGACGGTGGCCCTGGTCGCCGGCGGCCACACCTTCGGCAAGGCGCACGGCGCCGGCCCGGAGGCTCATGTCGGCCGCGAGCCGGAGGGTGCCTCCATCGAGGCTCTGGGTCTCGGCTGGCAGAGCACCTACGAGAGCGGCATGGGTGTGCACACCATCACCAGCGGGATCGAGGGGCCGTGGACCCCGAACCCGACCAAGTGGGACATGGGCTATTTCGACGTGCTGTTCGGCTACGAGTGGGAGCTGACCAAGAGCCCCGCCGGCGCCTGGCAGTGGCAGCCGAAGAACCTGAAGCCGGAGGATCACGCGCCGCAGGTGGACGGCTCCGGCCGCACGGTCAACCTGATGATGACGACGGCCGACATGGCCATGCGCATGGATCCGGCCTACGAGAAGATCTCGCGTCGCTACCATGCCAACCCGGCCGAGTTCGCCGACGCCTTCGCCCGCGCCTGGTTCAAGCTGACCCACCGCGACATGGGTCCGAAGGCGCGTTACCTGGGCCCCGAGGTTCCGGCGGAGGACCTGATCTGGCAGGACCCGGTGCCCGCCGTCGATCATCCCTTGATCGACGCCGCCGACATCGCGGCTCTCAAGGCCAAGATCCTCGCCTCCGGCCTCTCGGTGTCCGAGCTGGTGAAGACCGCCTGGGCCTCGGCCGGCACCTTCCGCAACTCCGACCGGCGCGGCGGTGCCAACGGCGCGCGCGTCCGGCTGGCCCCGCAGAAAGGGTGGGACGCGAACGAGCCGGCGGCACTCGCCAAGGCGCTGGGCGTGCTCGAGGGCATCAAGGCGCAGTTCGACGCCTCGGCCGGCGGCGGCAAGAAGGTCTCCATCGCCGACCTGATCGTTCTGGGCGGCTGTGCGGCCGTGGAGCAGGCGGCCAAGGCGGCGGGCCACGCCGTGACCGTGCCCTTCACGCCGGGCCGGACCGACGCCACGCAGGAGCAGACGGACGTCCACTCCTTCGCGGTGATGGAGCCCATCGCCGACGGCTTCCGGAACTACCTGAAGCGCGAGGTGCCGGTGTCACCTGAGGAGATGATGGTCGACAAGGCCCAGCTCATGTCGCTGACGGCGCCCGAGATGACGGTGCTGGTCGCCGGGATGCGCGTGCTGGGGGCCACCCACGGTGGCAGCAAGCACGGCGTCTTCACCGACCGGCCGGGCGTGCTCAGCACCGACTTCTTCACCAACCTGCTCGACATGGGCACGGTGTGGAAGGCGGTGGACGATAACGAGATGGAGTTCGAGGGGCGGGACCGGACGACTGGTGCCATCAAGTGGACGGCCACCCGCGTCGACCTCTGCTTTGGCGCCAACTCCGAACTGCGCGCCATCGCCGAGGTCTATGGCGGCGGCGACGCCCAGGCCAAATTCGTGAACGACTTCGTCGCGGCCTGGACCAAGGTGATGGAGCTGGACCGCTTCGACCTCGGCAAGCGCTGACGGCTTGAGGGACGGTGAACTGAGGTGACGGGAGGGCGGCCCCTGGCGACGGGGGCCGCCCTTTCCGCATAGGGAGGCGGTCTCACTCCGCCGCCAGTTTCTCGCTGCCGAAGGGGCGGGGGGCGACGCAGCCGACCACCCGGACGCTGAGGGCGCCGGTGCGGGGGCATCGGTCGGCCACGGAGTCGATCCCGTAGACGCGGCGCAGCAGCGGCGGCGTCAGCACCGCCTCTGCCGGCCCTTCCGCCGCGACCGTGCCCCCGTCCATCAGCACCAGCCGTCCCGCATGGCGGGCGGCCAGGTCCAGGTCGTGCAGGACGGCCATCACGGCGGCCCCCTCAGCCGCGACCATCGCGACGAGGCGGAGCACGAGGTGCTGATGCCGCGGATCGAGTGCCGCCGTCGGTTCGTCCAGCAGCAGGATCGGTGGGGACCCGGCCGCCTGGATGGCCCGAACCTGGACCAGCGCGCGGGCCAGATGCACGCGCCGCCGCTCACCGCCTGAAAGCCGGGTGATCGGCCGCCCGGCCAGATGCCCGGCCTCCAGCGCGTCGAGGGCGCCGGCCACGAATGCCTCGGCCTGCCGTCGCGGCAATGTCCGCGCGCCCCAGCCCACCACCTCGCGCGCCGGGAAGGGGAAGGAGACCTCCACATCCTGCGGCAGCACCGCCCGCCGCAAGGCCAGCCTTTCCGGGGACAGGCCGGCGATGTCGCGGCCGTCCAGGCACACGCGGCCCCGTCCGGGACGGATGTCACCCGCCAGCGCCCTCAGCAGCGTCGACTTTCCGGCGCCATTCGGACCGAGGATGGCGGTCAGCCGCCCCGGCTCCAGCCGCACGGAAACATGGTCGAGCAGGGTCCTGCCGCCGCGCGCCACCGTGATACCGTCGGCCATCAAGGTCATGCCATGTACCTCCGCTTGCGGTGGAGCAGCAGGGCGAGGAAGAAGGGGCCGCCGATCCCGGCCGTGAGCAGACCGATGGGCAACTCCGCCGGGACGGCGGCCGTTCGCGCCACCGTGTCGGCCAGCAGCACCAGCAGCGCCCCGCCCAGGGCCGAGGCGGGCAGCAGCAGCCGGTGCCCGGGGCCCGCCGCCAGCCTGACGAGGTGGGGTACCACGAGCCCGATGAACCCGATGGGTCCGACCGCCGCCACGGCCGCGCCCACCGTCACCGCCACGCCCAGGATGGACAGAGTCTTCAGCCGGCCGACATCCACGCCCAGATGGCGCGCGGCCTCCTCCCCCAGGCTGAGCTGGTCGAGGTCGCGTCCCAATGCGAGCAGCGGCAGCAGGGGCAGGAGCAGCAGCGGGGCCGCCACCGCGAGCGCCGTCCAGTCGGCGGCCGCGAGGCTTCCCATGGTCCAGAAGGTGAGGGAGCGGAGCTGCTGGTCGTCACTGAGATAGGTCATGACGCCGATGCCGGCCCCGGCGATGGCGTTCACCGCGATGCCGGCCAGCAGCAGCGTGGCCACGTCCACCTGCCCATCCACCCGGGCGAGGCGATGGATCAGCAGCGTGGTGGCGACCCCGCCCAGGAAGGCGGCCAGCGGCAGCGCCCAGAGGCCAAGCAATGCCGCGACCGGGCCGCCCAGCACAATCATCGCCACGGCCGCGAGTGCCGCACCGCTGGAGACGCCGATCAGGCCGGGATCGGCCAACGGATTGCGGAACCACGCCTGCAGGACCGCGCCGGAGACGGCGAGGCCGGCGCCGACGGCCATCGCCATCAGGATGCGGGGCAGGCGGAGCTCCCGCACCACCGCCACCTCATGCGCCAGTTCCGCCGGCAAAGCCCCAAGCCCCACGGCGGAGGCCAGCGCCATGGCGACGCGATCCGGCGGCACGGCGAGCGCCCCGCTGCCCAGCGCCAGCAAGGCGGTCAGGACCAGGGCCGCGCCGAGGGCCGGGAGCAGCAGCGACCGGACGGAGAACCGCCATCCGCGCGCCGGCCGATCCGCCGGGCGCGCGTCGCCAGCCATCCCGGCGCCGAGCGCCGTCACCGTCCCGCCTCGGCCGTGCGCGCCGGCAGACCGGGATGGAACGCTTCGGCCAGGGTGCGGACCGCCTCGCCGATACGCGGGCCGAAACCAAGCACCAGCAGCGCGTCGATGGTCACGAACCGGCCCGCCCGCGCGGCGGGTGTGAGCGCCAGTTCCGGCAGGGCGGTGACACGGTCCGGCCCACCCATACGCCGGATCGCCTGTTCCGTCACCACCACCAGGTCCGGGCGGGCGGCAACTGCGGCCTCTGGCGTGAGCGGCTTCAGCCCCTCCGCCGCGTCGAAGGCGTTGGCGCCGCCGGCCAGCGCGATCACCGCGTCCGCCGCCGTGCCGCGCCCCGCCGCCATCAGGCCACCCCGACCCGTGTCCATCAGGAACAGCACGCGTGGCGGCGGACCGGCGCCCTCCAGCCGTCGCCGCACCGTCGCCAGCTCCTCGCCGATACGGGCGGCCAGGGCCTCTCCGGCGGGTGCGGCGTCCAGGGCGGCTGCGACGCCGCGCACCTTCGCCAGCACCCCGTCGACCGACGCGTCGTCGGGCACCGTGACGACTGCCACGCCGAGGGTACGCAGCGGCTCAAGCGCCTGGGCCGGACCGGCCGCCTTGGTGGCCAGCACCATGGTCGGGCGCAGGCTGAGCAGCCCCTCGGCCGTCAGCGCCCGCTTGTATCCCACCTTGGGAAGTCCGGCGGTTTCCGCCGGCCACGCGCTGCTGGTGTCCACCGCCACAAGCCGGTGACCCTGGCCAAGCGCGTAGGCGATCTCCGTCACCGCACCGTCGACGCTGATCACCCGCTCCCCCGCCTGCGCGGTGCCGGCGCCCAGCGCCACCGCCAAGAGCAGGGCGCGGAACGGGCGGAGATGCCGGATCATGCCGCCACCTCGAGGGCCGACAGGTCGGCCAGCAGGGTGCGCCACTCCTCCAGCTCCGGCTTGCCCGGCTTGCGCGCGCCGAACAGCTGGATGAAGGGCCGGTTCTCCGTGTCGAACAGCTCCAGCGAGGTGACTACCCCGTCGCGGGTCGGCTTGCGGACGATCCAGGCGCTGCCGACCCGGTCCTGGCGGACGTGCAGGTTGAAGCGCGGGTCCAGCACGTTGATCCATGGCCCCATCGGTTCCACCCGCTCCACCGGGCCGGTGTGGATCTGGATGCAGCCGGGATTGCCGACGAAGACCATGATCGGCACCCCGCGCTCGGCCGCCAGCCGCAGGCAGCGATGCAGCGAGTCCAGCCGGACGGGCAGGGCGAGGTCGGCGCCGATCAGGCGGAAGGCCTGATGCCGTCCGATGCCGAATTCCCGCAGCATGCCGAAGAAGTCGTGCGTGTCCTGCAGGCTTTCCCAGTGGCGGCGGAAGCCGGCGAGATCGATGGCGTCGTCCGGCCGGTCGGCGGGCGGAACCGGCAGCGGCAGAACCGGAATACCCGGATCCTGGCCGGGTGCCCGGAACCGGGCGACCAGCCCGTCGAAGGCCGCGCGGTCGGACGCGTCGGCCAGGAAGACCTTGTGCACGGCCGTGCCGTCGATGTCGAAGAACTGCAGGCTGTCGCGCACCCCGCTCTTCACAGCCTCCCGTACGGCGAAGCCGAACCGCCAGTGGTTCAGGAACAGGCGAAGGTCGATCTCCGGGTCCAGCACGAGCCCATGGCCGGGGCCGACGCTGACCTTGTCGAACCGACCGTGCTTCTCATGCACGGCATGGTCGTTGCGGGTGATCGTCATCACCTCGCCCAGGGCCGGCAACGCCTCGATCACCGCACCCCAGCCCTTCGGCTCGCCACCGGGGTCGAGGCGGAGGACGCGGGCGCCGGGTTCCTCGGTGCCGCAGCGGAGCGCCACCAGTTCCCCCTCGCTGATACCGAGACGCGCCGCCGCGTCGCGGGCCCGCAGGCCCGGCTGCTCGGCCTTCAGTCGCGCCCAGGCATCCCTCAGTGCGGCAAGATCGACTTTCCGGTCGTCCGGCATGATCGCGTCCATCCCCGTCTCCTTTCGTCGGCTGGCTGTCGTTGGCTGGCGATGTCACTTGGTCAGGATCAGCTTGCCCTGGCTGGTGCGGCGCAGGCGGTACTCCTCGCCCCCATGGACGATCACCACCTCGCGGCCGCCGCGCAGAAGCTCGCGGCTGTCGATGCGCGGCACGTGGGGGGCGGGCGTCGCTGGCCCGGTCGCGGGGGCCGCTCCGGTCGGATCGCCTGCCGTCTGCTGGAGCACGGGCGCCTCCATCTTCCGCATGTCGGTCAGAAGCTGACCTGCGCCGCCACCTTCAGCGTCCGCCCACGCTCGGGGATGCTGGACAGGTGGCGGCGGTAGGCCTTGTCGAAGAGATTGTCGACGCCGAGGTCGAGGCGGATCGTCTCCACCGGGCGCCAGGTCACGAACAGGTCGTGCAGCACGTAGCCGGGGGTGGGTTCGGCCAGGTTCACGCGGTCCTGCTCTGCCGTCAGCGATGCGCGCCAGCCGGCGGTCAGCCCGGCCCCGTCCCAGGTGCGACCGACGGTCAACGCCAGCCGGTCGGCCGGGATGGCGTCGAGGGCGCGGCCGCTGTTTTCATCCTCGCCTCGCAGGATGGAGGCGGCTGCGCTGCCGAACCATGTCGCGCTGTCATAGACCAGTTCCAGCTCGACACCCTCGATCCGCGCCTCCTGGACATTGCGGCGCACGGTCTGTCCCTGCCGGATCAGCACCGCCTGCTCGATGAAGTCGTCGACGTCGTTGCGGAAGAGGGCGCCCTTCAACAGCAGGCGGTCGCGCTCCAGCGCCACATCCTCGAAGGCCAGATTGACCCCGATCTCGTAGGTTTCGCCCCGCTCCGGCCCCAGCGCCGGATTGGGGACGAAGAAGTTGTTGGGGATGACGCAGGGCCGGCCGGGGATCGGGCAGACTCCGGGGAAGTGCAGGCCGCTGTTGTAGAGCTCCGTCAGGGACGGCGCCCGGAAGGCGGTCCCGTAGCCGGCGAACAGCGTCAGCCGGTTGTTCGCCTCGAAGGCGGCGCGGACGCTGGGGGAGACCTGCGTGTCCGTGCGCGACGGCTGCCCCTCGGCCGACTGGTCGAACCGGTCCCAGCGGATGGCCGGCGTCAGGGTGAAGCGGTCGGCGAACTCCGTCTCCGCCTGGGCGAAAAGGCCGACCACCTCGCTCTCCGCGTCCGGGAACTGCGGACGGGGGGCGCCGTCGCGGGTACCCGTCTGCTCGTCCCGATAGGCCTCGACGCCGTAAGTCAACGCCACCTCCGCCGGCCCGGCTGTGAACCGGCTGGTGTTGGCGACGTCGATCCCGACCGTCTCCAGCCGTGTCTCGTCCAGGCGGGGCCTGTCGACCCGGTCCTCCTCCAGGTCCGTGCGGGTCCAGTAGATGGCGCCGCGCAGGTCGAACAGGGGTCCGGCGATTCCTTCGTAGGACAGGTTCGCCGTGTCCTGCCGGGTGACGCGGTCGACGATGATGTCCAGGTCCGTCGTGTCCGGGGCCGATGGCAGCGCCTGATCGTTGCCATAGCCTTGCCAGGACAGGCGAACCCGATGGCCGGCGGCCGGCGCCCAGTCCGCCTTGATCAGCCCGCTCAGCAGGTCGTCGCCGCTGAACGGGATGGTGAGGCCGGACCCGGTCTCCACGTCGTCGCTGGTCCGCCAGGTCCCGCTGGCGAGCAGGCCCACGGTGTCGGACGGGGCCGCGAACCCGGTTAGGCTCGCCAGGAACTCCTCGCCATTATCCTGATAGGACACGCGCGCCTGCCCGCCGACGCGACGGCCGTCACGCAGCAGGTCGGCGGCGTCCTTGGTGGCAAGCGCGATGACGCCGCCGAGCGCGCCGCTGCCGTAGAGGGCGGATGCGGGACCGCGCAACACGTCGACCTGCTTCAGCAGGGTCGGGTCGATGAAGGTTCGGCCCTTGTGGCCCGCCTGGAAATTCTGGCGCGCGCCGTCCAGGCGGATGACGATGCGTTCGTCGCCGAGGCCGCGGATGCTGGGCTGCTCCGCCGTGGTGCGGGGACCCCCGGAGAGTTCAACGCTGGGAACGTCGCGCAGGATGTCGTCCAGGCTCTGGGCTTGGCGACGCAGGATCTCCTCGCGCCCGACCACGGAGATGGAGGCGGGAACCTCGATCGCCTGGCGGGGCGTGCGGGTGGCGGTGACGGTGATCTCGTCGAGTTGCGCCAGCTGTTCGCGGCCGGACCCGGGCCGGGCGTCGGGCTTGGTGCCGGACTGGGCGTTGGCCAGGCAGGGAACGACGGCTAGGAGAAGACCGAGCGATGTGCTGCCAAGAAGGTGACGGACCGGCATGCGAGACTCCAAACGGGCCGGGCGTCTTCTCGTGGACGCGGGCGGCAAGGTTCGGCGTTCTGGCTGGCGTCCGACGGCGCTTCCGTCCTGGCTGGCTTGAACTGGTGATGACGGATTAATAATGCGAGTCGTTCGCACTCGCAAGCGGAAAAGGCAACCCTTCCGACAGGTTTGCGGCACCTTATCGACCGGTGGCCCCCCGCTCAGCGTCGACGTGGCAAGATGAAGCGGGACGCGTTCCGGCAGGACGCGCCATCATGTCGGGCGTGGCAGCGGGCGACGGAGACGGGCATGGATCAGCGAAGCGATGGCGCGATGCCGGACCGGCTTCCCTTCTTGGTGCGGTTCCTTCTCCTGCACGCGCTGGTGGGGTTCGGGATCGCCACCCTGGCGGTCGCGGCCCTGCTCTGGAGCGATTTCGGCGGCATCGGCTCCTTGCTGACGCGGGCGGAGGGGCATCCCGGACCCGTGCTGCTGCTCTGGTTCTTCCTGGGGCTGACCTTCGGCAGCGTGCAGATGGGCGCCGCCTTCATGCTGAAAACGGGCCGGTCGGACGACGACGACGAGCCGCGCGGCGGCAAGCGGCAGCGCGTGCCGCTGGCTCTTCCGGTCACTGTCCGGGCGCGCCCCCGGCCGTAACCAGACCCAGCGCCCAGCGCAGCCCGGCCAGAACCGCCGCCGCAGCCGTGGCCAGTGCCGCGCGCCGGTTCAGCAGGGCCGCCCTGTTGTAGGCGGTGACGATCCGGTTGAGGTCCGACGCGTCCAGCTCCTCATGCTTGGACAGCCGCCGCAGCGAGCGGCCGCTGGCCTGGAACCAGAGCCAGGCGGCGAGGAGCGTCGTGGCGATGACCAGGATGTCCAGGGAGAGGGCGAGGGTCTGCATGCGCGGGGCGGGGAGGGATGACCGGACCGCCAGCAGAACCCGACGCCCGCGCTGACGCAAGGGTGCCAGTGACCCATGGCTTGCCGGATGGGTTCCGCGCGCAATCTTAGAGGCGCATTTCGCGGGTGCAATGCGCCGGATGCGCGGCTGTGACGAAGCCCACAGCGGGGCGGTCCCGCCCGGTCCATACACGCGCGACACAGTCTGGACACAATCGCGAGGGCCAGGGGGCCGACCATGGCGTTGAAGGGTTGGGTGATCGTCGTCGGCGGCATCGTGGCCGCCACGGCCGGGCTGGCCTGGTTCAAGACCGACCAGATCATGACCGCCATCGCCATGGGCGAGGCCTTCCCCGAGCTTCACGAAACGGTGGAGCCGGCCATCGCCGCGCCGGTGACCTGGACGCCGACGACCGTCGCCGCTGGGACGGTCGTGTCCGTCCAGCGGGCCGACCTGCGCACGGAGGCCGCCGGCACCATCCGCGAGGTCGGTTTCGCCCCTGGTGCTGCGGTCACGAAGGGGCAGGTGCTGATCCGTCTGGACACCGAGATCGAGGAGGCGGAGCTGCGCGCCGCCCGGGCCGAGGCCCAGCTCGCCCGCGCGAACCTGGACCGCGCCCGCTCCCTGGTGAAGTCCCGCGCCGGAACCGAGGCCAACCTGGATCGGGCCCGCGCCGACCTGGAGGCGGCCGAGGCGCAGATCGCGCTCATCCAGGCCCGGATCGACCGCCGTGTGGTCAAGGCACCGTTCGACGGACGCACCGGCCTGCACAACTGGGCCGTTGGCCAGTATCTGGAGGAAGGGACGAACGTCACCCCGTTGGAGGGGACCTCCGAGACTCTGCATGTCGACTTCGCCGTGCCGCAGGACGCGGCGTCCCTGCTGCGCGAAGGCTCGACGGTGGAGTTGCTGGCGCCCGACGGGCGCGTGCTGGCGCCGGCCACGATCGTCGCGGCGAACGCGGGTGTCACCCGCACGGGCCGCACCCTGTCGTTCCGCGCGGCGGCCCCGGCCGCCGGTGTGGGCCTGCGTCCGGGCGCCTATGTCGACGTCCGCGCCGCCATCGGCGCGCCGCTGACGGCCGTGTCCGTGCCGCTAACGGCGGTGCGGCGGGCGCCCTACGGCGACCACGTCTTCCGCATCGTTGAGAAGGACGGCCAGCTGCGCGCCGCCCAGGCGCTGGTGAAGACCGGGCCGATCGAGGGCGACCGCATCCTCATCCTCTCCGGCCTCGCCGTCGGCGACCGCATTGCCGGGGTCGGCGCCTTCAAGCTGCGCGACGGGCTGCTGGTCAAGACCAGCGCGCCGATGCCGCAGCCGGAACCGGGTGCAGCACCCGTTCCCCAGGTCAGCGCCCGCTGACGCCCGCGACGGACCACGGCCGGAGGGCACGCCGATGCGCCTGATCGACATTTTCGTACGCCGCCCCATCGTGGCGCTGGTGGTCAACGCGGTGATCCTGCTGGTGGGGATCCGCGCCCTGCAGGAGCTGCCGGTGCAGCAGTTCCCGCGCATCGAGAGCTCCTCCGTCATCATCACCACGAGCTACATCGGCGCCCCGGCCGAGGTGGTGCGCGGCTTCGTAACCACGCCGATCGAACGGGCGGTGGCCTCCATCCCCGGCATCGACTTCGTGGAGTCCGCCTCCATCGCCGGGCGCAGTACCGTCACCGTGCGCCTGAAGCTGAACGAGCGCAGCACGGACGCGCTGGCGGAGATCGGGGCGCGGCTGGATCAGATCCGCAGCGAGCTGCCGGCGGAGGCCGAAAGCCCGGCGATCGAGGTGCAGCGGGCCGACCGCCCCTACGCCACCTTCTATGTCAGCATCCGGTCCGCCATGCTGAGCAAGTCGCAGCTGACCGACTATCTGGCGCGCGAGGTTCAGCCGCGCCTGACCACGTTGCCCGGCGTGCAGCGCATCGGGTTGGAAGGGGCCCGGCCCCAGGCGATGCGCGTCTGGGTGGACACCCAGAAGCTGGAGGGCTTCGGCCTGTCGCCGCAGGACGTGCAGTCCGCCCTGGCCCGCAACAACTTCATCGCCGCCATCGGGGAGACCAAGGGCCGCGACGTGCAGGTGGACCTGCTGGCGGACACGGACCTGAAGACCACCGCCGAGTTCGAGGCCATGGTCGTCGCCCGCACCGACGACGGGCTGATCCGCCTGGGCGACGTCGCGCGCGTGGAGCTGTCGGGGGAGGAGGCGGACGCCTCCGTCCGGTTCGACACGGACGAGGCGATCTATCTGTCGGTCTGGCCACTGCCGGGATCGAACGAGATCGACATCGGCTACGCGCTGCGGGCGGAACTCGCCAAGATCGAGCGGATCGTGCCCGCCGACATCCGCATCGACATGGCCTACGACGGCACCGTCTACATGGAGGACGCGCTGGTCGAGATCGCCAAGACGCTGGCGGAGACGGTGCTGATCGTCGGCGTGGTGGTGTTCCTGTTCCTGGGCTCGGTGCGCACCGCCATGGTGCCGCTGGTCGCGATCCCGATCTCCCTGGTCGGGGCGGCGGGCGCCATGATGGTCATGGGCTTCTCCCTCAACCTGCTCACCATCCTCGCCATCGTGCTGGCGGTGGGTCTGGTGGTGGACGACGCCATCGTAGTGGTGGAGAACGTCGCCCGCCTTATGCGCGAGGGGAAAAGCCGGTTCGAGGCTGCGCTGCTGAGCGCGCGGCAGCTGTTCGGCCCCATCGTCGCCATGACGATCACCCTGGCCGTCGTCTACGCCCCCATCGGCCTGCTGTCCGGGCTGACAGGCGTGCTGTTCAAGGAATTCGCCTTCACGCTCGCCACCGCCGTGATCGTGTCCGGCATCGTGGCGGTCACCCTGTCCCCGATCATGAGCGCGAAGGTGGCGCCGGAGGGCGGGAAGGAGGGGCGCTGGGCCAACCGGGTGAACGCCGGGCTGGACCGCCTCCAGGACCGATATGTCCGCTGGCTGGACGTCACCCTGCGCAACCGGGCCAAGGTGCTGACCGTGGGCGTGTTCCTGGTGCTGCTGATCCCGCCCTTCTTCCTGTTGTCCGGCCAGGAGCTGGCGCCGGTAGAGGATCAGAGCGAGATCAACATCATCGTCACCTCCGCCCCCGACGCCACGCTGGCCTACACGGCCGGGCAGATGGACAAGGTGGTCGCCGCCATGAAGGAGTTCCCGGAGGTGGAGTTCCTCTGGCAGGTCGTGTTCCCCGACAATGGCTTCGGCGGCGTGGTCCTGAAGGACTGGACGGAGCGCGACCGCACGCCGAACGACCTGAACCAGGAGGTCTTCTTCCGCCTGCTGGACATCGACGGGCTGCAGGTCTTCCCCGTGCTGCCGCCCGCTCTGCCGGGTGCGGGCAACTTCGATGTGGAGATGGTCGTGCGCGGGGCGGGTGGCACGGCGGAGGAGATGGCGGGATACGCCCGCCGGCTCGTCCAGGCGGCGAAGGACAGCGGCCTGTTCCTGTTCGCCGACACGGACATCAAGATCGACCTGCCGCAGGTGCGCGTCGCCATCGACCGCAACCGGGTGGCCGACCTCGGCCTCGATCTCGCCGACGTGGGTCAGCAGCTCGCCGTGCTGCTGTCCGGCGACTACGTCAACCGCTTCAACATGGACGGCCGGGCCTACCGCGTGGTGCCGCAGGTGGACCTCGGCGCCCGGGAAAGCGCCCAGGCCGTGCTGGACCTCAAGATCCGGGCGCCGGACGGCGCGCTGGTCCCGCTGTCCGCCGTGGCGACGGTGGAGGTGACGGCAGCCCCCCGATCGCTCAATCGCTTCCAGCAGGCCGACAGCTTCCGCGTCTATGGCGGCATCATTCCCGGCATGACGAAGGAGGCGGCCCTGTCCGCGCTGGAGGAGGCCGCCACCCGCATCCTGCCGCCGGAGTATACGGTCGACTACGCCGGCGAATCCCGGCAGATGCGGCAGGAGGGGAACACCCTGATCGGCACCCTGGCCTTCGCGCTGGTGCTGATCTATCTGGCGCTGGCGGTGCAGTTCAACAGCCTGCGCGATCCGCTGGTGGTGCTGCTGGGGTCGGTGCCGCTGGCGCTTTCGGGCGCCCTGATGTTCACCTTCCTGAATTTGACGACGATCAACATCTACTCCCAGATCGGGCTGATCACGCTGGTGGGCCTGATCGCCAAGAACGGCATCCTGATCGTCGAATTCGCCGCCCGCATGCAGGAGGAGGGGGCGGACAAGCTGGCCGCCATCCGCGAGGCCTGCCGCATGCGCCTGCGGCCCGTGCTGATGACCACGGCGGCCACGGTGTTCGGCCACATGCCGCTGGTGTTCGTGACGGGGCCGGGGGCGGAAAGCCGCAACAGCATCGGCATCGTCCTGGTGGCCGGCATGGCCATCGGCACGATCTTCACTCTGTTCATCCTGCCGTCGATCTACATGGCCCTGGCGAAGGACCGCCGCGCGGTGGCGCGGCAGACCGAGGCACCGGCTCCGGCGGTCGTCCAGGCGGCGGAGTGAAGGCGGTCGTCAGGAAATGAGAAGGCGCGGCCCCGGCATCGCCGGAACCGCGCCTTTCCCTTGGTGCAGGCAGAGTTTACTGGCCGCTGCCGCCTGGACGCTGGCTGCCGGACTGGCTGCCGCTCGGGCTCTGGCTGCCGCTGGAGCGGCCGGACAGGGCGGCCTCGGCCTCGCCGGACTCGATCATCATGGTGACCTGCTCGCCCTTCTTGGTGGTGCCGCGGGCGAGGTAGGTGGCCTGCATGATCTGAACGTCGGTGAAGCCGGCGGTGGTGAGAGACTGCTTGATCTCCTGCTGGCTCGCCATGGAGGCCTGCTGGCCGCCGGAGGCACCGCTGGAGCTGCCGCTCGACGCGCCGCCGGAGCCGGCGGCGGCCATGGCGCCAGGCGGGTCGATGACGAAGGTCACTGGCTCCCCGTCCTGCGACGTGGCGCTGACGAGGTAGGAGGCGTCAAGCGCCTGCAGGTTCTGGATTCCGGCCTTCTCCAGCGACGACTTGATCTGCTCGAACGAGCGGGACGCCTGCTGGGAGGAGCCGGACCGCATGGAACCCGACTGCATGGACTGGCTCTGGCTCGCCGAGGACGAGGAGCTCGGGGTCGTGGACGAGGAGCCCGGGCTGGTCGAGCCGGAGCCCGAACCTTGTGCCAGGGCGACTGAGGACAAGGTCATGACCAGCACGGCTGCCGGCAGCATGGGGGATCGCATCGGGGCATCTCCTCTTGTCGCGTTTGCTTGCTTTCTCCGCGGACGCGTTCGCGCCCGCTTCGCAGCAAACCGGCGTCGGCGGCGTTCGTTACCCGACTTCAATCAGGATTCGCTTCTGGATGAGGCGGGCCACCGCCGGTGGCGGCCCCGTCCGGCCTTATTCCCCGTCTGGGACGAGCGAGCGGATCAGCTCGGGCGAGACTGTGCGGAGCCGTCCCTGCACGTCCAGCAGGTGCAGGTCGCCGGCCGTGATGTCGAACAGGCAGGCGAACAGGCGGAGGTCCCCGGCGTCCAGCCGTTCCCGCACCCAGGGAAATGTCGCGAGGTTCCGCAGCGACTGCCGCGCAGCCTCCCGCTCCGCCGCGGCGGCCGGGTCCGGCTCCTGGGCGACACGTTCGCGTACGTCCTCGGCGATGCGCATCCAGTTGCCCAGGAAGTCGCTGTCCGTGTCCCCGTCCAGCAGGGCGCGGATGCCGCCGCAGCCGGTGTGCCCCATGACGATCAGGTTTGGCACGCGCAGCCGCCGCACGGCGAATTCCAGCGCGGCCGAGGTTCCGTGGTAGTCCGCGTTCGGATGGTAAGGCGGGACGAGGTTGGCCACATTGCGGATTACGAACAGGTCGCCAGGCCCGGCGGAGAAGATCGCCTGCGGATCGACCCGGCTGTCGCAACAGGCGATGACGGCCGCGCGCGGGTTCTGCCCGGTGAAGGCCAGCTTGCGGTAGCGCGCGGCCTGACCCTGGAAGGCGGTCGCGCGGAAGCGCAGGAAACCGTTCAGCAGCACATGCATCGCCGGGGCATCCCCTGTCTCGCGGACCGATAACCCGCCATGGCGTGTGGATATCGGGCGCCGACTGGCGGCGCAAGGCCGCCATGTCCCGCAACGCCCGTCCCGGAGAAACGGCCGCGCGCTACCAGCGGATCTCGAAGGTGCAGCGCGCGGCGCCCATGGCGGCGCATTCCGTTTCGGTGACGACGGCGCCCGGATGAACCAGCACCTGCCACAGCCGCTCGAAGGTGCCGGTGTAGAAGTCGCAGATCGCCTCCGACGCCTCGCTCCCCCGGCAGAGCGGGCAGCCCGTGATGGACACCACGGCCGGGCTCGCTCGATGCACCGTGAACGTGCCGGACCCGGCGAAGGTCCAGGAGTGCTTGCCGATCGCCTTCAGCAGCATCCGGCTCGCCAGTCCTTCCGGCAGCAGCTTCAGGATCGCCTGCGCCGGCTTCGGGATGCGGTTGGCCAAGAGGTAGTCCGCCGTGCGCCGGCCCGCGTCCCGCGCGATCCGCCCGGCAAGGACATGGCCCAGCTCCTCCGCCAGGACGTGATGGAGGACGGTCACCTCCTCCTCCGGGACCATGCGGTCCGGCGGGGCGGTCAGATAACGCTCCAGCCCGGCGGCGCGGAACAGCCGTTCCGCCACGGCGGGCCCCGGACCGATCTGCAGGACCTCCAGCAGGCGGATGATGGCGTTCGGCCCGATCCGGCCGGTGTGGTCGTGCCCCTGGAAGTGTTCATGCGCCGACACGCCCGCGTGGTCGGCCGTGATGGAGAGGGGCATTGCGCCGGCATCGGGCATGGGACGCCTCCGCTCAGTCGTCGCCGACGGCGTCCATGGACTCCGGCAGCTGCTCCTTGCCGCCGCCGCAGGCCATGGCCGTCTCCTTCAGCTTCGCCTCCGCCGCCTGGGCCTTCTTGCGCGCCTTCCGCACCTTGTCGGCGGCGGCCTCCCAGTCGTCGGCCTGGGGCAGGGCGGCGTTCACGCGGCTGCGGTCGAACTTGAAGTCGACCTTGTCCTTCGACTGCGGACCCCAGTAGTCGACGCGGCCCAGATCGTAGAACTTCCGCTCGAACCCGCTCTTGGCGAAGGCCTTGAGGCAGCCCAGCATGTACTTGCGCTTTGTCTTGTCCCGGAGCCACGGGTAGTGGAGGAACGCCTTGCGCATGTAGAAGCGGCGGTAGTTGTTCATCACCCGGTCCAGCAGCTCGGACCGATCCATCGCCTCCGGTTTGATGATGGGCGTGACGAAGTTGTACTTCTCGAAGTCGTAGATCTCGACCTTGTCGCCCAGCTCCTTGAACAGGTCGGAGAAGGGCCAGGGCGTGTACATGGCCCAGTTCGCCATGTCCGGATTCCAGTCCAGCGCCATCCGATAGGTCTCTTCCAGCGTCTCCGCCGTCTCGTTCTCGAGACCCACGATGAACTGGGCCTCGGCGACGATGCCGTTCTTGCGCAGGAGTTCGATGGCCTTCTTGTTCTGGGCGATCGTCGTCTCCTTGTTGAAGCGGTCGAGCTTGAGCTGGGCCGCTGCCTCCGTGCCCAGCGACACGTGGATCAGGCCGGCCCGGCGGTAGAGGGGCAGCAGCTCCTCATCGCGCAGGATGTCGGTGACGCGGGTGTTGATGCCCCACAGCACTGGAAGTTTCCGCTTCTCCAGCTCCTCGCAGAACTGGATGAACTTCTTGCGGTGGATGGTCGGTTCCTCGTCGGCCAGGATGAAGAAGCCGACCTGATGATCGCGGACCAGCGTCTCGATCTCGTCGACCACCTTCTTGGGATCGCGGACCCGGTAGTTCCGCCAGAACTTCCACTGCGAACAGAAGCTGCAGGTGAAGGGGCAGCCGCGCGCCATGTTCGGGATCGCGACCCGCACGCCCATGGGGATGTATTGGTACTTCGGCCATTCCAGGATGGCCCAGTCGGGATTGATCTGGTCCACGTCGGCGATCGGATCCTCCGACGGGTTGGCGACGATCCTGCCGCCCTCCAGGTCGGTGTAGGCGATGCCTTTGATGGAGGACCGCGCCTCGGGCCAGCGGCCCTCCTCGATGGCGCGGCAGAGATTGACCAGGATCGTCTCCCCCTCGCCACGTGCGATCACGTCGATCCATGGCGCCTCGGTCAGGACCTGCTGGTACATGAAGGTGGCGTGGATGCCGCCGAGCACGGTCACCGCGTCGGGGTGGACCTCCTTGGCGATCTGGAGCAGCCGCTCCGCCTTGTAGATCGACGGGGTGATGGAGGTGGCGCCGATCAGGTCCGGCTTCTCCTCCGCGATGGCCGCCCGCACCTGATCGTCCGTCAGGTTGTTCGTCATCGCATCGATGAACTTCACCTCGGTGAAGCCCGCCTGCTTCAGCGCCCCCGCCAGATAGGCGGCCCAGGCCGGCGGCCAGTTGCCGGCGATCTCCGCCCCGCCCGAATGGTAGTTGGGATGGATCAGCAGGACACGCATGGCGACCTTCCAAGGCTTATCGTTGTCAGGCCAGCCTGACGCGTTTGGCATCATCCGTATTTGACACAGGTCAACTGTGAATTCTTCGCCGCCCGAACCTTTCGGTCGGGCACTTTAGAGTCTCCAGGCGTGACGACGGTCACGACGGGACGCCTGGAACTTTGCTATGGAGAGCGATCCGCCCGCGGCGGCCATACCGATACATCAGGGAGGCGAGATGATCCGGCTCACCATCAATGGTCAGACGCGGGAGGTCGACGTCCCCGCCGACATGCCGCTGCTCTGGGTCCTGCGCGACGTCGTGGGGCTGACGGGCACCAAGTATGGCTGCGGCGTGGCGGCCTGCGGCGCCTGCACGGTCCATATGGACGGGCAGCCGGTCCGGTCCTGCCAGACCCTGGCGGGTGATGTGGGCGATGCCAAGATCACCACCATCGAGGGGCTGGATGGCAAGGCCGCCGACGCGGTGCAGACGGCTTGGCGGAACCTGGACGTGGTCCAGTGCGGCTACTGCCAGTCCGGCCAGATCATGAGCGCCATCGCCCTGATCGCGGAGAACCGGAACCCGACCGACGCGGACATCGAGGCGGCGATGGACGGCAACGTCTGCCGCTGCGCCACCTACGTGCGGATCAAGGCGGCGGTCAAGGAAGCCGCCAAGCTGGCGAGGGCCTGAGCCATGTTCGCGAAACGTCTGCTTGAAGCCGCCGGCCTCTCCCCCCGTGAGGCGCTGACCGGCACCGTCCCCACCCGCCGCGCCTTTCTGAAGGGGGCCGCCGGTGCCGGCGGCGCCCTGGTCGTGGCCGCCGCCCTGCCCATGCCGGCCATGGCGGCCGGTCCCGCAGCCCCTCAGGTCGTCGGCCCGCCGGAGCCCCGGCCGCTGGCCTTCATCCGCATCGGCACCGACAACACGGTGACCGTGCTCGCAAAGCATTTGGACAAGGGCCAGGGCATCGTCTCCGGCCTCGCCACCATCGCGGCGGAGGAGCTGGACGCCGACTGGGCCCAGGTCCGGGGCGAGCACGCGCCGGCCGACGTTAAGCTTTACGCCAACCATTTCTTCGGCATCCAGGGCACGGGCGGCTCCACCGCCATCGCCAATTCCTGGGACGAGCTGCGGATGGCGGGTGCCGCCGCGCGCGCGATGCTGGTCGAGGCGGCCGCGCAGCGCTGGAAGGTGCCGGTGGCGGAGATCACGGTCGCCAAGGGCGTGGTCAGCCATGCCAAGTCCAAGCGCACGGCCACCTTCGGCGAACTGGCGGAGGCGGCGGCGAAGCTGCCCGTGCCGCAGACCGTGACGCTCAAGGACCCGTCTAAGTACACCCTGATCGGCAATCCGAAGCTGCACCGGCTGGACCATGTGTCGAAGACGGACGGCACCGCGGTCTTCGCCATGGACGTCAAGCGGCCGGGCATGCTGACGGCCGTGGTCGCCCGCCCGCCCCGCTTCGGCGGTTCAGTGAAAAGCTTTGACGCCACGGCGGCGAAGGCGGTGCCCGGCGTGCGCGACGTGGTCCAGGTGGCGACCGGTGTCGCCGTGCTGGCCGACCATACCTGGGCGGCGATCAAGGGGCGCGAGGCCCTGACTGTCGAGTGGGACGACGCCAAGGCGGAAACCCGCTCCACCGCCCAGATCGTGGAGGAGTACCGCAAGCTGGCCGCGAGCCCCGGCCTGAAGGCTGCGGCCAAGGGGGACGCCGCGAAGGCGATCGCGGGCGCCGCCACGGTGCTCGAGGCGGAGTACGTCTTCCCCTACCTCGCCCACGCGCCCATGGAGCCGCTGAACTGCGTCATCGAGATGACCAAGGACGGCGGCTGCGAAATCTGGGCCGGCGCCCAGTTCCAGACTGTGGAGCAGCAGGTCGCCGCAGCCGTGCTTGGGATCACGCCGGACAAGGTGAAGATCAACACGCTGTGGGCCGGCGGCAGCTTCGGCCGCCGCGCCACGCCCAACGCCGACTACATCGCCGAGGCGGCGATGGTCGTGAAGGCGATCGACGGCCGCGCGCCGGTGCATCTGGTGTGGACCCGCGAGGACGACATCCAGGGCGGGCGCTACCGCCCGCTCGTGGTCCACAAGATCGCCGCCGGCCTTGATCAGGCGGGCAACATCGTCGGCTGGCGCCAGGGGATCGTCAGCCAGTCCTTCATGGTCGGCACGCCGTTCGAGCCGATGCTGATGAAGGACGGCATCGACGCGACGGCGGTGGAAGGTGCGGCCGACATGGCGTATGCGGGGAAGATCCCCAACTTCCAGGTCGAGTACCATCAGGGCAAGTCGCCGGTGACGACCCTGTGGTGGCGGTCGGTCGGGCATACGCACACGGCCTACGCCAAGGAGGCCTTCATCGATGAGTTGGCCGCCGCCGCCGGGAAGGACCAGGTCGCCTTCCGCATGGCGCTGCTGGAGGGGCATCCCCGCCTGCAGGCCGTGCTGAAGCTGGCCGCCGAGAAGGCCGGCTGGGACAAGCCGCTGGCGAAGGGCCCGAACGGGGAGGCGCGCGGGCGTGGTGTGGCCGTCCACGAGAGCTTCCAGAGCTACGTCGCCCATGTGGCGGAGGTGACGCTGGACGGCCGGGGCGGCTACCGCGTCGACCGGGTGGTCTGCGCCATCGACTGCGGCATCGCGGTCAATCCGGACGTGGTCAAGGCGCAGATCGAGGGGGGGACCGGCTATGGCCTGGGCCACGCGCTCCGCAACGAGATCACGCTGACGGACGGTCGCGTCGACCAGGCGAATTTCGACACCTACGAGCCGATGCGCCTGTCCGACATGCCACCGGTGGAGGTGCACATCGTCCCGTCCGATGCCCGCCCGACGGGGGTCGGCGAGCCCGGCGTGCCGACGGCGGCCCCGGCCGTCGCCAACGCCATCGCGGCGGCGGGCGGGCGGCGCTTGCGCAACCTTCCGTTCACCCGCGAAGGCGTCGCGTGATGCGGACCCGCGTGCCCCGGCCGGCGTAATCCGCCGGGGCACGCCACCCGCAATGCGTGTTTGCATTCAGGGCCGCCAATCCCCATATGCCGTGTGTCGATTTTGCTCTGGGCTTCTTTTCCGGGCCGCCCTTCGGGCCCCCGGATCGTTTCCCGCAGTGATGTCGGTGCCCGCTGCGATGGCCGCTCCGGGCAACGCCAGACGGGGGAACAGACATGTCCACTGGCACAGTGAAGTGGTTCAATTCGACGAAGGGCTTCGGCTTCATCCAGCCCGATGACGGCACGAACGACGTGTTCGTCCATATCAGCTCCGTTGAACGGGCCGGCCTGGACAACCTGCGCGAAGGACAGAAGCTCTCCTTCGATGTCGAGCGCGATCCGCGCAAGGGCAAGACGGCGGCGGTCAATCTCCGCGCCCTCTGAAACGCCATCCGGTTCGCCGGACGGAACGGGAGGGACAGATCCATGAACGCCAAGTCCAGTCATGATCCGGTGCGCCGGCAGGCCGACGCGCTGTCGCGACTTTGGGGCGTCGCCGCCCCGTCCGTCGCCGAGCGCTATCTGGCCGAGGCCCGGAAGGGCCGCAAGGCGGATCGGATCACCTACTGGGAGCAGGTCCTGACGGCGCTCGGCGCCGAAGCGACCGCCCGGACGTGAAAGAAAGGCCCCGCCGGAAACGGCGGGGCCTTTCGCATTCAGGCGTTGGCCTGGTCAGGGGGCCTCGTCAGGAGGCCCGGTCAGGGAAAGATCACGACCGAGCGGCGGTTCGACGGCTCGCGCACGCCGTCGGCGGTCGGAACCAGCGGTTCCTCCTCACCCCGCCCGCTGACCTGTATCTGGTCGGCCCCGATCCCCACCGACTGCAGATACTCCCGCACCGCCTCGGCGCGGCGCAGCGACAGACGCTGATTGTAGTCGGGCGGACCCGCGCGGTCGGCATGGCCGACCACCTGCACCGCGCTGATGTTGCCGGTGCGGGCGTCGCGGGCGACGTTGTCCAGCACTTGGCGCGCATCCTCGGTCAGCTCGGACCGGTCGAAGTCGAAGAACACCGTGAAGTTCCGCGAAATCGCCGGCGGCGGCGGCGGAGGAGGAGGCGGAGCCGGCTCGGGCGCCGCCGCCGGGGTGGGCTCCGCCCGGGCCGGGGCGGGCGGGGCGCCGAAAATCCAGCGCAGACCGACCAGCACCGTGTGGCTCTGATAGTCGAAGCGCGGCTTGTCGACGTCCTCCGCATCCCCGATCTTGACGATGCCGGTGTCCAGGAACCGGTAACCGACCGTCAGGTCGAGGTTCGGCGACAGGGCGTAGGAGGCGCCAGCCCCGACCTGCCAGGCGATGGTGTTGTCAGTCCCGTCGAAGAACTGCTGCGGACCGAACAGCTCGCCCACATCGTTGAACCGGATGCGGGCAAGGCCGACACCGGCGCCGATATAGGGGCGGAAGGCGCCCATCGGCGCGAACTCGTACTTGCCGACGCCCATCAGCGTGAACGCGTCGACATCACCCTGGGTACCGGTGCGGCCCGGCAGGCCGCCCACGATCTCGTCGACCGGATTGCGCGTCCAGCCGAGCTCCAGCCCGAAGGCGAAGCCGTTCCCCAGCCGGTAGCCGCCCTCGATCAGGCCGGTCCAGCCGTCCTTCATGTCCGCCTCGTTCCGGACATCCTGGAACTCCATTTCCAGGTCCTGGGTCCAGGTGTAACCGCCGGCGATCCCGGCGTAGGGCCCCGACGCGACCTCCTGGGCGGCGGCCAGTCCAGGGATCAAGACCAGCACGGCCCCAGCCGCAAATGCGGACTGCCGCTTCATTCTCATCCTCCCGATGTAACGCAACGTCGCGGTCGGCGGCAGCCGTCCGCGAGCCCGGAATGCACCCGTGCCGTCCGATAAACGCGGCGGTGCCGAAACGGTCCGTGCACCGCCGCCGGTTGCCGCCGAGCGTTGCGGGCCTGCCACACCACGTTCGCCCGCCGCGCCCATGTTCAATGGTTAACGCGCTATCCGGCGCTAAGAGCTAAATCCCGGAAAACAGTGGGAATTTCAGGCTTGATGCAGCTCAATGCATTAACCAAACCGTTCTGTGGAAGCTGCATCATCCGCGCCCGGATTACCCATTCTCAGAACAAGGGGAACGCGCGGCTGGATGGAGGGGACAGTTGGATCGAGCGAGCCTGACCGGTGTCGAACGGCACTTCGCCGATGACGAGGTGATCGTCACCAAGACCGATCCGCAGGGCCGGATCACCTACGCAAACCGCGTGTTCTGCCGCCTCGCCGACCTGCCGGAGCGCGACGTGATCGGCAAGCCGCACAACGTCATCCGGCATCCTGACATGCCGAAATGCGTGTTCAGGCTGCTGTGGGACACCATCCGGTCGGGGCGGGAGATCTTCGCCTACGTGCTGAACCGGGCCGTCAACGGCGATCATTACTGGGTGTTCGCCCATGTCACGCCGACCTTCGCGGCCGACGGCACGATCAGCGGGTACCACTCCAACCGCCGGACCGCCGACCCGCGCATCGTCGGCGGCGTGATCGTGCCGCTGTACCGGATGCTCCTGGACGAGGAGCGCAAGCACGCCAACAGCCGCGATGGGATGGAGGCGGCGACCGCCCTGCTGGGCAAGGTTCTGCGGGAGAAGGGACTGGATTATGACCGCTTCATCTTCTCTCTCTGAAGGCCGTATCGCCGGTGCCGCTGCGGCCGCGCTGTCGCTGCTGTCGGCCGGGCTCTGCGTCGCCGGGCTGGCGGCCGCACCCGCCGCCGCCCTGGCCGCCGGGGCCGCCGGACTGTTCGCCGCATGGCGCCTCAACCGCCTGTCGCGGGAGATCGCCGAGGCGCGAACCGTAATGGCCCGGCTGGAGAAGGGCGACCTGGAGGCGCGCCTCGTCCATATCCGGGAGGGCGGCGACCTTGGCGAGATGCTGCACCTGATCAACGACTTCGCCGACAGGACCGACGCATTCGTGCGGGAGGCCAAGGCCTCTCTCGATGCCGTCAGCCGACAGACCTACCATCGCCGCGTGATCGAGAAGGGCATGGTGGGTGGGTTCGGTCAGGCGAGCGCCACCATCAACGCCGCCACAATCGCCATGGGCACCAAGGTGGAGCAGTTCCGCGGGATCGCGGGCACCTTCGAGGAGACGGCCCGCGCCGTGGTCGGCACGGTCGCGTCGGCCGCGGAGGAACTGGAAGCCACGGCGAAGGCCATGGCCGCCACGGCGGAAACGGCCAGCGGCCAGACCATCGCGGTGGCGGCGGCGGCGGACCAGGCCAGCGCCAACGTGCAGACGGTGGCCGCCGCGGCCGAGGAGCTGACCGCCTCCATCCGGGAGATCACCGCCCAGGTGAGCCGGTCGACCGGGGTCGCCGGGGAGGCGGTGGCCCGCGCCGAGGCGACGAACCTGCGCGTCCAGGCGCTGGCGGAGGCGGCTGGCCGGATCGGGGAGGTGGTCGGCCTGATCCAGTCCATCGCCGCCCAGACCAACCTGCTGGCGCTGAACGCCACGATCGAGGCCGCGCGCGCCGGGGAGGCCGGCAAGGGCTTCGCCGTGGTCGCGGGCGAGGTGAAGAGCCTCGCCAACCAGACCGCGCGGGCGACGGAGGACATCCAGGCCCAGGTCGCCGGCATCCAGGGGGCGACACGGGACGCGGTGACCGCCATCGCCGAGATCGGACAGGTGATCCGGGGCGTCAACGACATCACTGTCGCCATCGCCGCCGCCGTGGAGGAGCAGAGCGCCGCGACGGCGGAGATCGCCCGCAACGTCGAGGAGGCCTCACGCGGGACAGCCGAGGTGTCGCGGCGCATCGGCGGCGTCACCCAGGCGGCGGAGGAGACGGGTGCGGCTTCCAGCCAGGTGCTGGGTGCCGCCGGCGAACTCAGCCGCCAGTCCGGCCGCCTTGGGACGGAAATGGACGGTTTCCTGGGCGCGTTGCGCAAGGTGGTGTGAGCGGCGGCGCGCCGACGGACCGCGGATCGTCAGAAAACCGCAACAGGCGGGCGCGGGGGCTGTTAGCCCCTGGCCTTGCCACTTGCGGGAGCTTCCCGATGCTGAACCACCTGTCCGTCGACCGCGTCCGCGTCATCGCGGATCTCGCGGGCCGCGCGGCCGACGCCCACAGGAGCGTGATCGGCGGTCTCTACGATATCGATCTCGGCGACCAGCCGGACGAGCGCGGCAGTCGCAATCCGACGGACCTCGATACCTTGAACGTCCTGGACCAGACGGGCAGCCGGAAGGAACTGGACGGCCTGCGCGCCGCGATCGCCGACCTCGACGAGCCGGCACGGCAGGAACTGAAGGCCGTCATGCTGGTGGGCCGGGGCGACTTCGCCGCCGGGGACTGGGACCGGGCGATGGATCAGGCGGCCCAGATCCCGGCCAGCACCGACGTCGAGTACCTCGCGGAGAAGCTGGACCTGCATGACTATCTGACCAAGGCGCTGTTCGCCCTGAAGTGCCTGTGAACGGGGCGGGCGGCATTCAAAAAACATGCCCCTAGGCGGCATGGGGTCTTGCGGGGAGGGGTCGCGCTCCCTATCTTAGAATGGTTCTAGAAAACAAGGCCGATACCACGCGACACGCCCGGGCCCATGGGGGACGGGGGCGCCGCGTCCGTCCGCGTCCGGAGGAGAGTGCTAGAGATGGCGAGTTTTTCGGAATCGATCGATCTGCTCCGCGCCTTCACCGCCCAGGCCAACCAGTACCCGATGCTGGAGCCGGAGCAGGAGCAGCGCCTCGCCCGCGCCTGGGTGGAGCGGCAGGACCGCAAGGCCTTCGATCTGCTGGTGAAGAGCCATATGCGGCTGGCGGTCAAGATCGCGTCGAAGTACGCGCGCTCGGGCCTGCCGGTCGGCGACCTGATCTCGGAGGCGAACATCGGGCTGGTGAAGGCGGTGCAGCGGTTCGACCCGGACCGTGGGTTCCGTCTGGCGACGTACGCGCTGTGGTGGATCCGGGCCGAGGTGCAGACCTATGTGCTGCACAACTGGTCCATGCTGAAGGGCGGAAACACGGCCGCGCTGAAGCGCCTGTTCTTCAACCTGCGCCAGACGCAGCGCCGCCTCGGCATCACCGACCGCATCATGACCGATGAGGAGGCGAACCGGATTGCGGACGAGCTGGGCGCCAGCGTCGACGAGGTTCGGGAGATGGAACACCGCTTCGCCACCCCCGTCTCGTCGCTGAACGTGCCGGTCGGCGAGGACGGCGACAACGAGGCGATGGACCTGCTGGCCGACGAGACCGAGTCCGTCGAGACAAGGCTGGCCGACCGCAGCGAGCTGGACGCCCGCAAGGCGCTGATGATGGACGCCCTGAAGGCGCTGGGCGACCGCGAGCGGCACATCTTCGTCAGCCGCAACCTGACCGACCAGCCGGTGACGCTGGAGACGCTGGCCCAGCAGTACGGCGTCAGCAAGGAGCGCATCCGGCAGATCGAGAGCGGGGCCTACAAGAAGGTGGCGCGCAAGGTGCGGGGGGCGGCGGAGGTTTCGGCCAACCCCATCCTGCCGATGGCTTCCAAACGGGCCCGCTCGCCGGAGCCACGGCCGATGCCGGCGCCGAAGCTGGAGGCCATGGCCTACGGCCACGCCTGATGGGCGCGGGTGCCAAGGCCGATGAGGGGCGGACGGGAACGTCCGCCCCTTTTTCATGTTGGCCCGGTCCCGATGCGACGGAGAGGGCGGATGACCCGCAGCGACCGCGACACCCAGGAGCAGAAACACCGCGCCGGCGGCCCCGGCAAGGCGGCGAGGGCCGGCCACGAGAAGGGCGGCAAGGTCGGCAACACGCCCGGCCAGAACCAGCCGACGATGGACCCGCCGCCCGACCAGGATTATCGGCAGCGGCCCGGCGGCGACAACAACCAGGAGCAGACCTGACCAGCGCCGTCTCCCCGGACGATGCCGGGAACCGTCGGCGTCGCGGCCGGTTGGGGCGCTGACTGACGCCATCACGGGAGCCAAGGAATGCGCACATTCGCGCTGATTTACGGTCTGGTCTTCACCCTGGTCGGGCTACTGGGCTTCGTGCCCGGTTTCGTCTCGCCCCCGGTGGATCACCCGGACCTCGTCATCGACGGGATGCATGGCCGCCTGCTCGGCCTGTTCCCGGTGAACTGGGTCCACAACCTGGTCCACCTGGCGTTCGGCGTCTGGGGTCTGGCCGCCTCGCGCGGCTGGGGCGCCTCGCGCGGCTATGCCCGGTCGGTCGCCATCATCTATGCCGTGCTGGCGGTGATGGGGCTGATCCCGTTGCTGAACACCACCTTCGGGCTGGTGCCGATCCACGGCAACGATGTCTGGCTGCACGTCCTGCTGGCCGCCGGTGCCGCCTATTTCGGCTGGGCCGTGAAGGCGCCGGCGACGGCGGCGCACGGTACCGCGCGGACTTACGACACGACCCGCTGACCACAATAACCCGCCGACCATGAGGCCCGCTGACCGCGTGGCATCGTGGCGGAACGACGAAGGGCGGACCCGACCGGGTCCGCCCTTTTCCATGCCCGCCGGGTCGGGTTCAGAACGCGGCGATGATGAAGACCAGGAGCGCCAGCAGCAGAGCCACGCTGGCCGCCGCCGCCATCCATATCCAGCGGCCGGAGCTCGTTTCGTACTCCCCGCGCGCATGCCCATGGGGCACGCCGCCATGGGGTTCCGCGGCGACGCCGCCGGCCGGCGGTGGTTCCATGGAGCCTTCCGGCTGGCGCAGGCCCGCCGCCTCGGAATCCGTGC
>JAJUIU010000149.1 GCA_029267445.1 Rhodospirillaceae bacterium
CCCCGGGTCGGGGGGGCGGGGGGGGGTTTTTTACCTGGGTGGTTACAGGTGGGGGTCACGCCGGCCCCCACGCCCCACCCCGGGTGGGCCTGGGGGGTTTATGTGGGGTTGGGGGCGCTCCCCCACCCGACACCGGGAGATATATGCATCCCCCGACGGATCGCCACGCATAAGAAGTGAATCGTGCTATGCGCTGGCCGCATGGCCGGAGGGGAACGTTTCCGCGACCTTCTTCACGAGGAAGTCGCGGAACACGGCGATGCGCTTGGAATGGCGCAGCTCCTCCGCATAGACGAAGTAGGCGTCGATGCGCGGCCCCGCCACGTCCGGCAGCACGCGGAGCACGTCCGGATTGTTGTCGACCACGTAGTCCGGCAGCGAGGCGATGCCCAGCCCGCTCTCCACCGCCCGGAAGATGGCGTAGAGGCTGTTGACCCTGAGCGCGGTCCGCCGCTCCCCGCCGGGCGGGTCGCCTGTGTGCAGCAGCCAGTTGATGTTGGCCACGGGGGCGCGGGTCTCGTTCGGGTAGGCGATGATGTCGTGCTGGTCCAGATCCGCGATCGACTGCGGCAGGCCCCGCTTCTCGATGTAGGATTTGTGGGCGTAGAGGTGGACCCGCACGGTCATGAGGTGGCGCTGGATCAGGTCCGGCTGCCGGGGTGCGGACATGCGGATGGCGATGTCCGCCTCGCGCATGGAGAGGTCCAGCTCGTTGTCGTCCAGCAGCAGGGTCAGCTGGACGTCGGGATAGAGGGACAGGAACTCCTTCACCCGGGGCGTCAGCCAGGTGGAGCCGAAGGCCACGGTGGTGGTCACCTTCAGCGGGCCCTTCGGATGCTCCTTCGATTCCGACAGCATCGCCTCGGTCATCGAGAGCTTGGCGAACACCTCCCGCGCGGTGCGGTAAAGCAGTTCGCCCTGCTCCGTCAGGATCAGGCCGCGCGCGTGCCGGTGGAACAGGGGAACGTGGAGGCTTTCCTCCAGCGCGCTGATCTGGCGGCTGACCGCCGACTGGCTGAGATTCAGGGTTTCACCGGCGTGCGTGAAGCTGCCCGCCTCCGCCACCGCATGAAAGACGCGAAGCTTGTCCCAATCCATGGGCCATCCCTAGGAGACGCGGCCCGTGGAACCGGGACGCATGAGGTTGGCCGGACGCGAACGCATACCGGCCATGCAACGATATACCGATTTCGCAGGTCACGCCATAGGTCGTGGGGCGCTCCCCCGGCGACCGCTAGATTGGCGTCCCGGATGGGGTATCAGCGCCAGGCGCTGACCATGTCCGGCCGGCCCGCCTCGGCCAGCGCGGCACCCGGGGAGGTTTTCATCGCCTCCAGCGTTGCCAGGAACTTCTCCGCCTCCAGTGCGGCCATGCAGCCCATGCCGGCGGCCGTCACGGCCTGGCGGAAGACCTTGTCCTTCACGTCGCCGGCGGCGAACACGCCGGGGATGTCCGTCTTCGTGCTGTCGGGGGCGGTGATGATGTAGCCCTCCTCGTCCATCCGCACCTTGCCCTTGAACACGGCGGTTGCCGGGTCGTGGCCGATGGCGACGAACACGCCGTCCAGCGCGATGTCCTTGAGGGCACCCGAGTTCACGTCCTTCACCCGCACGCCGGTGACGCGCTTGGGGTTCTCGAAGCTTTCCCCACCCTCGCCCAGGATCTCGTCGACCACATGGTTCCAGACCACCTCGATCTTCGGGTTGGCGGCCACGCGGTCCTGCAGGATCTTCTCGCCCCGGAACTTGTCGCGGCGGTGGATCAGGGTCACCTTGGTCGCGTGGTGGGTCAGGTACAGCGCCTCCTCAAGGGCCGTGTTGCCCCCGCCCACAACGGCCACCTGCTTGCCTCGGAAGAAGAAGCCGTCGCAGGTGGCGCAGGCCGACACGCCGGCCCCCTGGTAGTGCTGCTCGCCCGCGATGCCCAACCAGCGGGCCTGGGCGCCGGTCGCGATCACCACCGTGTCGGCCACGTACTCGTCCCCGCTGTCGCCCTTGCAGACGAAGGGACGCTTGGTGAAGTCGACATCCACGATCAGGTCGTAGAACATCTTCGTTCCGTAGCGCTCCGCCTGGGCGCGCATCTGCTCCATCAGGAACGGGCCCTCCACCGGGTTCTCGTAACCCGGATAGTTCTCCACATCCTTGGTGATGGTGAGCTGGCCGCCGGGGACGAGGCCCATCACCTGCATCGGCTCCATGCTGGCCCGCGCGGCGTAGATCGCGGCGGTGTAGCCGGCCGGGCCGGCGCCGATGATGAGGAGCTTGGTGCGATGCGTGGCCATGGGGCTGTTCCCTGGGCTGGAATGGGTCCCCTCCGATATCGGGAGCGGAGGGTCGGAGGGCGACCGTAGCCGCCCGCACGGCAGGCTTCAACCGGCCGCATGGCCGCATCCGTCGCCCGGACCGGCCATCGCGGCGGCCCCGCGCGACTTTCCGCCGACGGCAGGGTGGCTGATCCGTGCGCGCCTCCCCACATTGTGGGATAAGGTCACTGGTCTGTGCTGCGTGGGGACGGGTTCGATGCGGCGACTCAGCGGAATGATTCCGGGCGGTCTGATCCTGGCGGCGCTGGCGCTCCTGGCGCTGGCGGCACCCGCGCAGGCGAACCCCGTGCGGACCGAGAACGTGGAGTCCCAGCTCCGGGCCGAGCTGCCGGCCGCCGTGCCGGGGCAGGGGCTGTGGGTGGCGCTGACCCAGCGCATCCGGCCCGGCTGGCACACCTACTGGAAGAACCCCGGCGACAGCGGCATCCCCACCACCATCGCCTGGACCCTGCCCGAGGGCTGGACCGCCGGCGACATCGTCTGGCCGGCGCCGGAGCGGTTCCCGATCGGGCCGCTGGTGAACTTCGGCTACAAGGACGAGGTCCACCTGCTGACCCGGATCGAGGTTCCGGCCGACGCCAAGCCGGGCGAGACGATCACGGTCACCGGGGCGGCCGACTGGCTGGTGTGCGAGGACATCTGCATCCCCGAGTCGGCCACCCTCAGCTTCACCATCCCGGTCGCGGCCGGCCCGGTGGAGGCGGCACCCGAGCGCGCCGCGCTGTTCGCCGACGCGCGGCGCAGCCTTCCGGTGCCCAGCCCCTTCGCCGCCACCTTCGCGGCCGGTGCCACGGCGCACGAGCTGGTGCTGGCCGCCCCGGGGCTGGAGGCCGCGAACCTCAAATCCGTCTTCTTCTTCCCGGAGAATTTCGCCGTCACCCCGGCGGCGGCCCCGCAGAGCTTCACCGTCACCGACGACGGGCTGCGCCTCGCCCTCCAGAAGGGCGGGGACCTGCCGGATGGGCCGATCCTCGGCGTGCTGGTGCTGGAGGAGGATCTGGACGGCACCGTCAGCCGGCAGGCGCTGGAGATCGCGGCGGAGGTGACCGGGGAGGCTCCCGGCGCGGCGGCCGGACCGACGGCGGCGGCGCGGGAGACGGCGGGGATGGGCCTGTTCCAGGCGGCCCTGTTCGCGCTGCTCGGCGGCGTCATCCTGAACCTGATGCCCTGCGTCTTCCCCGTCATCTCCATCAAGGCGATGGCGCTGGTGCGCCACGGCGGCGGGCACGCCCGCGCCCACGGCCTCGCCTACACGGGCGGCGTGCTGGCCTGCTTCGCCGCCGTCGCGGGGGCCCTGATCGCGCTCAGGGCCGGCGGGGCGGAGATCGGCTGGGGCTTCCAGCTCCAGGACCCGTGGATCGTGGCGCTGCTCGCCTATGTCATGTTCCTGCTCGGCCTCTGGATGTCCGGCGTGTACGAGCTGGGCGGCAGCGTCGCCGGCGTCGGCCAGGGGCTGGCCGCGCGCGAGGGGTAGTCCGGCAGCTTCTTCACCGGCGTGCTGGCGACGGTGGTGGCGACCCCCTGCACGGCCCCCTTCATGGGGGCGGCCATCGGCTTCGCCCTGCTGCAGCCCTGGTACGTGTCGCTGACCGTGTTCCTGGCGCTGGGCCTGGGCATGGCGCTGCCCTTCCTGGTCCTGACCTTCAGCCCCTGGCTGCTGCGCCACATGCCGAAGCCCGGCCCCTGGATGGAGCGGCTGAAGCAGGTGCTGGCCTTCCCGCTCTACGCCACGGCGGCGTGGCTGGTCTGGGTGCTGTCCATCCAGGCCGGGCCGAACGCCGTGGCCGCCGTGCTGGGCGGCATGGTGTTGGTGGCCTTCGGCGCCTGGCTCTACGGCGTGACGCGCACCGCCGGGAACGGCTGGCGGCGCGGGGCGGCGGCGGCG
>JAJUIU010000167.1 GCA_029267445.1 Rhodospirillaceae bacterium
GCCCGCGCCGCCGCAGAGTCCGCCGCTGCGGCCGCCGCGGCTGAGGCCGACGCGGCGCGTCAGGCCCTGGAGGAGGGGCGGCGGCGGGCCGCCGAGGACGCGCAGCGCGAGTCCATGAACCAGGCGCGGCTGGAGGCCGAGCGCGCGGCGCAGATCCAGGCGGAGCGGCAGGCCATGGCCGAGGAGGCCGCCCGCAGGGAGGCCGCCCAGCGCGAGGCCGCCCAGCGGGAGGCCGAGGAGGCCCAGCGCCGGATGCAGGAGGAGATGGAGCGCCAGCGCCAGGAGCAGCAGCGCCAGCAGGCGCCCGAGCCCGAGCGGGAGGGCCAGCGTGTCATCGGCCGGGGCCTGATCGAGCGCCAGCCCTGACGGGACCCGCAGGGCTGATCGGCGCGCGGCGCGGGTTGTCCGGCCACGGGTCCGCCGCCTAGCATCGCGGCCCGGGCCACAGCTTCACGGCGCGTCCCATGTCACGCTCGCTCACCGTCCTCGTCTGCGGGGCGCTCGCCCTCTCCATCGCGCTGGGCATCCGGCAGGATTTCGGGCTGCTGCTGGCCCCGATGTCGCGCGACCTCGGCTGGTCGCTGGCGGCGCTGTCCCTGGGGATCGCCGTTCAACAGATCGTCTGGGGCGTGATCCAGCCCCTGGTCGGCGCGCTGGCGGACACCAGGGGGCCGCACGTGGTGGTGGCCGGCGGGGCGGTGGTCTACGCGCTTGGCCTGCTGCTGATGGCGCTGGGCGGAACGCCGCTGCTGTTCCAACTGGGGGCGGGGCTGTTCGTCGGCGCCGCCCTGGGTGCGGTCGGCTTTTCCGTCGTGCTGGGCGCGGTCGCCCGCGCCGTGCCGCCGGAGAAACGCAGCCTCTATCTCGGCATGGCGAGTGCGGGCGGAAGCTTCGGCATGTTCGCCTTCGTGCCGGTGGGGCAGGCGCTGATCGCCGGCATCGGCTGGCAGGGCGCGGTGCTGGCCCTGGCCGCACTGGCCCTGCTGATCGTGCCGCTGGCCATGGCTCTGGGCGGCGCGCCGGCGAAGCCGGCCGGCGGTCCGGCGGGACCGTCCCTGGGCGAGGCGCTGGCGGCGGCGCGGCGGCATGACGGCTTCGTCCTGCTGACGCTGGGCTATTTCGTCTGCGGCTTCCACGTGGCCTTCATCGGCACGCATCTGCCGGGCTATGTGGCCGCCTGCGGCCTCAGCCCGGACGTGGGCGCGTGGTCGCTGGCGCTGATCGGCCTGTTCAACGTGATCGGCAGCCTCGCCGCCGGGCAGCTCGGCGGTCGGCACCGGCCGAAATACCTGCTGGCGGGCATCTACGCCCTGCGCGGGGTGGTGCTGCTGGCCTTCCTGATGGCGCCGAAGACGCCCACGGTGATGCTGCTGTTCGCGGCGTCGATGGGACTGCTGTGGCTGTCCACCGTGCCGCTGACGACCACCGTGGTGGCGGGCATCTTCGGGCCGCAGTACGTCTCCACCCTGTTCGGGATCGTCTTTCTGAGCCATCAGGTCGGCGCCTTCCTGGGCGCGCTGTCGGGCGGGCTGTCGGTGGCGTACCTGGGCAGCTACGACGCGGTCTGGTGGGCCTCCATCGCCCTGGCGGCGGCGGCGGCGCTGATCCACCTGCCCATCCGCGACGCCCGGCTGCCCGCCTTCGCGGCGGCGCGCTAGCCGTTGTTTCGCCTCAGGCGCCGGCGCCGCCTCCGGCGGCTTGGCTTGCGCGCCTGACCGGCCTTTGGGCGCTTGCGCCCATGCGGGCGCGGGCGGGGCGCGGTCGCGCCCCTTGGCCTCCTCAGTCAAGCTGAAGAGGCGCCGGACGGGCGGCATCGAGCCTTACGGCGCGCACCCGCGTCATCATCGAGCGCCCGCCGCGCAGCTCGCCGGGCGGGGCCACGTCCCATTCCCATTCCGGACCGTCCGGCAGGGGCGCGCCGAACAGGGCGTCGTCCTGGGAGACGGGCGCGTTGTCGGCGTCGAACACGGCCCGCACGACATCGGTCAGCAGCAGGGTCGGGCAGGCGAAGCCCCGCAGATGGGCGAGATGGGCGTCCACGATGGCGCGACCGAGGGCGGCGGGATCGGTGTCCGGCCAGCGGCGGACGGCGGCGGCGACGGGGATCAGCGGCAGCTGGGACAGAACGTTGGCGGAGACGACGAGGTCGATGTCCGGCACGTCCAGGAAGGCGGTGCCGCCGGGCGGGGGCAGGCCGGCGGTCCGCCTGTCCGCCAGCGCGTCGGCGAGGCCGGTGAGGTCGGTGAGTGCCAGCTCCACGTTCGGGAAGCGGCGCGCCGCCGTCCGCGCGGGCAGGGTGTGGGCGATGTCGGCCAGCACCACCC
>JAJUIU010000163.1 GCA_029267445.1 Rhodospirillaceae bacterium
CCCACGGGGAAGTCCGGGTCGCGCTGGAGCCGGTAGCTCTGGCCGAAGAAGAAGGAGCTGCTGCCGCCGCCGAAGCCGAACAGGCCGGCGCGCAGACCATAGGTCACGCGCTGCCCGCCCTCCAGCCGGTCCACGCCGGGGAAGCGGGAGGGCAGGAAAAGGCTGGTGTGGTCGAACTCGATGTCCCGGCTGTCCTCGTTGGGGATGTCGTCGTCATTGTCCGTGTTGGGGGCCGCCGTGACGGACAGGATCGGCTCGAGCAGCTGCTGCACGGTCCCGGTCTGCCGCGCCAGCGGCCAGCTCATGGTGAACTGGGCCTGGGGGAAGGCGCGGAAGGTGCCGGTGTCGTCCTCCACCGGGCCGCCGGGCCGGCTCTGGAAGTCGGTCACCCAGTAGGCGTCGCCGCGCATGCTGGCCTGGAGCGTGGCGATGACCCCCACGGGGGCCACGAAATCCCGCCGCCAGCCCGCCTCGGCCGAGACGCGGCGCGTGTCCGTCCCGTCGGTGCGGACGAGGGAGAGGGCGCTGCCGTCCACCGACCAGCGCCCGCCCAGCAGCCCGCCCGGCTCGCCCAAGGCGGAGTATGTCAGCAGCGGCGCCACCACCGGCTCCTCCGCCGGGTTGCCGGGGCGCAGATCCTGGAAGGCGTAGGCGTTCAGCGACAGGTAGTCGCGCGCGACGAACCGCTCGATGTAGGCCCGGCTCGTCAGCAGGTCCTCGTCGCTGTAGTCGTAGCGGCGGAGATGGCTGTTGTCGGTCACCCGCTGGATGTCGAAGCCCCAGCGCCAGGCGTTGTCGATCTCGAACCGGCCGGTGCCGAACAGGTGGCCGCGGAACTCGTCGGACGCCGTCTGCTGGGGCCCGAACCCCTCCGTGCGCTCGGCGTAGGTGATGCTGCCGGACAGCAGCAGGGAGCCGCGGTCGAAACGCTTGCGGTACTCGCCGCCGAGCAGCAGGCCGTCCTCCTCGCTCGGCGTCGCCTCCAGCGTGAAGTCCTGGCTGGGGGTGATGTCGAAGAAATAGTAGACGCGGGCGAAGGTGCCGAGGTCGCCGCTGAAGCCGCCGCCGGGGGTGAGGAAACCGCTGCGCCGCTCCACCGTCGGGTCGGGGTGGGCGAAATAGGGGGTATAGGCGACCGGGATGCCGGCGATCTCCAGCACGGCGTCGCGGTAATGGACGTCCCGGCTTTCCTGGTCATGGGTGACGCGGGCAGCGCGGATCTGCCAGATCGGCGGCCGGGAGGGATCCTCCTTGCAGAGCTCGCACGGGGAATAGACGCCCCGCTCCACCCGTGTGTAGCGGCCCTCCAGCCGCTCCCCCTGGGCGCCGGCGAGGCGGGAATTGTCGGTCATCAGCATGCGGACTTCGTCGATGAAGCCCTGCCGCAGGTCGTCCGTCAGCTCGACATATTCGGCGAACAGCACCTCGCCAGACGGCTCCAGCACGGAGACGTTGCCGGTGGCGGTGACCACGTTGGTGCGTTCGGAGAAGCTGACCGTGTCGGCCAGCAGGAGGCGGCCGCCCTGGGCCATCTCCACATTGCCCGTGGCGGTGACGATGCCCAGCTCGCGGTCGTAGCGCACATCGTCCGCGCTGAGCAGGACGGGGCGGCCCCGGTCATCCTGGGCGAGTGCCGCCTGGGGACCCGCCGCCAGCGTGAACAGGACGGCGGAGGCCAGCATCCGGCTGCGGACTGTCACGGTGCGGGGCTCCGGTGCGGGGCGGGGCGGAACGGCATGCCTCCCGTTTTCCCCCGCCGCGTCCGGGGTGTCAACGGCGGGTGTCACCGGCCGGAGCGGCCGGCCGCAGCCATCAGGTGAAGGCCTTGAAGGTGATGATGGTGAAGGTGTCCTTCACGCCCGGCAGCGTCTGCAGCTTGCCGGTGACGAAGTGCCCGATATCCTCGGCATCGCTGAGGTAGCACTTCATCATCAGGTCGTACTGGCCTGAGATGGAATGAACTTCGGAGACTTCCGGAACGCCCTGCACGGCCCGGTCGGCGACATCGTAGGCCTGACCGAGCTGGCACTTCACCATGACGAAGATGGTCTGCATCCGGTGTTCCCCCCCAGTGAGGCTCAGCCTTCCGTCTCGGCGTCGGCCGGCCGGGCCGGTCGGGCGGCCCGGAGCATGAAGGCCGGCACGTCGTCGCCGAAGCCGACGACCGTCACCCGATCGTCCGCATCCTCGTCGCGGCGGCGGCGGCGATCGTCCCTGCGGTCGTCGCGGCGCCGGTGGTCCGGACGGTGATCGGCCCGGTGGTCGGGACGGTGCTCGGGGCGATGGTCGGCTCGGTGGTCCTGGCGGAAGTCCCGCCGACCCTCACGCGGGCGGCCGTCGCGCGGGGGCAGGCTGCGCGGACCCGGATCGTGGCGGATTTCGACCTGGGCGAGGTCCATCGGCTCCGCCGGCTGGGCGGAGGCGGCCTCCACGGCCGGAGCCTCCTCGCGGCGGGGGCCACCGTCCCGGCGGCGGCCGCGCTCGGA
>JAJUIU010000086.1 GCA_029267445.1 Rhodospirillaceae bacterium
CCCCGCCCCGCCCGCCCCCCGGCGCCCCCCCCCCCGGGGGGCGCCCCCCCGGGCCTGGGCCTTCGCCTCTGCCCGGTCCCGCCCGGCCGTCTCGACCGGGACGGCGCCATCCACCGCCGTGTCAGCCATGCCCACCCATGCCCAGCGCGCCCCCGTTTTCCCTTCTGCATATGCAACGGACGGGGTGTCGGTCCAGGCAAAGCGACAGACGACCGCGTCGAACCGTCCCGCAGGCCCGGTTCCTGATAGCGATTCGCAACGGATCGTGGTTAGGGTGGAGGGTCCCAGCGGGAGAACCCGTGCCCATGGCAGCGCCGCAGCAACAGGATCGGACCGACGCCGCCGTCGCGGACGGGACGGCCATCGGCGTCTGGCCGCGGCGCATGTGGCGCTGGGTGGGCCTGTTGCTGCTGGGGCTTGGGGCCGTGGGCATCTTCCTGCCCCTGCTGCCGACGACGATCTTCTGGATCCTCGCCGCCATCTGTTTCGGCAGGGGCGATCCCAGGCTGCAGGCTTGGATCTTCAGCCACCACCGATTCGGCCCCCCGGTCCGGGATTTCGTCACCCGGGGATCGATGACCCGGCGCGGGAAGCTCTACGCCGTCTCCGGCCTCGGCGTCGGCTGCATCGTCGCGGTGGCCGTCACCCCCATCCCGGAGGTGCGGGTGGCCATGCTGGCGATCTTCATCTCCGTCGCCGTCTACATCATCACCCGGCCGGAGCTGTGACGGCGGCCGTCACAGGTCCAGCAGCTGTTCCTTCGTGATCCAGAAGACCTCCCCGAAGCTTTCGGCCGTCTCCAGCCACAGGAACTCCGCTTCGGGGTATTCCGCCTCCAGCAGCTCGCGCCCGGTGCCAAGCTCGCAGAGCAGGCCGCCGTCGTCCGTCAGGTGCTTCGGCGCCTCCTTCAGGATGCGGCGAACGATGTCCAGCCCGTCCTCGCCCGAGGCCAACGCCATCGCCGGCTCGTGCCGGTACTCCGGCGGCAGGGCGGCCATGGCCTCGGCCGAGACGTAGGGAGGGTTCGTCAGGATCACGTCGTAGGCGCGGCCCTTCAGCGGCTTGAACAGGTCGCCCTGGAACAGGGTGATCCGCTCCTCCAGCCCGTGGTCGGCCACGTTGCGCTTCGCCACCTCCAGCGCGTCGGCCGACAGGTCGACCGCGTCGACCGCCGCGTCGGGGAAGATGCGCGCCGCCAGGATGGCGAGGCAGCCGGATCCGGTGCAGAGGTCCAGCACGGTTTCCACCGCCGTCGGATCCTCCACCAGCGTGAAGTCGTCGCCGCCGAACAGGTCGGTGAACAGCAGTTCCCCGATGTAGCTGCGCGGCACGATCACCCGCTCGTCCACATGGAACGGCACGCCCTGGATATAGGCCTTGTTCAGCAGGTAGCTGGCGGGCTTGCGGGTGCTCACCCGCGTCTCGATCAGGTCCGCCAGCATGCGGCGTTCGGGGGTCGTCAGCCGCGCCTCGAGATAGGGCTGCAGCCGGTCGATGGGGAGCTTCAGCCCCTCCAGCACCATGAACACCGCCTCGTCATGGGCGTTGGTCGTGCCATGCCCGAAGGATAGCCCGGCGTCGGTGAAGCGGCTGACGCCGTGGCGGACGAAATCGCGCACGGTCAGCAGTTCGGCGGCGGCGAGACCGGCGGTCACGGCGGGCAGCTTCATGGGGGCGGGTCCGGACGGTTGGGATGGGACGGCGCGGGGATAGCAGAGCCGGGAGGCGCCGTCACCAGCGCCGGTAAGGGCCGGTGAACAGGTCGCCCAGGGCGCGGCGCAGGCGGATCGTGATCCAGGTCTGCCGCAGGTGATGCTCCCGGTCGTGCAGGATGTGGCAGCGCTGGCACCAGGCGGCCAGGTTGCGGGGCCGGTTGTTGCCGGGATCGTGGTCGCGGTGGCAGGCGGCCAGCACCACGCGCGTGATGCGGATACGGCAGCACTCCACGATGTCCGGCCAGGGGGCGGGCTCCCCCCGCGCGTCGCGCCAGGCGTTCGCCTCCCCGTCGAACCAGCGCCCGTCGGGCAGGCAGCGGATGAACCGGCCGTGGGGGCGCCCGCAGCCCTCGCACCGGCCCTTGGCCCGCGTGAACCGCACGCTGGATGAAATCTGCGGCCAGTCGATCGGATAGTGGTAGCGGGCTTCGCGGCGGATGGGCATCGCTGGGGCGGCGGCTTGGACGGGGCCGCGATGATGGTCCGCCGGGCGGTCCGGGCGCGATGGTGATGAGGCCACGCCCACCATTGCACACGCCGGGGCATGTCCCAGGCGAGAACCCACCCTTTCCGGAAGTGGTGTCCTGGACATGACCCTACCCCTTGCGCGCGCCGACGGTCCGCGGCCGGCGCCGCGGGTGGCCGCGACTCGGCAGCGGCTTGCCGCCCAGCGCCGCCTGCCGCACCCTGTCCGCACCCATCCCGACCGGAGGACCCGCGCCATGGCCTCGCACCCGCCGACGCTCGCCGAAGCCATGCCGGCCCTGCTCCGCCACGAAGGCGTCTGGCGGGGGACCTACCGGATCGTCGATCTGGAGGGGCGGACGCTGGATTTGCACCGCTCCACCATCGAGGTCCGGTTCCCGGCGGACGGCCCCTACGCCTATGTCCAGCGCAACCATTTCGTCTGGCCGGACGGGCGGGAACTGCGGGTGGAGCATCCGGGCGTCTATCGCGACGGAATGCTGGTCTGGGACACGGACCACATCGCCGGTCACGCCTGGCAGGGGGACGAGCGCACCTGCATCCTGACCTGGCGGCGCAAGGACCAGCCCGATTCGCACCTCTACGAGCTGATCGTGCTGGCCGACACCGGCGTCACGCGCGCCCGGACCTGGCACTGGTTCCGGCAGGGGCGCCTCTACCAGCGCACCCTGATCGAGGAGGAGCGGGTTGCGGACTGAACGGTTCGGCAACCGATGGTTTGATGTCCGTCAATGCCGCGCGGAAGGGGTGGGCGCACGGTCGGCCGCATCGAGAGATGGAGGTCGTCATGCATGTCGACATGGAAGCGTACATCGCCCTAGGGTTCCTCGGCGGCGTCATCGCCGTCACGGCCGTCCTGTTCGGCTACCTGCTGTCCAAGCGCACCCGGAAATGAGCCGCCGCCCGGCGCCAGGTGCTGCCTGACCGGGGCATTGATGGGACGCCGCCCGTTCGCGGGGCAGTCATGCGGCGCGCGGGCCGACGTCCCTCTTGGAATCCGCGACCGATCAAGCTAGATACTCCTCCGCCGGGAGGTCCGAGCGGTCTTGGCCGCCACGTCCCGGCTTTTTGCGTGCGGGTTTTTTGGGCCGGTGCCTGTCGCCTCGCACGATCCATGAACACGCACGAAAGAGCCTGGACGGAGCCCCTATGCCCCGCACCATCCCCCTTAGCGATATCCGGAACATCGGCATCATCGCCCACGTCGACGCCGGGAAGACCACGACGACCGAGCGCATCCTGTATTACACGGGCCGCAAGCACACGATCGTCGATATCCACGACACCAAGGATCTGAAGTCGTCCACGACGACCGACTATCTGGAACAGGAACAGAAGCGCGGCATCACCATCCAGTCCGCCGCCGTGTCCTGCTTCTGGAAGGACAAGAAGATCAACCTGATCGACACCCCGGGCCACGTCGACTTCACCATCGAGGTGAACCGTTCCCTGCGCGTGCTGGACGGTGCGGTGGTGGTGTTCGACGGCGTCGCCGGCGTGGAGCCGCAGACCGAGACGAACTGGCGCCTCGCGGACAACTACAAGGTTCCGCGCATGTGCTACGTCAACAAGATGGACCGCAGCGGTGCCAACTTCCGCCGCACCGTCCAGATGGTGAAGGACCGCCTGGGCTCCCGCCCGGTCTGCATCCAGATCCCGATCGGCTCGGAGGACATGTTCTTCGGCCACATCGACCTGGTGGAGATGAAGGCCCGCGTCTGGTTCTCCGACGAGAAGGACGCGAAGTGGGAGGAGTGGGACGTCACCCCCGATCTCGCCGACAAGCTGAAGATCACCAACGCCTACGACCGCGACCTGCTGTCCAAGGTGGCCGACTACCGCCAGGAGCTGGTGGAGTCCTGCCTGGAGCTGGACGACGAGGCGATGGAGAAGTACCTGGAGACCGGTGAGGAGCCGGACGTCCAGACGCTGAAGGAGTGCATCCGCAAGGCCACCATCCGCAGCACCTGGGTGCCCGTGCTGTGCGGCTCCTCCTACAAGAACAAGGGCGTGCAGCAGCTGCTGGACGCGGTGGTCTGGTACCTGCCGTCCCCGACGCAGGTCGAGAACATCAAGACCGTGGACGCCGACGGCAACCCGGTCGGCGAGCGCAAGTCCTCCGACGACGAGCCGTTCGCGGCACTCGCCTTCAAGGTCATCAACGACAAGTACGGCGCGCTGACCTTCGCCCGCATCTACTCGGGCGTCGTCTCCAAGGGCCAGTCGGTGCTGAACAGCACCCGCGGCAAGAAGGAGCGCATCGGCCGCATCGTCGAGATGTTCGCCAAGGACACCAACGACCTGGAAGAGGCGCGGGCCGGCGACATCGTCGCGTTCGTGTCGCTGCAGGAGACGGACACCGGCGACACGATGTGCGACCCCTCCGCCCCGGTGGTGCTGGAGCGCATGCGCTTCCCCGACCCGGTCATCAGCGTCTCGGTCGAGCCGAAGAACCGCACCGACCAGGACAAGTTCTCCACCGCGCTGGGCAAGATGGTCCGCGCCGACCCGTCGCTCCGTCTCGAGACGGACCGCGACACCGGCCAGACCATCCTGCGCGGCATGGGCGAGCTGCACCTGGAGGTGACGCTCGACCGCATGCGCACGGAGTTCGGCGTGGAGGGCACGATGGGCCGGCCGCAGGTCGCCTACCGTGAGACCATCACCCGCCCGGTCACGCACACCTACACCCACAAGAAGCAGACCGGCGGTTCGGGCCAGTTCGCCGAGGTGAAGATCGTGTTCGAGCCGCAGGATCGCGGTGTGGGCTACGCCTTCGTCGACCAGGTCGTGGGCGGCACGGTCCCGCGCGAGTACATCCCGTCGGTCGACAAGGGCCTGCAGGTCCAGAAGGAAGACGGCGTCATGGCCGGCTACCCGACCGTGGACTTCAAGGCGACGCTGGTGGACGGCAAGTACCACGACGTCGACTCCAATGCGCTGACCTTCGAAATCGCCGCCAAGGCCTGCTTCCGCGAGGCCATGAAGCTCGCCGCCCCGGTCCTGCTGGAGCCGGTGATGCGGGTCGAGGTGGTGATCCCGGAGGACTACCTGGGCGACGTGATCGGCGACGTGAACCGTCGTCGCGGCACGATCCTGGGCCAGCTGGAGCGCGGTGCGAACATCGCGGTTGAGGCCCATGTGCCGCTGTCCGAGATGTTCGGCTACATCGGCCACCTGCGCGGCATGACCTCGGGTCGCGGCTCCTTCACCATGGAGTTCTCGCACTACGAGCCGGTGCCGAAGAACGTGGCGGACGAGATCGTCGCGAAGTCCGGAAAGGCCGCCTGAGCCTTTCCGACGATCATGTGAGTGGAACGGCCGTGCCCCTCCGGGCACGGCCGTTTTCCGTTCCGGGGGCTACTGGCCGCCGCCCTGGTCCGAGGCCGCGAGGCCGGCGCCGTCCAGGATGCTTTCACGCTGGGTCTGGATCTGCCGCATGCGGTCCCGGTACTGGCGTGTCAGTTCCTGCGCCCGCTCGTCCAGCGCCTGGAGCCGGTCCATGTCGCCGTCGCCGAGCTGGGCGTCGGGCGGCCCGCCGGGCTCGCCCATCATGCCGCCGGCCATGCGCTCCCGCATCGCCTCCATCTGGCCGGGCGTGGCCGATCCGTGCATCTCCCGCATGCGCTGGCGCATCTCGTCGGTCATCTGGCCCTGGCCCTGCATCATGCCGCCCTGGCCCGTCATGCCCTGGCCCATCATGCCTTCCCCCATCATGCCGTCGCCCGGCATGCCGCCGCCCATCATGCCCTGGCCTGAGCGCTGGCGGTCGCCCCGCGTCCCAGGCCGACCCTGGCGATCCTCCCCGGCGAGGCCGATCTCCGCCTCCTCCAGGCCGGAGATCTGCGCGTCGGGCCGCAGCGTGAAGGACCGGCCGTCCGGCGCCAGCTCCACATCCTGAAAGGCAACCGGCAGCAGTTCCCGCGTCTGGCGGCCCTGTCCCGCCTGCTGCCCCTGTCCGCCGTTCGCCTGCGCCCGCCGGGCCAGCATCAGATACTCAACCCGGCCCTGGTCCGCGTTCAGCAGCACCATCCCGACCTCGCCCGCGCTGCGGCCCTCGGCCGTGCGGATGGTGAGCCCCCGCATCTGCCGCGTCGTGGCGACCTCGGGCGGGGCGAGCAGCCCGACGATCTGGCGGCCGACCAGCATGACCTGGTCGCTCCCGCCGGCCTGCTTCTGGTTGGGCATGCGGCCGGCCGGCGCGTAGTACTCGATCAGCCGGGACATCATCCGGGGGCTGGTCGCCTGCGCGATCGTGCGCTCGGTCACGGTCGGCACCTGCCGGATCGCCTCCATGTCCATCCTTACCGTGACATCGCCCTGGCGGCCGAGATCGACCTGCACGGCGTGCCAGGGCACCGGGATCAGTTCAGCCTCCCCCTGCCGCTGATCGCCTTGGCTCTGGCCTTGACCTTGGCTCTGGCGGGTCTGCCCGTCGCCGCGCACGAGCAGGGCGACGATGTCGCCGGATTGCGGGTTCACCGCGATGTAGTCCACCTGCCCGACGGTCTGCCCGTCCTGGCTGAGCACGGTCTTGCGCAGCATCTGCCGCGACGAGAGCAGGCGCGCGTCGGTCTGCGGGGTCTCCTGCTCCGCCGTGGAGCGTTGCCGCTGGTACTGCTCCGGCCCCGGAGTTCGGGGCTGTGTTTCCATCCGCCGGTCCTGTTGCTGGTCCCGCTGCGGCTGGCGATCCTGTGCGATGGCGGGCGCGGCCAGGACCAGGGCCACCGCGGTGGTGGCGATCAGGCGCTTCATCCCTTGCTCCATTCTGTCCGGTGCGGGCCCCAGGCGGGTCCCGGCGGCGATCGGCGCGGTCCGGAAACCCCGGACGGCGCCTGCCGCGCCTGTCTCAACCGGAAAGAGCGCCGCCGATTGCGGTGCCGGGGCGGCGAAAGGAAACGGGCCGGGGATCGCTCCCCGGCCCGCCGCATGGAATTCGATGAACCGCCGTGCTCAGGCGAAGGCTTCGTACGTCACGCCCGCGTACCAGGCGTAGGCGTATGTCGCCTCCAGCTTGTGGTCGTCCTTGGACGCGTTCATCGGCGTTACACCGCCCCCGACCTCCTTCAGGCCGTCGGGGAAGGCGTTGTAGACGCCGGTGATCGAAATCCCGTAGTCCGGGCTGATCATGCTGTAGCAGGTGTTGGACAGGGACGGCGCCCCCGGCTTGCGGTCGCGCAGCATGTCCGCGATGGCATAGGCCGCGACGCGGGCCTGGGCCGTGGCCGCAGTGGCCGATTTCGGCATCGGGGCGGCGACGCAGGCGTCGCCCACCACATGGATGCCCTTGATCAGCTTGGATTCGAACGTCTCGAAATCCACGGGGCACCAGCCGCTCTCCGCCGCCACGCCGGCCGTCAGCGCCAGCTTGCCGGCCTTCTGCGGCGGGATGACGTTGATGACGGCGCCCTTCTCCTTGCCGAACTCCGTCTCCACGGTCATGGCGGCGGCATCGACGCTCTTGGCCTTGCCGCCGTCCTGCTTGCCGATCCACTGGATCATGCCCGGATACTCCGCCGCCCAGGCCTGCTCGAACAGGCCCTGCTTGGAGAAACGGTCCTTGGCGTCCAGGATCAGCACCTTGGACTTGGGTTTGTTGTTCTTCAGGTAGTGGGCGATCATCGCAGCCCGCTCGTACGGCCCCGGCGGGCAGCGGAACGGGTTGTCCGGCGCCACGATGATGACGGTGCCGCCGTCCGGCATGGCCTCCAGCTGCTTCTTCAGCAGCATGGTCTGCGGTCCGGCCTTCCAGGCGTGGGGCATCTTCTCCGCCGCCGCCTCGCTGTAGCCGGGCAGCCCATCGTACCGCAGGTCCACACCGGGCGACAGCAGCAGCCGGTCATAGGGCAGGGTGGCGCCGTCGGCGAACCGCACGGTCCGCTTGTCGGCGTCGACGGCGACCACCTCCCCGTGGGCGACCTTGATGCCGCGCGACGGCAGCCGGTCGTAGGTGTGGGTGATCTGGTCCATCGTCTTCATCCCGCCCAACACGAGGTTGCTGAAGGGGCAGGTCTGGTAGGTCTTGGTCCGCTCCACCAGCGTGACCTCGATGCCCGGATCGGCGAGGCGCAGGTGGCGGGCGGCGGTGGCGCCGCCGAAGCCGCCGCCGATGACGACGACCTTGGGCGAGGCGCCGCGGGCGATGTTCGGCATGAACAGGCCGGCGGCCGCGATGGCCGCGCCGCCCTGCAGGACGCGACGGCGTGAGAACTGGGTCATGGCGGGCCTCTTCACTTCGTCTTGGACAGGTAGGCCGACACGGCGTCCACGACCCCGTCGTCATAGCCCTTGGAGATGCGGGGCATGATGGTCCCATGCCGCTTGCCGTCCCGGAACTCGCGGAAGGCGGCCGCGATCACCTTGGCGTCCTGCCCGGCCAGGATGGGCATGCCGCCGGCGGCGGACGCGGACTCGCTGTGGCAGACCAGGCAGTTGCCGGCGATCAGCCGGATGTTGGCCGGGGTCGTCTCCGTCGCCGGTGGTTTCGGCGGCGGTGGGGCCGCGGCGGGGGCCGGGGCGGGGGTTGCGGCCGGGGCCGGCGGTGCGGCCGTGGGGGACTGGGCGGCGGCCGTTCCGGCCAGGGCGATGACGGCGACCGCGACGCTTATGACTGTTGTTCGTCTCATGACGTTCCTCCCGATGCGCGTGCGCGGGAGTATTATTTTCAGTGAACCGATCGCTTGCCAACGGGAATCCGGAAACGGGCGCCCCGCTTCGTGGGGGCGGCGAATCGGATGGTTCGGGAGTGGGCGATCCAGCCGGGTTCGGCCCGGTGCGGCGACGGGTCAGCCGCCGGCGACGCGGCGGAGCGGGACCTCGCCCGCCGGGCGTGCGTCGGCGGCCACGGCCTCCGGCCCGCAGAAGAGCTGGTACAGCTCACCCAGGATCGGCGGTACCATGGCGGAATCGATCCGATAGTAGATCACGTTGCCGTCGCGGCGCGTGCCGACCAGCCGCTCCGCCCGCAGCAGGGCGAGATGTCGCGACAGGTTCGACTGGGACAGGGGGACCCGCCGATTGATCTCCGTGACCGAAAGCTCCCCCTCCATGAGGGCGCAGAGGATCATCAGCCGATGCCGGCTGGCGAGGGAGCGGAGGAATTCCTCCGCGGCCGTGGCGGCCTTCTCCAGACGATCCGGATCGATGGGACCATTCAATGCGGGGCACTCCGAATAGATGCTAATATGCATCGTTTTGAAGGAATGACCATGCTCTTCGCCAAAATCAAGGGCGCGCGTCCGACGGGCGGATAAATGGCGCGGTCAGACGGCGTCCGGCGCGCCGATGTCGCGGGCACCGGCCTGCAGCCGCGCATACATGGCGAGGACGCGGTCGCGCAGGTCGTCCCAGCCGGTCGGGCGCGGGATGCGGCCATTGTCGATGGCCGCGACGATGGCCAGCATGGCCTCCACCGCCGCCGTGTCCGGGCCGTCGCCCAGGGGCGTCTCGCGCCCGCGCATGATGTCCCGCGTGACCGACATGCAGTGGTCGGCCAGTTCCAGGATGGCGTGCGGTGCCTGCGGGTGGCTCATCCGTGTCGCTTTCGATGGAGGGCGGCCTTCGCCAGGTTCAGCGCGCCGGCCGCGCCTGAAGCCGGCGCCCGACCCCCGGCCGGGGCCGGCCCTGCCGGTCCACCACCAGGAAGAACGCCACCCCGAGGGCCAGAAACCGCAGCAGTGCGATGGTTCCGGTCATTCCGCCGTCTCCCCTGACGCCCGCGCCCCTGGACGCCACTGGATGTAGGGCGGGCCATCGTCCGATCAAGCAACGGCCGACGGGCGGAAACGGTTCACTCCAGGAACGCGTCCACCTCCGCCGCCGCCCGTTCCAGCGGCCAGTCCAGCCGGTCCATGATCTCGTCGATGGCGTCGTGGGCCTCGATCTCGCCTTGGCCCAGCCGGCCGAGAACCTCGTTCAACACCGATTCCTCGCGCTCGGTCGGACGTCCGAACTGCCGCAGGATCTCGATCGCGCTGCTCATGCCATTGCCTTTCCATCCGCCGCGGTTACGCTCGCGCGGCGCCTCTCGCACTCCGCCCGTGACGCCCCATCAGGTCGTCTCAACGGGCGTTCCCGTCCAACGGTCCTGAACCAGACCCCAAGGTTGTCCCCATGATCGACCAGAATGGCAAGCCCGTCAGCAAATCCTCCCTCAAGACGCATCTTGAGACCTACAACGCCGGGGTGCGGGGCTCCAAGGAGTTCGGCGCCCTGCCGCGCGCCCTGGTCACCATCTGCGACGGGCTGGTGCCGGGCAAGACCACCTATGTGAAATGTGTGGAGGGTCAGGTCCAGCTCTCCCGCCGCAAGGACGGATCGGTGGTTGGCGGCGGCCTCTGACCGCTCAGCGGCCACGGGCGGAGGCGGCGGTGGACAGGGCCGCGCCGACCCGCTCGCCCAGATCCTTCAGGATCAGCTCCGTCTTCAGTCCGGCCAGCATCAGCCCGCTCCAGACCAGGGCGACGGCGGCGAACCCGGCGATCAGCGCGCCCGACCGCCGCGCCGCGATGCGCCGCCCCGGCCCGGCTGTGAGGAGATGCGCCAGCCAGCCGACCGCGATCCCGGCCGCCACCTCGGCCGGCGTGTGCGCCCGGATGGCCACCCGGCTGTGCCCCACGGCGAGCGTCAGGACCAGGGCGGCGGCCCCGGCGAGCGTGGCGAGCGCGTACGCCGTGCCGCGCCTGTCGGCGGATGCCGCGCGTGCGCGCCGGACGCACGCCAGGACCACCCCGCCATAGACGCAGGCGGCGAAGGCCGCATGGCCGCTGATGGTGAAGGGCCGGTCCCCGAGGGCGAAGATCCGGTGCGCCGCGTAGCCGGCGGTCTTCATGACCACCACCGACCCAAGGCAGCCGAGGATCGTCAGCAGCCACGCGCCGGCCGCCGCGCGCCCCTCCCGCCGGTCGAGCCAGAGGGCCAGGAGCGCCGTGAGGGCCAGCAGCGGCCACGGGTCGCCCAGACTGGACGCGAGACTGGTCATGGGAGCCTGTGGAGCGGCCACGAAGGGGTGGCGCGACACCCGGGTGGGCGCGCGGCCGTCAGTGCGCCAGTCTATACGGCGGCGGCCGCGCGGCAAACCACCAGGGCGGAAGGCTCCGCGGGCGGCGGCGGCGCCAAGAGTTCATCGCGGCCCGGTCCAGTCCTCATCGCCGTGAATACGCCTTCCGGGCAGGCGTGGAAGTCAAACTGGCCGATGTGACAAAGTTGAGCCGGGATTCGCCCGCTCAGTCGAGGTCGAGCGCGTCGTAGCGGATGATGTCGGTCCAGGCCCGTTCCAGGCGCCGCAGCGTGCGGTATGTCGCCTCCAGGTCGGCCATTTCCGCCTCCGACCGGGCGAGCGCCTCGATATGCAGGGCCTCCATCTGGCGCAGCTGCGTGTAGAGGTCGACGCCGGAGGGCGACAGCTTGAGCCGGGCCGAGCGGCGGTCGCGCTGCGACTGGGCCCGGTCCACATAGCCCGCCTCGACCAAGTGCTTGAGGTTGTAGGAGGCGTTGGAGCCAAGGTAATAGCCGCGTTCGATCAGGTCGCGGACCGACATCTCTTCCGCCCCGATGGTCACCAGCATCAGCGCCTGGACGGGGCTGATATCCTCGATGCCCAGGCGGGCGAGCTCCAGACGGACGACATCGAGGAAGCGGCGGTGGAGCCGCTCGATCAGCCGCGGCAGATCATTCGGCGAGCGCTGGCCGCTGCTGCCGCGGGGTGAGGTTTCCGGCGCGCGGGAGGGCAGGGTCATGGCCGGTCACCGCGGTGGCGCGCGGCGCGGCCCGTTGGATTCTGCGTCATCGGATCGAACCTAGTCATGCAGCGACCGGAAAGCCACACCGGTTGGGGAATTATTAACCCGGGCGAGGTGACGATTTCCGCGAACGGTACCAGTATTTGCAAGGCTGTGCTAGGATTGTTTTCGCGTTTCCCAGCCAAGGATCCGTAGCCCGTGAATGTCCTGACCCGCACCTCCACCGCCGCCCTCCTGGTCCTCGGCCTCGCAGGCTGCACCACCACGGGCCTCGGTCAGAAGGCCCGTGAACCGGACTCCTTCGACAGTCTGATGCGTGTCGCCGCCACGGCCCAAGCCTCGGGCGACCTCGCGACCGCCACCAACCTGTACCGCAAGGCGCAGACGGCCCAGCCGAACCGGGTGGAGCCGGGGCTGGCGCTGGGTCGCGTCGGCTGGGACGCGGGCGCCCCCGCCGCCTCGCTTGAGGCGTATGATGGCGTGCTGCGGCTCGACCCCCGCAATGTGGAGGCGCTGATCGGCAAAGGCCGCGCCCTGGTGGCGCTGGAGCGTCCGGCCCAGGCCGCCGAAGCCTACCGCGCCGCCGTCTCCGCCGCGCCGAACGATCCGCGCCCCTACAACGGCCTGGGCGTGGCCCTCGACATGGCGGGCAGCCATGAGGAGGCGGTGCAGGCCTTTGAAACCGGCATGAAGGTGGCGCCGGATGATCTGACGCTGCGCGGAAACCTGGGCTTCGCCCTGGCGCTGCGCGGTGTCTACGACCGCGCGCTGCCCATGCTTGAGGCGGTCGCCGCCGACCCGCGCGCGACGGAGCGGCACAAGGCGAACCTCGCCCATGCCCGCGAGCTGGCACGCAAGGCGGCACCGGCCGGGACGGCGGGCGGGGCCGGATACGTGAAGGGCTGATCCGGGCGGACGGGGGCGGGCCCGGTCGTTCCGGACCCGCCCGCTACCCTTAGCTTCAGATGCGGGACAGGTTGTCGATCGTGCGCAGGATCGCCGGTCCGATCAGCACGATGAACAGCGGCGGCAGGATGAAGATGATCATCGGCACGGTCAGGATGGCCGGCAGCCGTGCGGCCTTCTCCTCCGCCTTCAGCATGCGCTCCTCCCGCATCTCGAAGGACAGCACGCGCAGCGCCTGCGCCAGCGGCGTGCCGTAGCGTTCGGTCTGCAGGAAGGTGTTCACCAGCGCCCGGATGCCCGGCAGCGGCACCCGGTCGCCAAGCCCGGACAGCGCCTTGTTGCGGTCGGGCAGGAAGCTCAGCTCAAGCGCCGTCAGGGCCAGCTCGTCCGCCAGTTCGGGCGAGCTGCCCATGCTCTCCTTGGAGACGCGGTCCAGGGCGGAGTGCAGGCTGAGGCCCGCCTCGGCGCAGATCACCAGCAGGTCGAAGGTGTCCGGCAGCTGCTTGCGGATCGCCTCCCGCCGCTTCTGGGCGAGATTGGCGATCCAGAGATCGGGCAGCAGCACGCTGACCCCGGCCGCCAGCAGGACGATGAACGGTTTGGCCATGTCCGGTGTCTTGACCGCGCCGCCATAGGCCATCACGGCCACCAGCGCGCCGACGACGATGGGCGTCAGGACGCGGGCGAGGCCGAAACGGACCTGCGCCTCGGCCGACCGGAACCCCGCCTGCGCCAGCCGGAGCTGCAGGGCGGCGGCCCGCGCGCCCTTGAGGCTGGCGAAGCGCTGGCCCAGCTTGGCGGCGGGGCTGGCCCGCACGTCCAGCCGCGTGCGGTGGCTGGTCTTGCGGGAGAGATCGCCGCGCAGTTCGTCCCGCCGCCGGTCCAGCGCCTTCAGCCGGGCGGGCAGGTGGTCGACCTCGATCAGCGCGCGCCAGACCAGCGTGACCACCAGCAGCGCTGCGGCGCCCGAGAGCAGGGCGGCGGCATCGACCGGGGTCATCCCGGCGGGAAGGAGGTCGGCCAGGGTCAAGGCTGCACCCTCATATCTCGAACTTCACCATCTTCGCCATGACACCGGCGCCGACGCTGATGAACAGCAGCCCCACACCGGTCATCATCAGGCCACGCGGGTCGCGGATCAGGGTCAGGGTGTAGTCGGGGTTCAGCATCAGCAGGATGCCGAACATCAGGAACGGCAGCGACCCGATGATCCAGGCGCTGGCCCGCGCCTCCGACGACAGGGCCTTGATCTTCAGCTTCACCTGCCGGCGCCGGCGCAGCAGGCCGGACAGGTTGGCCAGCGTCTCGGCCAGATTGCCGCCGGTCTCCCGCTGGATCGCCATGGCGATGATGAAGAACTTGAACTCCTGCGTGTCCAGCCGCTCCGCCACCTCCCACAGCGCCTCGTCCAGGGATCGGCCGAGATGGACGGAATCCGCGATGCGCCGGAACTCCACCCCGATCGGGTCCGGCAGCTCCTTGCCAACCGTGACGATGCTCTCGATCACCGGCAGGCCGGAGCGCAGGCCGCGCACGATCAGGTCGATCGCCTCCGGAAAGCTCTCCAGGAAGGCGTGCATGCGGCGGGCCGCCATGAAGCCGGTGACCATGTGCGGCACGCCGACACCGGAGGCCACGCCGGCCAGCAGGGCGACGACGGCGGGCAGCTTGAACACGCCCCACAGCAGCATCCCCACCACCGCCCCGCAGACGAGGCAGGCCAGCACATACTCGCCCAGCTTGATCTCACGGCCCGTGCGGGCGAGGCGGCGGCGCAGCTTGTCGGGGTTCGGCAGCCAGCGCTTCAGCAGCTTGTCGAAACCGGGGATGCCGCTGTCCTGGGTGGCGCGGCGGACGGAGCCCTGGCGGGGCTTCGCGGCCGGCTGGTCCAACCGCGCCCGCTCCAGCCGCCGCTCGAACCGCTCGTCGCCGCCGCCGGACAGGGCGGACGCCCCCAGGAACAGGACGGCGCCGGCGCCAAGGCCGATCAGCAGGGGCATCAGCAGGCCGTCCGCCATGTCAGATCGCCTCCAGCAGGACCTTGTCCAGCCCGAAATAGGCGGCGCGGTCTGAGAAGGCCGGGCGGATGCCGGCGGACTTGTAGTCGCCGATCAGGCGGCCGCCCGGGCCCTCGCCCCGGAACTCGTACCAGAACAGGTCCTGCATGGTGACGATGTCGCCCTCCATGCCCACGACCTCGCTGATGTAGGTGATGCGGCGCACGCCGTCGCGCATGCGGCTGACCTGCACGATAAGGTTCACGGCCGAGGCGATCTGGGTCCGCACGGCCTTGGCCGGCAGGTTGATGCCGGTCATGCCGACCATGTTCTCCAGCCGGGTCAGGGCCTCGCGCGGGCGATTGGCGTGGATGGTGGCGAGGCTGCCGTCGTGGCCGGTGTTCATGGCCTGGAGCATGTCCAGCGCCTCCGCCCCGCGGATCTCGCCCAGGATGATGCGGTCGGGGCGCATGCGCAGCGCGTTTTTCACCAAGTCGCGCATGGTGATCTCGCCCTGGCCCTCCAGGTTCGCGTGCCGGGTCTCCAGCCGCACCACATGGGGCTGCTGAAGCTGGAGCTCCGCCGCGTCCTCGATGGTGACGATGCGCTCACCGGGGTCGATCATCTGCGAGATCGCGTTCAGAAGCGTGGTCTTGCCCGAACCCGTGCCGCCGCTGATCAGGATGTTCAGCCGGCAGCGGCCGGCGATCCGCAGAACGGTCGCCATGGCGGGCGACATGTTCTCCTGCCGCTCCATCACCTCCAGGGTGATCTTCTTCTTGGCGAACTTGCGGATGGAGATGCTGGGTCCGTCGATGGCCAGCGGTGGGATGATGATGTTGACGCGGCTGCCGTCGGCCAGGCGCGCGTCGCACAGCGGCGTGCTCTCGTCCACCCGGCGGCCGACGGCGGCGACAATGCGGGTCGCCACGGCCATGACATGGGCGTTGTCGCGGAACTGCGCCTCGGACAGCTCCAGCTTGCCGCGCCGCTCCACATAGACCTGCTTGGGCCCGTTCACCATGATGTCGGTGATGCCCTCGTCGGCCAGCAGCGGCTCCAGCGGGCCCAGGCCCAGCATGTCGTCCAGCACCCGCTCGACCAGCTCGGTCCGTTCCGGCGCGTTGAGCTGGATCTTCTGCTCCGTCAGCAGCTCCTCGATCAGCGGGGTCAGGTCGCGGGCCAGCTCGGTCCGGGGCAGCCGGGCGGCGGCGCTGACGTCGATGCGCTCCAGCAGCGGCGTCTGGATGCGGGCCTTGGCGGCCTCAACGCTGCCACGGTTGACGTTGGAACGGGGCGCCGGGGCGGCCGGCGGCTGGCGCAGCAGAATGCCGCTGGGCGGCGCCTCCGGCTCGGCCTTGCGTTCCTGCTCGGCCCCGGCGGCAGCGGCCG
>JAJUIU010000043.1 GCA_029267445.1 Rhodospirillaceae bacterium
GGTGACCGAGATCGACCCCATCTGCGCCCTCCAGGCCGCGATGGAAGGCTACCGCGTGGTGACCATGGACGAGGCCGCCGCCCTGGGCGACATCTTCGTCACCGCCACCGGCAACGTGGACGTGATCACGCTGGACCACATGCGGGCGATGAAGGACCGGGCGATCGTCTGCAACATCGGGCACTTCGACAGCGAGATCCAGATCGACGCCCTCCGGAACTATCAGTGGGAGGAGGTGAAGCCGCAGGTGGACGAGGTCGTGTTCCCCGATGGCAAGCGCCTGATCGTGCTGGCCAAGGGCCGCCTGGTGAACCTGGGCTGCGCCACCGGCCACCCGAGCTTCGTGATGTCCGCCAGCTTCACCAACCAGGTGCTGGCCCAGATCGAGCTGTGGAACCACCACCAGAAGTACGAGCGCAAGGTCTACGTGCTGCCCAAGCACCTGGACGAGAAGGTGGCGGCCCTGCACCTCTCCAAGGTCGGTGCCAAGCTCACCCAGCTGACCCCGAAGCAGGCCGCCTATATCGGCGTCGAGCCCGCCGGCCCGTTCAAGGCGGATCACTACCGGTACTGATGGCTCTGCCATCCGTTGCCCCCACCATCGTCGGCGCCCGCTGGAAAGACGGGCGCCGACGATGATGGGCCGGCATCAGAACCCGCTGCCCCAGCCGCCGTTACCGGGCACGTACTTCATCAGCTCATCCTCGAGGCCGTCGTCGTCGTCTTCGGATGACGATTCGTAGCTCGACGACTCGCTGTCCGACGAGCTCTCGTCCTCTTCTCTCGGCAGAAGGGCGAAGCGGCCGGGCCCCGACCGGCTCTTGAAGGCGAACTCCGTGTTGTATTCCCCCAGCTCCTTGCGTTTGCCGGGATGGGTATCCGGTCGGTAGAAATGCACATCCCTGGGCTGCTCGATCGACCGCGCGGTCACGTCGAAGTTCAGCGCCGTAGTACCCTTCAAGTCGTTGTTCTTGGGATCCAGGTACTTGTTCAGCGTACGCTTTGGGAGTCCGCCCAGGCGATGCTCGCGGGCGATGAAGTTGCTCCGGGCGATCAGGCGGGCGGTGCCGCCCGGCTTCAGCACGCGATGCGCCGATTTGAGGAAGCGGTCGTCCGGCTCGGTGCCGCCATCGGCCGTGTCGCGGACAAGACCGTAGCTCGCGCCGGGAACGTCTCGGTTCCCATAAGCGTTCGCGCCGATGATCTGCGAAATGGAGTGCTCCGGGAAGTGTTCCTCAAGACGGTTCGCGTCGACGCCCCCCTTGACCGAGATCTGGGGAAGATCTTTGTTCCGCTTGCGGGCGGCCTTGTACTGCGCGCGGCTCATGTCCGCCGGGCGATGCCATAGATGCCTTGAGAGCTGCCGTTCCATGCCTAAGACCGGAACCTCCTTGAGGAACCTGCCCTTGCCGCCAACGGGATTGATGTCCGTCGCGAGATAGGTGCCGCTCGCCGCAAGCTCCGGGTGTGCCTTGAGCACCCGGTCGCGCAGATGCGCGCTCCCCGATCCGGTACCGGCTCCAACCTCCACGATGGAGGGCACCTTGGCCTGCGCCAGAAGCGCGTCGTGGCGCCGCGCGTTCTTCTTCGCGGCGGATTTCCGCGGCTGGTTGGCCTCGATCTCCTTCAGCCCCAAGGCCACCTCGGGGTCCAGGTGGTCATAGGCGTGCGGATCCCCCCGGTTCAGCCTGTCCAGGGCGGCGAGCCTCCGCTCCTTCTCCTGCCTCTTGGCCTTTCGTGAGCCTTTGCGCGCGCGCTGAACGACGGGGCCGGATTCCGCCGTCAGGCTTGGCCTGAGAAGCGACCCTTCGGACGGGGTGGCGCCAGATTCCAAGGCCGGTCGCGTGTCGCGAACGCCCGGCCGCGTCCTTTGATCCCGCAATGCGTCGCGCATCTTCGCTTTCCCGTGGGCCGATCCTGCGTGCCAAGCCTTCCTCGATTAAAACTTTGGCACGTTCCGCAACCGTCCACAATGGGACGCGGCGCCGATCCCCTGGTCGGGAGCGTTTCTTGCATTCCAAAGTACACCGCAAGTAAACTCGCGCCCGTGACACAGCCGGTCGGACGATATCTGGCGGCGCTCGCGGTCCTGGCGGCCGCGCTGGGCGCCGTCGCGCTTCTCGGGCTCGCGACCGGCGTCCTCGCGCCCGGAGCCGCGGCCGCGCTTTCGGCCGCCCTCACGCTCTCCATCGGCTTCTGCGTGCTGCGACTGACGGCGCTGCTGCGGGAGAGGGACCGCGCCGCCGCCGACCTCGCGGCCGAGACCGATCGGCTGAAGGCGCTGGTCGCGGCGTCCCCCGATCCCTGGTTCGCCTGGACGGCGGACGGGGCGAGCGCCTCCTCCCCGGGGTTCGCCGCCGCGCTGGGTCTGGACGCGGTGCGACGGCTGGACGATGTGGAGACGGCGCTGGCCCCGTCGGATGCCGCCGCCCTGCATGGCAGCTTCAACCATCTGCGCGACACGCGCCGGCCGTTCTTGATCACCGTGCGCACGGCCGACGGGTCGCGCACGCTGCAGGCCGCCGGCGGGCACGGCCCCGCCCCGGCGGAAGGCGGGGAGCCGGTCCATGTTCTCTGGCTGCGCGACGTGACGCCGGCCGCCGAGGCGGACCGGCGGCTGCGCGAGGCGATGGCGGGGGCGGAGGAGGAGCGCGACCGCTTCCGCGACACGCTCGCCCGCCTCGCCCTGCCCGTCTGGCTGCGGCGGGCCGACCTGTCGCTGCTCTGGTGCAACGCCGCCTTCGCCGCACTGGCCGAGGCCTCGCCCGAAGCCGTGGTGCGCGACCAGATCGAACTGCCCGGAACCGGCCTGTCCGGCCCGCCCAAGGCGCTGGCCCAGCGGGCCCAGGCCACCGGGGAGACCCAGGCGGAGGCCCGCTGGATCGTGGTCGGCGGCGAGCGGCGTTACCTCGACATCACCGAGACGCCGCTGCCGGGCGGCCATCTGCTGCTGGGGATGGCGGTGGACCGCACCAATTTCCAGCGGCTGGAAGGCGAACTCGCCCGGCACATCGCCGCCCATGGCGAGGTGCTGGAGCAGCTGGGGTCGGCCATCGCCATCTTCGGGCCCGATACCCGGCTGCGCTTCCACAACAAGGCCTATGCCCATCTCTGGGGCCTGGACGAGGGCTGGCTCGGCGGCGAGCCCGGCTTCGGCGAACTGCTGGAGACACTGCGCGAGCGGCGCAAGCTGGCGGAACAGGCGGATTTCCCCCGCTACAAGAAGCAGCTCCTGTCCCGCTTCACCTCGCTGGTGGAGCCGGAGGAGGAGCTGATGCACCTCCCCGACGGGCGGACGCTGCGCAACCTGACCGTTCCGCACCCGCTGGGCGGGCTGATGCTGGTGCAGGAGGACGTCACCCATACGCTCGCGCTGGAGAGCAGCTACAACACGCTCATGGCCGTGCAGCAGGAAACGCTGGACAACCTCGCGGAGGGTGTCGCCGTGTTCGGCAGCGACGGGCGCCTTAAACTGCATAACCCAGCCTTCGAGCGCCTATGGAAAGTGACCGGCGCCGATCTCGCGGCCGAGCCGCATGTGCTGAAGGTGGCGGACGCCCTGCGGCCGCTGCTGGACACCGGCACGGACTGGGAGACGCGGCGGGAGCGGGTCGTGGGCAGCCTGCTGGAGCGGGTGCCCCGCACGGACCGGCTCGAGCGCAGCGACGCCAGCGTCGTCCAGGTGGCGCAGGTGCCGCTGCCCGATGGCGCCGTGCTCGTCAGCTTCCTCGACATCACCGACAGCGTGCGGGTGGAGAAGGCTCTGCGGGCCAGCAACGAGGCGCTGGCCACCGCCGACCGGTTGAAGTCGGAATTCATCGCCAATGTCAGCTATCAGCTGCGCACGCCGTTGAACGCGATCATGGGTTTCGCGGAAATCCTCAACAACCAGTATTTCGGCGAGCTCAATCCCCGGCAGCTCGAATATGCCCGGGGCGTACTGGAAGCGAGCCGCCGCCTGTTGGCGCTGGTGAACGACATCCTCGATCTCGCCACCATCCAGGCCGGGTTCATGGTGCTGGAGCGCAAGGAGGTGGATGTCACCGTCCTGCTGAACGGGGTGGCCGGCCTGACGCGCGACTGGGTGCGGAACCAGAGCCTCACCCTGAAGATCGACGCGCCCGAGGATATCGGCCGCATCGAAGGCGACGAGAAGCGCCTGAAGCAGGCCCTGTTCAACCTCGTCAGCAACGCCGTGAAGTTCACGCCGCCCGGCGGCACCGTCACGCTCGCCGCCGCGCGGGACGGCGACACCCTGGTGCTGTCGGTCAGCGACACCGGCATCGGAATCCCGTCCGCCGATCAGGAACGCGTGTTCGGCCGTTTCGAGCGGGCCGGCATGCAGAGCCGGCAGGCGGGCGCCGGCCTTGGCCTGTCGCTGGTGAAAAGCTTCATCGAGCTGCATGGCGGCAGCGTCATCATCGAGAGCCAGCCCGAGAGGGGCACGACCGTGCAGTGCCGCCTTCCAGCCCGCCCGGGCGGCGTCGGCAGCGAGCAGAACCGCGCCGCCGTCGTTTGAAACAGGCTTGCGCGTCCGCCGCCTCTGGCATTTCGGTTCGGTAACCGAAACGCATCCGTGACGTAATAAAGTTGCCCCTCGGCGCATCTGGACGATACTCCGATTCCGAAGCCCGATTGCGGTCTCGTCGGATCGGGCGTGAGCTGATGGGCGGGACAAGGGCGCCATCCAGGCACCCGACCCGACGGGAAACGGACCCTCCGGTCCGCCCCGTCCGCCTTAACCCCAGAGCGGCGACGCTCCAGGCGGGCGCCGCCCGCGAGGATCACGCCATGTCGATCCTGTCCCGTTCCCCCATCCTGTGCCGCCATGCCGCCACCGCGTTCGTGGCGGCGCTCCTGCTGGCCGGTGCCGCCGGCCCCATCGCCGCCCCCGCCGCGGAGATGCCGGAGGTGACCGTCAGAGGGGCTGGCGACTATTCGGATCGGAACAGCTTCCGCAGGACGGTACGCTTCGCGGACCTCGATATCGCCACGAAGGAGGGCCGCCGCGCCCTGCGCGACCGGGTCTGGACCGCCGCCGCCGAGGGCTGCCGCGCGATCTACCGCCACGATCCCGTCAGGGTGGTGGCGATCGAGCGCCCCGCCTGCACGAAGCAGGCCTTCCGTTCGGCGAAGCCCCAGATGGATCGGGTGATCCAGCTGGCCGACGCGGGTGAACCGCTGGACGCGCAGCTGGCGCTCAACATCGTCCGCGATGGCGGCCGCTGAACGCGCCCGATCCGGCCCCGCGCCCCCGCGCCATCAGGCGGGGGCGCGGACCCGTCATCCGGTGCCGACGGCCGCCGCCTGGGTCGGCAGCATGGTGCAAACGCCCGTCGCGATCAGCCTGCGCTGGCCGTCGCGCTCGGCCCAGGCCTCCGTGTTGGCGACGATCATGCGTTTGCTCACGCTGACGACCTTGGCGTTGGCCGTGAACCGCTCCCCGACGCCCGGTGCCACGAAGTTCACGGTCATCCCGACGCTGACCAGATCGCCGACCAGGGACGCGGCGGCCCAGCAGGCGACATTGTCCATCATGGTGAAGGTGACGCCGCCATGCAGGAAGCCGTGGTGCTGGCTGAGTTCGGGCTTCATGTCCAGGGCCAGTTCCGCCTCCCCCTCACCACAGCGGAGCACCTGCGTGCCCATCAGACGGGTGAAGGCGGAGCGCGGCAACAACCAGTGCCGGATGTCTTCGGCGGTGGGGTTGGTCGGCTTGTGCAGTGCGTCGGGCATCGATGCGTCCTCACGCGTGTATCTGGTTGTCAACTCGCGCAGAAAGTGATTCGCGGCGCTGCCGCGTCAAGGGGCGGTCGTGCGGCGGCCCGCCCGGCCGACCTCTTCCGTCGCTGAACCATCAGGCCGCATTGCCGGGCCGGGTCCGGGTGCCTATTGTTCAGTGCAGCGCGGCCTTCCGCCGCCGGGAGAGCACCACCGCATGCCAGACGCCCAGACGGCCCAGCACACCGCGACGGACGCGACGACCCGGCCCCGCGTGGGGCTGATGGTGACCTGCCTCGTGGACCTGTTCCGGCCGGCCGTGGGCTTCAGCGCCGTGAAGCTGCTGGAGGATGCGGGCTGCGAGGTGGTGGTGCCGCGCCAGACCTGCTGCGGCCAGCCGGCCTGGAACTCCGGCGACCGGGCGGACACGGCCGATCTCGCCAAGCTGATGATCCAGGCGTTCGAGGGCTGCGACTATGTGGTGGCGCCGTCGGGGTCCTGTGCCGGCATGGTGCGCAAGCACTATCCGGAGGTGTTCAAGGACGATGCGGAATGGGCCCCGAAGGCCCACCGGCTGGCGCAGCGCACCTACGAACTCGTGTCCTTCCTGACGGAGGTGCGCGGCGTGTCGGCCCTGGCGGCGCGGTACCCGGGCACGGTGACGTACCATGACAGCTGCTCCGGCCTGCGGGAGCTGGGCGTGAAGGAGCAGCCGCGCCGCCTGCTGCGCGGGGTGGAGGGCGTGAAGCTGGTTGAGATGCCGGACGCGGAGGTCTGCTGCGGCTTCGGCGGCACCTTCTGCGTCAAGTATCCGGAGATCAGCGGCAAGATGGTGGGCGACAAGGCCGCCGCCATCATGGCCACCGGGGCCGACACGCTGCTGGCCGGCGACATGGGCTGCCTGATGAACATGGCCGGGCGGCTGAAGCGGGAAGGCAGCGGCGTGAAGGTGCGTCACGTGGCGGAGGTGCTGGCCGGCGACCTCTCCGCCCCGCCGATCGGGGAGGGACAGTCCTGATGCGACGGCGACCCCTCTCGGCGAATGCCGGAACGAAGTTGCCCCTCTTCCCTTGCGGGAGAGGGTCCCGAGCGGGAGCGAGGGGGGTGAGGGGTATGTCGGCGGGAGCGATGCGATGAAATCCACGGCCCATGCCTTTCCGGAGAATGTCAGCGCGGCGCTGCGCGATCCGCAGCTGAACAAGGCGCTTGCCAAGTTCAAGGCCGGCTTCCCGCAGCGGCGCGCCACGGCGGTGGCGGCCCTGCCGGAGTTCGAGGCGCTGCGCGACGAGGGCAAGCGCATCAAGGACCATGCGCTGGCCCATCTGGACCTGTATCTGGAGATGTTCGAGGCGAACGTCGTCGCGCGCGGCGGCCATGTGCACTGGGCCCGCACGGCGGCCGAGGCGCGGGAAATCGTGCTGAAGCTGTGCCGCGACGCCGGTGCCCGCATGGTGACCAAGGGCAAGTCCATGGTCAGCGAGGAGGTGGGCCTGAACACGGCACTGGAGGCCGCCGGTCTGGAAGTCGTGGAGACGGACCTCGGCGAATACATCCTCCAGATCCGCAAGGAGGCGCCGAGCCACATCATCGCGCCCGCGCTGCACCTGTCGAAGGAGCAGGTGGCCGACGATTTCCGCCGCATCCACACCCACCTTCCGCACGATCGGCAGCTCACCGAACCGGCGGACATCCTGACGGAGGCGAGGGTCCTGCTGCGGGACAAGTTCCTGCAGGCGGATGTCGGCATCACCGGTGCGAACTTCCTGATCGCGGAGACGGGCAGCACGGTCATCGTCACCAACGAGGGCAACGGCGACCTGACCCAGACCCTGCCGAAGACCCATATCGTGCTGACCAGCATCGAGAAGGTGGTGCCGACGCTGGAGGACGTGTCGACGTTGCTGCGCCTGCTGGCGCGCTCCGCCACGGGGCAGGAGTTCAGTACATACACCACCTTCTCCACCGGCCCGCGCCGCCCCGGCGATCTGGACGGGCCGGAGGCGTTCCACGTGGTGCTGGTGGACAACGGCCGGTCGGCGCTGCTGGGCACGGAGATGCAGGAGGTGCTGCGCTGCATCCGCTGCGGCGCCTGCATGAACCACTGCCCGGTGTACCACGCGGTCGGCGGGCACGCGTACGGCTGGGTCTACCCCGGCCCGATCGGTGCGGTGGTCGACCCGGCGATCCTGGGCATCAAGGAGGCGGGGCACCTGCCCAACGCCAGCACCTTCTGCGGCAAGTGCGAGAGCGTGTGCCCCGTGCGCATCCCGCTGCCGAAGCTGATGCGCCACTGGCGGGAGAAGGAGTTCGAGGCGAACCTCCAGCCTGCCTGGATGCGGCAGGGGCTGAAGACCTGGGCCTGGTTCGCCAAGCGGCCGGCCCTCTATGGGGCGGGCGCCAGGGTGGCGATGGCGGCGCTGGGGCTGGCGGGGCGCAGGCGGGGTCGGTTCGGCATGCTGCCGCTGGCCGGCGGCTGGACCAGCCAGCGGGATTTCCCGGCCCCCCAGGGACGTACGTTCCAGGACCTGTACGCATCCCGCAAGGGGCGTACGCATGGCTGAGTCGGCGCGCGACGGCATCCTGGGCATCCTGCGCGGCGCCGCGAGGGATCGCGACGAGGCGGCGGCCCGCGCCGCCGTGGCGGAACGGGTGAAGGGGCATCCCCGCAACCTCGTGCCCGCGCGGGGCCAGGACGCGGGTGCGAAGGCCGTGGACCGTTTCATCCAGATGGCCACGGCCAGTGCGGCCACTGTGGAGGTGGTGCCGAACGGTGCGCGGGTGCCGCACGCCGTCGCGGACTACCTGTCCGCCCACAACCTGCCCAGCCGGGTGCGGGTGGGACCGGACGCGGACCTTTCGGCCCTGCCCTGGGACCGCCGACCGACGCTCGAGGTGCTGTATGGCCCCGCCGCACCGGACGACCTGGTCAGTGTCACGCCCGCCCTGGCGGCGGTGGCGGAGACGGGCACGCTGATGACCCGGTCCGGCCCCGGGCACCCGACCACGCTGAACTTCCTGCCGAACACGCACATCGTGGTGCTGCCGGTGGAGCGCGTGGTGGGCAGCTACGAGGACGCGTGGGACATGCTGCGCGCCGGCTTCACCGAGGCGGCGGAGTTCCCCCGCACGGTCAACTTCATCACCGGCCCCTCGCGCACGGCCGACATCGAACAGACCCCGCAGCTCCACGCCCACGGGCCGGGGCGGCTGCACATCCTGCTGGTCGGCGACGCGACCGCGCCGCAGGGGTGAGCGGGCCGCCGCCATGACCCGCAGGCGTGCGCCCACGGCGGCGGAGCTGGAGCTGTGGCGCACGGTGGTGCGGGACGCCCGGCCGCTGTACCGGACCAAGCGCGGCAAGGCGCAGGCGGAGGCACCGCTCCCACCCCTGCCGTCCAAGCCGCCGGAGCCGCCCGCGCAGGCCATCCGGCCGCCACCGGCCACGCCGGCGCCGCCGCCCGAGCTGCCCGTGCGGTCGCGCCACGCCGTCTCGATCGATCTGGCCCCTACCGCGCTGGGGACGCGCGGCGGCATCGACAAGCGCACGGACGAGAAGGTGCGCAAAGGGCGGCTGCCCGTCGACGGGCGGATCGACCTGCACGGCATGACCCAGTCGGAGGCGCACGACGCGCTGCTGGCCGCCGTGCGGCGGGGGCACGACCGGGGGCACCGGCTGATCCTGGTGATCACGGGGAAAGGAGGCTTGACGGAGGGGCGCGGCATCCTTAGAAGCGCCGTCCCGCGTTGGCTCAACGAGGCTCCATTCCGCACCCTCGTCCTGGCGGTCCACCAGGCCCAGCCGCAGCATGGCGGTGCCGGCGCGTTCTATGTCTTCCTCAGACGGAGGCGGGAGCCATGACCGCGTGCGGACTCGATTTCGGGACGTCCAACACAACCTTAGGCACAATTCACGGCAACGGCGTCGCGCTGGCGGCGCTGGAGGGAGGCGACACCACCCTGCCCAGCGCCGTTTTCTTCGACTTCGAGGAACAGCGGCCGGTCTTCGGGCGGGCGGCCATGGCGGCCTATGTCACGGGTGCGGAGGGGCGGCTGATGCGGTCGCTGAAATCCGTGCTGGGCACCCCCCTGATCGACGAGGACACGCTGCTCCAGTCCCGCCGGATCGGCTTCCGGCAGGTGATCGGCCTGTTCGTCAATCACGCCAAGACGGTGGCGGAGGCGGCGCTGGGCCGGGAGCTGACCCATGTGGTGCACGGCCGCCCGGTGCATTTCGTCGATGGCGATCCGGAGGCCGACGCCCGCGCGGAGAACGCGCTGCGCTGGATCGCCCAGGACGCCGGGTTCAAGGAGATCAGCTTCCAGTACGAGCCCATCGCGGCCGCCCTGCATTACGAGATGCAGACCGTGCGGGAGGAGGTGGCCCTGATCGCCGACATCGGCGGCGGCACCTCCGACTTCAGCATCGTCCGCATCGGGCCGGAGCGGGCGGGCCGGGCGGACCGGGCGGCGGACATCCTGGCGAATGACGGGGTGCGCATCGGCGGCACGGACTTCGACCGGCTGCTCAGCCTTGAGGCGGTGATGCCGCATCTGGGCTTCAAGGCGCCGCTGCATGGCAATCTGATCACGCCGAACGGCTGGTACCACGACCTCGCCACCTGGGCGAAGATCAACTTCCTCTACACGCCCGCCACCCTGGCGGAGGTGCGGCGGGTGAAGGCCCGGGCCGTGCGGCCCCGCCTGCTGGAACGGCTGGAGACGGTGCTGACCCGCCATCTCGGCCATACGCTAGCCATGCGGGTGGAGGCGGCGAAGATCGCCCTGTCGGCCGAGCGCGCCCACGACATCGACCTGTCGCCGGTGGAGCCGGGCCTTGACGCGCCCGCCACGCGGGGTCGGCTGGCCGAGGCCATCGCGGAGCCCGTGGACCGGCTCGCCGCCATGGTGCGGAGCTGCCTGTCCCAGGCGGGACTGGCGGCCACCCAGGTGGACGCCGTGTTCCTCACCGGCGGCTCAACCCTGCTGCCGGCCGTGCGGACCGCCATCACAGGCGAGGTGCCGACGGCCAAGGTGGTGGAAGGCGACAAGTTCGGCGCCGTCGGCCTGGGCCTGACGCTGGAAGCCGCGCGGCGGTATGGGTGAGGTGGCCCCATGACCCCCTTCGGTGAGCGGGTGCGGCGGATGCGTGAGGCGCGGGGGATCGCGCTGAAGGACATGGCGCGCGAGCTGCAGATCTCGTCCGCTTATCTGTCGGCCCTGGAGCATGGGCACAAGGGGCTGCCCTCGCCGATCCTGGTGCAGCAGATCTGCGCCTATTTCGGCATCATCTGGGACGAGGCGGAGGAGCTGGAGAAGCTCGTGCGCCTGTCCGACCCGCGGGTCACGGTGGAGACGGGCGGGCTGACGCCCAAACATACCTTGGCGGCCAACCTGCTGGCGCGCCGCATTGGCGCGCTGTCGCAGGACGAACTGGACCGGCTGATCGCCCTGCTGGACACTCCGGCCCGCCGCGACGCGTGCGAGGACGGAACCGGTTAAGACATTTTTCAGTCATTGGATGTATGGCTCGGCAACAAACCGGTTCAGCCGCGGAAAGATCAGTCCAACGATGCGCCCCACAGACGCCCTGGAGCGGGACCAAGCGGCCGAAAACCCCGACGGATCCGGGGAGGACCAGGATCCCGGCGGGGCGGACACCCTCGCCGAGGCCGTCTTCCAGGCGGCGGTCGCGAACGCGGTCGAGGCCATCGTCCTGACCGGGACCGACGGGCGCATCCGCTTCGCCAACGCGGCGGTCTTCGCCGTCTTCGGCTACTCGCCGGAGGAGCTGGTCGGTCGCGACATCGGCCTGCTCATGGACGCGGGCGAGGGAGCCGCGCACGGGGCCCATATCGCCCGCTACCTTGCGGGCGGACAGGCGCGGATCATCGGGATCGGGCGCGGCCTGCGGGCCCGCCGCAAGGACGGCACCCCCGTCGACATCCACCTGTCCATCACCGAGGTGAAGGCTGTGGGGGAGCATCTGTTCGTCGGCGTCATGCGCGACGTCACGGTCGAGCGGGAGACGGCCCGCAGGCTGGAGGAGGCGCGCGCCGCCGCCGAGGTGGCGAACCGTGCCAAGGCGCAGTTCCTGGCCAACATGAGCCATGAACTCCGCACGCCCCTCAACGCCATCATCGGGTTCGCCGAGATGATCGAGGGGGAGATGGTCGGCCCCCTCGGAACCGACGCATATCGGGATTATGCCGGCCTCATCCACGAGGCGGGCGACCGCCTTCTGGCCGCGATGAACGACATCCTCGACATGGCCCAGATCGAGACGGGCGGACTGCAGCCCGTGCGCGAGCCCGCGGACCTGGGCGAACTGGTCGGCGCCTGCGTCCGTCTGGTGCAGGACAAAGCCGCCGGCGCCTCCCTGACGCTCGACCTGCGGCTGGAGGGGCCGCTGCCCCACGTCTCCCTCGACCGGCGTCTGATGCGCCAAGCGCTGCTGAAACTCCTGTCCAACGCCATCAAGTTCACGCCCGCCGGTGGCCGCGTCTCCGTCTCGGCGCAATGTGGCGACGGGCATGTCCACATCGAGGTCAGCGACACCGGGATCGGCATCGCGCCCGACCAGATCGAGGCGGTGCAGAAACCGTTCGCGCAGGCGGACGCGGCTTTGGGCCGCCGCTTCGAGGGCGTGGGTCTAGGGCTGCCGCTCGCCCGATCGCTGGTCGAGCTCCACGGCGGCCGGCTGATGCTGGAAAGCAGCCCCGGGGTCGGAACGCGGGCCGTCGTGTCCCTGCCGCTGGCGGCGGAATAGGCGGCGAGGTACCAGGCGGATTCCCCTCGCCCTGCCTCGCCATCATTCCATATGATGCGAATGTACCGCCGTCGTCCGATGGAGCCGACATCATGCCGTCGCGTCTCGAACAGCTCTGCGTCCAGAAGGGCCTGAAGATGACCGAACAGCGCCGCGTCATCAGCCGCGTGCTGTCGGATTCCACCGACCATCCGGATGTGGAGCAGGTCTACCGCCGGGCGATCGAGATCGATCCCAACATCTCCATCGCCACCGTCTACCGCACGATGCGCCTGTTCGAAGAGGCGAACGTGATCGAGCGTCTGGATTTCGGTGACGGTCGGGCGCGTTACGAGGAGAACCGGGACGAACACCACCACCACCTGATCGACGTGCAGACGGGCGAGGTGGTGGAGTTCGTCAACGAGGACCTGGAGCGGATCAAGGAGAAGATCGCCGACGAGCTCGGTTACGAGCTGATCGGCCATCGCCTCGAGCTCTATGGCGTGCGCAAGGGCCGCGCCCGCCCGGCCGGCACGCTGCCGAAGATCGAAATCCCGCGGACCAAGTGAGGCGGCCATGGCCTGCCGTGACACCGACACGCCGGGGGACTGCTGCCGTCCGGCCGTGCAGCGCGCCTTCCGCGAGATGCGGGAGAAGGGGCAGCCCGAGCGCTACTGCCTGGAGGCGGCGCTGACCGTCTATCGCTGGCACCATCCGGAAACCCCGGAGACGACGGCGGCCGGGATCGTGCGCGGCTGGGTCGGCGACGCCACCCTGCACTGAGCCAAGCGTCACGCCCCGCGCCACGTCATGCGTCAGGCAACCGCGGCCCGCATGTCCCGCGCCAGGTTGCCTTCCCCTCCGCCGGTGTAGTCCGCCATCCGGCGTCCGGCGCTGTCGGCCGCACCCGGCAGCTCCGCCGCCAGGGCGGCGACGGCGTGCCAGTCGGGCCCGTCGCCACCGTTCGCGACGGCGGCATGGATCGCGCCCGACAGGTCGGCCAGCCGGCACAGGCCGAAGTTCCCGGCCGTCCCGCGCATCTGATGGGCACCCTGCACCACCATGGCGACGTCGCGGGCCGCGACCCCGGCGGCGATGTGGGCGCCGGCATCCTCCAGCGCCTCGCGCGACAGGCGCACCAGCTCGGACAGTTCGCCCGGCGGCAGCGTCAGGGCGAGGCTGTGCAGCGGGGCGGGATCGAACTCGTCGAGGCCGAAGCGCTGGCCGGCCTGCCGCACCCGCAGCGCGTCGGCGCCAAGTCCCGCCAGTGCCGCCGCCAGATCCTCCGGCCGGATCGGCTTGCGCAGCCACCCGTTCAGGCCGGCGGCGCGGGCGGCGGCGGGTTCGGGCGCATCCAGGCCGGCGGTCGTCGCCAGCACCGGCACCTGCGCCCGGACGGGGTCGGCAAGGGCGCGGATGCGGCGCGTGGCCTCCAGCCCGTCGATGCCGGGCATACGGAGGTCCATCAGCACCAGATCGTAAGAACCTGCCGACACGGCCGCGACGGCCGCCTCGCCCCCGTCCACCTCCGCCACCGCGTGGCCGGAACGCTGGAGGAAGGCGGCCAGCACCTTGCGGTTGGCCGCCACGTCGTCCACCACCAGGACCGACAGGGGGTGCTGATCCCCCGCCCGGGCGGGCTCGGTCGCCTGTGCCGGCGTCTGGTCGCTGGCGAGGTCTACGGGAACCGTGAACCAGAAGTCGCTGCCCTCGCCGGGGCTGGAGCGGAAGCTCAACTCCCCGCCCATCGCCTGGATCAAGCCGCGGGAGATCGACAGTCCGAGGCCGGACCCGCCGAACCGGCGGGCCACCGACGCGTCGGCCTGCGCGAAGGCCTTGAACAGCTTCCGCCGCGCCTCCTCGGAAATGCCGATGCCGGTATCCGACACCATGGCGCCCAGCCGCAGCCGACCGTCCGGCATGGGCTCCACCCCGACCCGCACCCGCACGCTGCCGCTGTCGGTGAACTTCAGCGCGTTGGCCAGCAGATTGGTCAGCACCTGCCGCAGCCGCATGGCGTCCCCGACAAGGCGGTGCGGCAGGTTGGGATCGACCTCCACCACCAGGGTCAGTCCTTTCTCCTCCGCCCGCCCGCGCATCAGGCGGACCACGCCGTCCAGGACGGCCCGCGGCTCGAACGGAGCCTGCTCGATCTGCAGCCGGCCGACCTCCAGCTTGGTCATGTCCAGCACGTCGTCCAGCAGGGTCAGCAGCGCCTCCCCGGACTCGTGCACCGTGCGGACATGGTCGAGCTGGCGGGGTGACAGCCGGCTGTCCAGCAACAGGCGGGTCAGCCCCATGATGCCGGTCATCGGCGTGCGGATCTCGTGGCTGAGCATCGCGAGATAGCCGCCCTTGGCGGCGTCCGCCGCCTCCGCCGACGCCTTCGCCTCGAACAGCTCCGCCTGGAGCTCCAGGCTCTCGCGCAGTTCCCGCGAATAGCCCATGCCGTGGCGGACGACGAAGGTCATCAGCGCCACGAGCGTGACGCCGAGCGTCAGCAGCATCGGATCGCTGGAGGTCAGGACCAGCGCCTGGATCAGGATGACGGGCGGGACCATCTGCAGCATCAGCACCTTCGGCAGTGCCGCACTGGTGTTGCTGCGGCTGGCGATGGTCACCGCCAGCAGCATCATCAGGAAAAGCCGCCCCTGGTCGTCGCCGAAGGGCCAGCAGAAGACGGCGATGCTGGACCAGCTGACGGCGCTGGCGAAGCGGGCGAGCGCCAGCCGGCGGACCAGCGGCGCCGGGTCCTCGGCCGTCAGCGTCGCTTCAGCCACACGGGCGTAGGCGACGTGTGCTGCGCCCAGCACCACCACAAGCTGCCCGAACCACAGTCCGACCGACCACCAGGGCGCCCAGAACAGCGTCACCACGCCGTTCAGGATCGCGGCCAGGATTACCCAGACGTATTCCAGCCGGTGCGAGCGGCAGAACAGCTGCACCAGGCCGAGTTGCACCAGCACCGCGCGCGGCAGGGCGGCGGATCGGCTGCGCAACAGGGTGGGGAAATCCGTCTGCACGAGTTCGGAACCGTGATCGCTTACGAGCGGGCGGATGCGAGCTGGCCCATGAGGGCGGGAAATGTATCGGCTGGAAAGATTTTGTCTACCCCGAAAGAAGGAATATTACCACGCCCAGGTATTTCCATGAGCCATTCATGGTAAATTCGATAAAATTGCAGATATTTTCTTTCGCATGTCAGGGAATGCAGGCGCCGGACATCCGTCGACTTCCGCCTAATCTGCGGCTCCCAGGGCGGCGGAGCTCTTCGGCAGGCTCCACGGGCGCTCCCCGCCGACCAGACGCTCGGCCGCAGGCGGCGGCAAGGGCTTGGCGAACAGGTATCCCTGCCCGAGCCCGCAGCCAAGCATCCTGAGAAGCTCCAGGTGGCGGTGCGTCTCTATGCCCTCGGCCACAATTTCGAAGCCCAGCGTCCGTCCCAGCTGGACGATGGTACGCACCACCTCCGCCCCCTCGGGCGCGGCCCCCGCCTTGAGGGCGTCCGGCGCCAGGGGCCCGGCGTCCAGCTGGGTCATGAAGGACTGGTCGATCTTGATGGCCTGGACCGGCAGCCGCTGCAGATACGAGAGCGATGAGTAGCCGGTTCCGAAGTCGTCGATGGACAGCCCGATCCCGAGCTGGCGCAGCTTCTTCAATACGTCCACGGTGGTCGCCGCGTTGGCCACCAGCCCGCTTTCCGTGATCTCCAGCTTGATCCAGGACGGGTCGGCGCCGGTCAGCTGGAGCACGCCCTCCGCCCAGCGGGCGAGGTCCAGCTTCTCCGGGTCGAGCTGATAGGGCGAGAGGTTGACCGACATGAAGAGCGGGCGGTCCGGCCGTCGCCGGTTCCAGGCGACGATCTGCCGGCAGGCCTGCATCAGCACCGCGTTGCCCAGCGGCACGATCAGGCCCGTCTCCTCCGCCACGGGGATGAACTCGCCCGGCGGCACGGCGCCCCGCTCCGGATGCGTCCAGCGGGCAAGCGCCTCGAACCCGGCGAGTTCGCCCGTGGCAAGGTCGACGATCGGCTGATAGGCGACATGGATGCCGCCGCTGAAGTAAATGGCCTGACGCAGCCGGTCATACAGGTCGTAGCGCTCCGTCAGGCGCGCCCGCATGGCGCTCTCGAAGGCCTTGGAGCCGCCGCCGCCGGCCTCCGCCTCCATCGCCGCGATCTCCGCGTTGCGCAGCACCTCGGCCGCCAGCCCGTGCGCCTGTGCGGATGGGACGAGGCCCAGGTTCGCGGTGACGAACACCTCCCGCCGGTCGATCGAGACGGGGGTGCGCATGACGTCCTTGATGGCGGCGGACAGGGCGGCCGCCCCCTCCGGTCCGCGGATGCCGGGCAGCAGGACGGCGAACTCCCCGCTGTCGATGCGGGCCAGCCGGTCACCCGGGGAGAGGCAGCTCTCCAGCCGCTTCGCCACGGCCATCAGCAGCCGGTTGGCGAGGTCGTCGCCCAGGCTGCCCTTCAAGGTCTTGAAGCGGTGCAGGCTGACGACCAGGACGGACGGATCCTCGCCCAGCGACATGGCCCGCTGCAGTTCCTGCATCAGGAATCCGCGGTTGGGCAGGTCCGTCAGCGGGTCGTAATAGGCCAGGCGGTGCAACCGCCGCTCCATGCGCGCGCGGTAAAGCTCGCCCTGGCGGTCGGCCAGCACCCGCTGCAGCTCGTGCGCGGCGTCCAGCTCGGCCGGGGTCCAGGGGCGGGATTCGAACCGCACGAGCACCAGGGCGCCGCCGGCCGAGATCTCCAGCCGCAGCACGGCAAGCGGCTCCTCCTGCCGGGACCCGCGGGCGTGCCAGCACAGCCCTTCCCGGTGCTGCGCCGCCGGGTCGTCCAGCAGCGCCAGCCAGCGGGCGGCGGGCGGCAGGTCGCCGTCCATCCGCGTCTCACCGTCCAGCGTGATCTGCCAGCCGTCGACACCGAACAGGGTGATCAGGTCCCAATGCCGGGCGGCGACCGCCTCGCACAGGTCCTCGGCGGTGCGCAGGTTCTGCGACAGGTGGGCGAGGGCGCGGGCGGAGGCCATGCGGGCCGCCGCCGCCGTCCGTTCGTCGAGGGCGGCCATCTGCCCGGCGGCGATCTCTCCCAGCGCCTCGCAAAGCGCGCGCACGGCCGGCGGCGGGTTCAGCGGCTGCGCGCTGTAACCGATGATCACGCCGCGCAGGCGGTTGCCGTTGATCATCGAGATGATGCTCATGGCCCGCAGGCCGTGGCGCTCGCCGACCGTGAGGAGCTGGCGCGAGGGCGCCCGCAGGTTCGATCGGGACAGGTCCGGCTGGCTGCCGGTGGCGGGGTTGACCTCCGGCACGAGCGGGACCCCGGGCGCCAGCATGTCCGGCACGATGCGCAGGCGGTTCAGCTCCAGATAGACGCGCGCCTCCACCGGCATCTCGTCCATCACCATGACGCGGGGCAGGGCCTCCGCACCCTCCGGTCGCGCGTCCTCCGCCAGCACCTCGGGCGTGTCGTCGTTCCCGAACCCCACGACCAGCACGCGGCCGAAGCCGGTGACCCGCAGCACGTCGGCGGCCACGACGCGGCCGAGCGCCACCAGATCGGGCGCCAGCCGGTAGCGGCGGATCGCCGTGCTGAGCCCGGCGAGCAGCGGCGCCGCCGCCTCCTGCTGGGCGGGTTCCACCTCGACGATCAGGCCTTCGCCGCTCCAATGCGCCGACAGCCAGGCGTCGAAGCGGCGGCGTGGGGCGTGGACCCGGCAGTCGATCAGGCCGATGGTTTCCGAGTCGGCCTGGGCGATCGCCCGCCGCAGCGCCGCTGTCGCGGGGGCGCCCAGTATTTCGGCAAGCGTATGGCCCAGCGACGCCTCTGCCGGGGTGCCTGTCAGCGCCTCCAGGTTGGCGCTGGCCTGAACGACGGTGAACGCCTCCGGGTCCAGCACCAGAAGCCATCCGTGCGGCTGGACGCGCGTGCTCGCGATCCCGTCGGGCGCCGTCGCGGATCCCCCGCCGGAGGCGGACGCGGACTCCGGCCTTCGATCGGCTGCCGTCATCGAACCTCTGGCCAGCATCTCGGGCACGGGGACCGTCGGGTGGGGGCCGGGGATGCCGGCGGCACGACGCCGCGGCTGCTCCCCCGCATCCGAAAGAGTGGGGGCGCGGACATTAACAATTGGTTGCGCGCCTGCATGGCTCCCCACAATCGTGGCCGCGTCAGCATGACATGCCCCCTATGCGCCGATCCAATATCCTTTCGTGGTATCCGAGGCACGGCGCCAAAATTGAATCCGTTAACCCCCTTGTGCTAACGGTACTCCGTGCGCGTGGGTTTTCGGGGTGACCCGGCGCAAGATCGTGTATCGTCGAGGTCCGGAGCCGCCACCATGGGTGGATGGGGCCGGGCGCCTGGGGAGAATGGATGCTGGGTCGAGCCCTTCAATGGCTGACCGGTCGGGCTGCGGGGACCGGTGGACGCGCGGCACCGGTGGTCCCGCGCGCCGTGTCTCCGACCCTTCCGCCGGCCACGCCGGCCGGCGCCGGCCCCAGCGGCGCAAGCGTTGGCGCGGGTGGTGGCGGACCCGGTGGCGCGGGTGGTGGTGCCACCGCCGTCTTCTCCTCCCGCGCGATGCGCGATGCCGCCGTCGTCACCGCGTCCATCGAGGCGATGCGTCGGCATGCCGACGGGATCGAATCGGTGGACGATCTCATCCACCGTCTGGCCACCCTCAGCCCGGAACAGGCGAGCTCGCTCCAGCTCAGCGTCGAATCCACCCTGCTGCAAGCCTGCATCACCAGGGCGGCCGACGCGCGCGGTCCCCAGGGGGCCGAGCTGCGCCGCCTGCTGGCTGAACTCGCGGGCAGCGCCCCGCCGCAGCGCGGCCCCGGCGCCTCCGGGACCGCTCCGGCCAGCGGCCCCGTCTACGGTCCGCGTAGCGCCTTCGGACCGCTGCCCCGCCCCCTCGGCCCGCCGCCGGTGCTTCAGACGGGCGCGCTGACCGGCCTGGTGGACGATTTCGTGCCCCAGGCCGTGCCGGTCCCCCATTCCCTGGAGCGGGAGATGCCGCCCATGCCGCCCCCGGCCCGCCCGCCAAAGGGGGCCGCGGCCGGCTTTCCGCGCCTGTCCCCGGACTCCGCCGCCGAGCGGCGGGCCCGGATGGTCGAAACCCTGTCCACGGCCCTGCCCCCGAACACCCTGCCTCCAGGCGAGGACGCCCGATGATCGACGAGCACCGCCAGTCCCCGTCCGCGACCCCGGCCACACAGGACTCCGGCGGTCGCGACGTGTCCGCCATGGGCTCCACGGCGGGCGCGCTGTCCGGGGAGATCCAGGATTCGGTCGATCCCTACGACTATGCGGAGACGATCGTCCGCGACCTGGCGCTCCATGTCGGGACCCGGCTGCGCGACTTCCGCGACGACCTCGCCGCCATGCATTCCGCCGTCGTGCAGCTTCCCGAGACGCTGCGCATCAACGCCATGGGCCAGAGCATCCAGGATCTGCGGGAACGGGTGGCCCATCTGACCGGCGTCGTCAGCCTGCAGACCACGCGGCCCGCCGAGGAGGCGGAGCGCCTGGGGCGCGGCATGAACGATCTGGCCCAGCGCGTTTCCGGCCTTGAGGCCTGGATCGCGGCGGCCAAGCGCGCCGGCGTGCAGAACGGCGAACTGCCCGCCATCCCACTGCCCGACGGCGGCCTCGTCGGCATGGAGCAGTTCGACCGCGTGATCGACCAGATGCACGAGAGCTTCGTGAAGCTGGTCTCGGCCGTGCGCGAACTGCAGCTGGACCTGCGCGACCTGCGGACCGACGTGCGCGACAGGCTGGACGGCGCCGTCGCCCTGCCGGCACCGGCCCTTCTCACGCCGGCCCCGTCCCGGCCGGAAACGCCGCCATCGTCCCCGCCCGCGCCCTCCATCGATCCGGCCATCCTGGAGCGCCTTTCGGCCCGCGTGGCGGAGATCGACGGACGGCTGCGGTCCATGGCCGCGACCCCCGTCGCCGCCCCCGTGCCGGCCCCGTCGCCCGGTGCCGCCGTCTCGGGCGACCCGGCCCACCTCGCCGCGCTGGCGTTCGGCGCGTGGCACCGGCTGAGCCAGCCGACCGGCTCCGACGCGCTTCAGTCCGCCATCCGCGACGTGCTCGGCCAGCTTGGCGGTTCGCTGCCGCAGATCGTGCGCCAGCCGCAGGTCACCAAGGGCTCGGGCCTCGTCGCCGTCGCCAGCGGGCGTGTGCGCGGCGTGCCCGCCGTGGCGCTGGTGGCGACGGAGGATCTCTGCGGCCATAGTTGGACCTTCAGTCCGGACGGCGGGGAGATGGCGGCGGTCGAGCCGCAGGGCCTTGTACGCACGCCCTGCTGGCGGGCGCTGCTGGCGACAGCCGCGATGATCGAGCAGGCGCGGCCCGACACGGCCGTGGTCCCGGTCCTGGTCTACGGGAATGGCTGGATGGATCGTCTCCCGACGGCGGAGGAGGTGCGGGCCCACGGGCAAGCCGTCGGCGCCGCGAAGGCCGCCGCCCGGCTGATCGCGGTGGCCGCGCCGGGCGTCAGTCTGCCCGGCCTGCTGCACCCGTCGGAGACGGCCGACGCGCTGACGGCGGCGCTTTAGGGTCAAGTTGGCAAAAGAAAACCGGCGCCCCCTCGCGGCGGCGCCGGCCCATGGTTCGTGCCGCGTGTTCCGCGACCCGCGACCGCTCACTGCATGTGGGGCGGGGACCCGCTCTGCAGCGTGCCGGTCACGCTGCCGCCGTCGGCGATGTTGATGCGGCCGTAGCGGATGGTGCCGTCGATCTGCCCGGTTTCGCCCACCGACAGCGTCCCGCTCACCTCGATCGTGCCGGACGCCTTGCCCGACACGCGCATGCTCTCGACCTTGCAGTTGCCTTCGAAGTGCCCGCCCTCGGCCACTTCCAGGATCTTGATGTCGGTCAGGGTGACATCGACCAGCCGGCCCGCCACGTGCAGCGTGTGGCAGTGCGAGATTTTCGCCCCCTCGATCCGGGCTTCCGGAGAGATGGTGGTGATGCCGCCGGTCGACCCGCCCGAGCCGCCCGTGGCGGCCCCGGTGTCCGCGCCGCCATTCAGGCTGGGTCGCGGGAAGCTGCGCGGATCGAGGATGTCATTGGCCATAAGTGAGTGTCTCCCCTTCGCCGTGTCCCGCGCCGATCGCCCGATCCCGTCGCGTCGGACCCGACCTGTCGAGCGTCATTCATACGGCGAAAGGGTTAAAACCGCAACTGTCCGCACCCGTCCGAAAGAGGCCGGGCACAAAGGGCGCGCCCCAAGATTGACTCCCTGAACGCAGCGCACAATAGTCTGCGGTTTTCCCGGACCCGGCGGGTGCGCCGCGGGTCCGCGGGCGGTCGATTCCCGAGGAGAAGGCCCGTGATTCCGGTCGTGATGCCCACCTATGCCCGCATCGACGTCGTGTTCGAGCGGGGCGAGGGCGCCTACATCTGGGACACGAACGGCCGACGATATCTGGATTTCACCAGCGGTATCGCGGTGAACGCGCTGGGCCACGCGCACCCTTATCTGGTCGAGAAACTGACCGAGCAGGCGCGCAAGCTGTGGCACACCTCCAACCTGTTCCGGGTGGCCGGTCAGGAAAGCCTCGCCACGCGTCTGACCCGGCTCACCTTCGCCGACACGGTGTTCTTCACCAATTCCGGCGTGGAGGCCTGGGAGTGCGCGGTGAAGGTGGTGCGCAAATACCACTATGAGACCGGAAATCCGCAGAAGAACCGCTTCATCGTCGCCGGCGGCGCCTTCCACGGCCGCAGCACCACGGCGATCGCGGCGGCGAAGTCGGAGAAGATGGTGAAGGGATTCGGGCCGCTGCTCGACGCCTTCGACCAGGTCGCCTTCGACAATCTGAACGAGCTGCGCGCCGCCATCACGCCGCAGACGGGCGCCATCATGGTGGAGCCGATCCTGGGCGAGGGCGGCATCCGTCCGGCCAGTCCGGAGTATCTGCGCGGCCTGCGCGAGACGGCGGACGAGTTCGGCCTGCTTCTGGTGCTGGACGAGATCCAGTCCGGCGTCGCCCGCACCGGCAAGCTGTTCGCCCACGAATGGGCCGGGATCACGCCCGACGTCATGCCCATCGCCAAGGGCATCGGCGGCGGCTTCCCCGTCGGCGCCTGCCTCGCCACGGAGAAGGCGGCCGTGGGCATGGTGCCCGGCACCCACGGCAGCACCTTCGGCGGCAACCCGCTGGCCATGGCGGTGGGCAACGCCGTGCTGGACGTGGTGACGGCACCCGGCTTCATGGATCATGTCAACGCCATCGGCGCCAGCCTGCAGGCCGGGCTGGAGCAGGTGGTGGCCCGCCATCCGTCCGTGCTGGAGCTCGCGCGCGGCAAGGGGCTGATGCTGGGAGTGAAGACCCGCGTGCCGACAGCCGACATGGTCACCCGCCTGCGGGAGAACGGGATGCTGACGGTGGCCGCCTCCGACAACGTGGTGCGCATCCTGCCGCCGCTCACCATCGGTGAGCGCGAGGTGGCGGAGTGCCTCGACATCCTCGACAAGACCTGCCGGGAGTTCCCGACATGAGCCCGGCCCAGCCGCACCGTAAGGTCCGCCATTTCCTGGACATCCACGCGCTGGACACGGCCAGCCTGCGGGGTATGCTGGACTACGCCTGGACGCTGAAGCGGTCCAAGGGCCAGGAGAAGCCGCTGCTGGGCAGGACGCTGGCGCTCATCTTCGAAAAACCGTCCACCCGTACGCGCGTCTCCTTCGAGGTCGGCATGCGCCAGCTCGGCGGCGAGGTGATCACGCTGACGGGCAGCGAAATCCAGCTCGGCCATGGCGAGACCATCGGCGACACGGCGCGCGTGCTGTCCCGCTATGTCGACGCGATCATGCTGCGCACGAACCACGAGGAGAAGCTGCGCGAGATGGCCGAGGCGGCCACCGTGCCGGTGATCAACGGCCTCACCGACGTGTCGCACCCGTGCCAGATCATGGCCGACATAATGACCTTCGAGGAGCGGAAGGGCCCCATCCAGGGCAAGGTCGTCTGCTGGTCCGGCGACGGCAACAATGTCTGCCAGAGCTGGATACACGCGGCCGTGCGCTTCGACTTCGAACTGCGGGTTGCCGCCCCGGCCGAACTCCAGCCCTCGGCCGAGACGCTCGACTGGGTGCGGGAGAACGGCGGCAAGGTGATCGTGACCGAGGACCCGGTGGCCGCCGCCAGCGGGGCGGACGCCGTCGTGACCGACACCTGGGTCTCCATGCACCAGACCGACGGCCAGCGGCGGCACAACCTGCTGGCCCCGTACCAAGTGAACGAACGGCTTATGGGATTGGCGAAGAACGACGCCATATTCATGCATTGCCTGCCCGCCCACAGGGGCGAGGAGGTCTCCGCCGGTGTCATCGACGGGCCGCAGTCGGTCGTGTGGGACGAGGCGGAGAATCGCATGCACGCCCAGAAGGGCATTCTCAGCTGGTGCCTGAATTCATGAGCTTGAGCAATGGCGCGGCCGGCGACGGGTCCGGCCGCACGCGTTCCTACCCCGGTGATCTGGTCAGCGCCGATGTGGATGTGATCCAGCCTTTCCAGCTGGAGCGCTCCTCGTTGCGCGGGCGCATGGTCCGGCTGGGGCCGGCGCTGGACGAGATCCTGACCCGCCACGCCTATCCGGAGCCGGTCGCCCGCCTGCTGGCGGAGACGATCGTGCTGGCGACGACGCTTGCGGCGGCGCTGAAGTACGAGGGCATCTTCACCCTGCAGACCAAGGGCGACGGGCCGGTCGCCTACACGGTCGCCGACGTGACCACGGTCGGCGACCTGCGCGGCTACGCGCGCTTCGAAACGGACCGGCTGGTCGAGCAGCAGTCCCACAAGGGGTTCGAGGCCGATCTGGGATCGCTGCTGGGCAGCGGCTACCTCGCCTTCACGGTCGACCAGGGCGAGCACACGGAACGCTACCAGGGCATCGTGGAGCTGCGCGGGGCCAGCCTGGCCGAGGCCGTGCGCCACTATTTCCGCCAATCCGAACAGCTCGCCACCGGCATCAAGGCCGCCGTCGGCAAGGATGCCGAGGGCCGCTGGGTGGGCGGTGCCGTGATGCTCCAGGCCCTGCCGCCGGAGGAGGCGGCCTTCGCCGCCGAGCATACGGGCGGCAGCCGGACGGAGGATTGGGACCGGGCCGTGGCCCTGCTGTCCACCGTCACCGACGCCGAGCTGCTGGACGCCGGCCTGCCGGTCAACACGCTGCTGTTCCGCCTCTTCCACGAGGAATCGCCGCGCGTCCACGAGCGCAAGGCCCTGCGCCCCGGCTGCCGCTGTTCGCGCGAACGGGTGGTGACGGTGCTCCAGTCCATCCGGCGGGACGAGCTGGACGACCTGCGCGACGACGGCAAGGTCAAGGTGACCTGCGAATTCTGCGCCACCACCTACGCCTTCGACGACGCGGACCTCGACGGGGTGTATGGGGATTAGGGGTTAGGGCTGCGGCCCCTGCGGAGGCTCAAAAGCGTTCGGCCTCGCCCTTCGACAGGCTCAGGGTGAGGCCGATTGATGAGGTTGAGCCTTGTCGTGACCGGCGGCATGCCGATCAGCCCTCACCCTGAGCTTGTCGAAGGGCGAGGGTTGCGGCCCTGACCCCTCACAGATACTCCCGGCCGAAGAAGTACAGGCTCAGCAGGGTGCCCACGGTCACCACGAACCAGCGGACATAGACGGTGGGCACGGCCTTTGCGGCGACGACGCCCAGATAGCCGCCGGCGATGCAGAAGACCATGACCACCAGCGCCTCGGCCCATTCCACGATGCCGCTGACGATGAACAGGGCCACCGCGATCCCATTGATGATGATGGACAGGATGACCTTCGCCGCGTTGATGCGGTGGAAATCGTCCCCCTCCGTCACCGCCAGGGACGCCAGCATCAGGATGCCCATCCCGGCCCCGAAGAACCCGCCATAGATCGCGACGAAGAACTGGATGATCCCGCCCGCGATCCGGCCGACCGCGCCGCCGGATTCCGCCGCCTCGCGCCCCTTGCGGCGGAAGAAGGCGCCGATCCTCGGACTGAAGGCGAACAGGACCGTCGCGGCCAGCAGGAGCCAGGGCACCAGCACCCGGAACTCGGCATCCTCCAGTGTCAGCAGCACGATGGCGCCCACCGTGGACCCGGCGAGGCTGATCACCCCCAGCAGGGCGAAATGCCGCCAGTTGGCCAGGGCTTCCTGCTTGTACGCGGCGGCGCTTGCGACGGAGCCGGGCAGGACGGCGACGGCGCTGGTGGCGTTGGCCGCGATCGCCGGCATGCCTGTCGCCACCAGGGCGGAGAAGGTGAAGAAGGTGCCGCCGCCCGCGACGGCGTTGACCAGACCGGCGATCAGCCCCGCCCCGCCCAGCAGCAGCACATCGTACAAGGTCACCGCAACCGCCCCGTCATTCCACCCGCGCCGACGCGGACCAACTTAGGGCGGGTCGGGGCCGTCCGGCCACTCGCTTTTGGCCGGACAGCCATGCCGGGTCGCGGCACCCTGCCGCTCAGCCCGCGTCCACCTCCACGGGCGCCATGTTCTTCACATCCTTGAAGTCGAACGGCAGCAGGACATGGTCGGCGTCCGGGTCCAGACCCGCCTCGGGCGGGACGGGCAGGGCGTACCGGGTGACGGTCGGGCCGTTGTACTGCGCCTCGGCCGCCACCAGCAGGCCCGACCCGTCGAAGATCAGGTCCACGACGTCGCCGTAGCGGATCCGGTCGTTCAGCAGCATGTCCTTGTCCAGAAGCTCGCTGACCCGCACGGCTTCGGCCTGCCGGCCCGGCTCCAGCGCGTCGCTGTCCTCGAACTGCTTGGCGTCCAGGCGCCCCGGGCGGCCCTGGGCGGTGACGACCAGGGACTCGCCGTCGCGGGCGATCTGCGCCCCGGCCCAGTCCAGCGCGCGCCCCTCGGCCAGGACGATGGCGATGACGGACAGGTCGTTCTGGCTGACGGCCACGTCCTCCACAGCGCCCAGCGCGTTGCCACGCGCGTCGGTCACGGTGGCGCCGATCAGATCCGTGGCGGCGATCGGATTCTCGATGGACGCCGGGTTCCACGTGGCCAGTGGCGAGGGGGCTTCCTCCGTCGCCGCCTCCGCCTCCCCGGCGGGCTGTTCTGCAGTCGCCTGCCCACCTCCCGCCTGCTCACCTGCCGGATCACCGGGGGGCTGCTCCGCCGGGGGCTGCTCGGCGGGCGCCTCCGCGGCCGGAGGCTCGGCCGCGGGCGGTGCGGGGGGCGGAGAGTCCTGTGCGGTCGCGGCGCCCGACACGGCGAAGAGTGCCGCGAACGGCAGTGCTGCCAGCCAGGGGAATGGGCGTGTCATGGCGATGCTCCCTGTCGATCCGGGGTTCTCTCCGGGCCAACGCCACCGCCGACATACGGGTTCCCAGAGATCGTCGGGAGCTGGCCGCCGGGAGGCCTGCCGCTGTTTCGCGCTGGCGCGTCATCCATCTTTTGGACATCTTCGCCCGACAGCATCACCCGTCTACCACCTCGGTTCCTGCCATGGAGATCGACCCCATGCGGTCCGCGTTCCGCATTCTCGCCGCCCTCCTCATCTTCGCCGGCAGCGTTGGCGCCACTGCCCAGCAGGCGCCGGCACCCCAGGGTTTCGGCTTCCAGCAGAAGGGGCCCATCGCGCTGGACGTGGCGGCGATCGAGGTCGTCGACAGCTACGTGGCCCCCTTGAGGGAGCCGAACGTCGAACACCTGATCCCGGTCTCGCCGTCGGCCGCCGTTCGGCTGTGGGCCGCCGACCGGCTGCGGGCGGAGGGTACGACGGGGCGCGCCCGGGTCGTCGTCCGGGACGGAGCGGTGAAGGAGGTTCCGTTGCCCCGGACGGAGGGCGTGCGCGGCTGGTTCACCAAGGACCAGTCCGAGCGCTACGAGGCGACCCTGTCCGTGGAGGTGCAGGTCGAGGGCCCCGGCGGCTGGACCGGGTTCACCAGCGTCGCCGTGGCACGCTCCACGACCGTCGCCGAGAATGTCAGTCTGGCCGAGCGGGAGAAGGCGATGCTGGCCCTCGTCCAGGCGCTCGCCGCCGACCTGGACGCCAAGCTGGACGAGGCCATCCGTTCCAACCTGTTCCGTGTCGTGAAGCTCTGACCCGCCCGTAAAAGAATCTGTATGCCAGATGACCGGCTGGCGGCCGAATGTTCGGAAATTCATTAAATTCCTATAAAGAACTAAGGAATATAAAGGGGACTGAACCGAATCCGGTCACCCTCGATGCCTCTTCGCACGCGCCTCCTCGAGCTGATAACCGACCTCCAGCATGAGGCGCTGTCCGGGGCTGAGCCGCGGTTTCTGTTCCGCCGCTCGCTCCAGGCGTTGCTCACCGTCACGCAAAGCGCGCACGGCTTCATCGGGGAGGTGTCGCGCACCCCCGAGGGGGCCCCCTATCTTCGCACGTTCATCATCGCCGACGCCGACGGCAACGAGGCGGAGGTGCCCTCCGGCCGGGACGGCGGCACGGAGGGTTTGGAGTTCCACCACCTCGACAATCTGTTCGGCGCCGCCATCCGGACCGGCGAGGTCGTGATCAGCAACGACCCCGCGTCGGACCCCCGGTCGGGCGGCACGCCCGAAGGCCACCCGCCGCTGCGGGCCTTCATGGCGCTGCCCCTGGTCGTCGGGTTCAAGGTGGTCGGCCTCGTCGGCTTGGCCAACCGGTCCGGCGGCTATTCCGAGGACCTGGCCGCGAACCTGCGGCCCCTGGTCACCACGGCGACCGCCATCCTGCAGGCCGACCAGATCGAGCGCGCCCGCCGCCGGGCCGAGGAGGAGATCCGGGAGCAGAAGGAGCGGCTGGCGCTGGTGATCGCCGGCACCGGCGTCGGGCTGTGGGACTGGCATGTTCAGACCGGCGCGGTCGTCTTCAATGAGCGCTGGGCCGAGATCGTCGGCCACACGCTGGCCGAACTGGGGCCGATCAGCATCCAGACATGGATCGACCTCTGCCACCCGGACGACCTCGCCGTCTCCAACGCGCTGCTGGCGGACGTCTTCAGCCGCAAAAGCCCGATTTATCTCTGCGACGCCCGGATGCGCCACAAGGACGGGCGCTGGGTCTGGGTGCGCGACAGCGGGCGCGTGATCGAATGGGACGCGGATGGGCGTCCCTGGCGCATGGTGGGCACGCATCTCGACATCACCGAGGAGAAGCAGTCGCTGGAGCAGATCACCGGCTACCGCAACCAGCTGGAGGCGATCCTGGCGGCGGCACCCGACGGCGTGATGACCGTGGACGAGCGGCTCCGGATCACCCGCTTCAATCCGGCGGCCGAACGGCTGTTCGACCGGTCCGCGGCCGAGGTGCTGGGGGAGCCGCTTTCCATGCTGATGAGCCCGGACATGCAGCCGCAGCACGACGGCCTGGCGCAGCGCTTCCTGTCCGAACCGGGGCTGGAGGGCCGGCCCATGGCCAACTGGCGGACCGTGCAGGGCCGGCGGCGCGACGGCGGCACCTTCCCCATGTCCGTGACCTTGTCGCGGACCTCCCTGAACGGCCAGCCGACGGCCATCGCCATCATGCGGGACATGACGGTCATCGAGCTGCAGAAGCACGACCTGCAGGACATGGCCTTCAAGCTGACGGAACAGCTCCGCGCGGCCCAGGAGGCGAACGCGGCGAAGACCCGGTTCCTCGCGTCCATGAGCCACGAGCTCCGCACGCCGCTGAACGCGATCATCGGGTTCGCCGACCTGCTGTCCTCCGACATCGCCGACACGCTGGTCGAGCCGAAGCGCAAGGACTACGCCGCCGACATCCTGAACGCCGGGCGGCACCTCCTGTCCCTGATCGAGGACATCCTCGACATGGCCCGCATCGAGGAGCGCCGGCTCGAGCTGTCCCTGGAGTCTCACAGCCCGACGGTCCTGATCGCGGAGGCCGTGCGCATCAGCCAGCCCGTCCTGGCGGACAACGGCCTCGCCTTCAGCCTGGACGTGCCGGCGGACCTGCCACAGGTCAGGGCGGATGCCCGCGCCGTGCGGCAGATCGTGATCAACCTTTTGGGCAATGCCGCCAAGTTCACGCCGCGCGGCGGTCGCGTCCAGTTGCGGGCCACGCGCGACGGCGGAGCCATCCGCGTGACCGTGCAGGATACGGGGCGCGGCATCCCCAGGGACAAGCTGCCCCTGTTGGGCATGCCCTTCGTCCAGGTCGGCGATCCGATGATCGCGCGGGGCGGCGGCGTCGGCCTCGGCCTCGCCATCAGCCGCCAGCTCGTCGAACTGATGGGCGGCTCGCTGACGGTGGAAAGCGAATACGGCGCCTGGACGCGGGTCGGATTCTCCCTGCCGATCGCCTAGTCCGCCGTTGCGGGGGCGGTCGCCTTGGCGGGCTGGGCCAGTTCCAGCAGCAGGCGTGTGCGCCGGTCGATGCCGCAGTCCAGGTTCCGGTAATTGAGCAGCAGCCCGTCCAGCAGCACGGCCCTGACCTCCGGCGGGTGGCGGCCGCCACCATCCTCCAGGACCAACGCTCGGATTCCCGTCGCCAGGGCGTCGCAGCCCGTCTCCGGATCGAGCCGGCGATCGCCCGGCTTGGCGGTGTCGAGCGACTGGTTCCGGCTCGCCTCCGCCGCATCCTCCCCGAACACGAAACCGAGGATGAAGGCGATGGCGCCGAACAGGGCCACACCGAGGACGATGCCGAGGACGCGAAGGGCGAGGGACCAGGACATTGGATGCCGGAATCGACGAGGCGTGTGGAAAGTGCCCGACTGTGCGTCCCGCCGCCCGACGACGCAAGTGGGGCGTCACGCGCTTGACAATCCGCCCTGTCGGAGGTTGCATCGAAAAGTATGAGTTCTAAGCAACTCCGGGGAAATGCCGGAACGCGCCTCGATAGGGCCGTGGGATGGACTGGTCGACATATCTGAGGCGACTCCGGCGCGGTCGCGGCGCCAGCCAAGCGGAATTCGCCGCGTTGCTTGGTGTCAGCCAGACCACCGTATGGCGTTGGGAGACGGGCCAGGCGGTGCCGGACAGGGGCATTCTGGACAAATTGCTGCGCAGCATGCGCCTGCCGGATGGAACGGCGGACAGGGCGGCGATGGAGGCCGCGTCGATGACGCGGGGGGTCGCCTCGCTGTCAAATTACCAAAGCGACCGCTATCTCGCGATCTCGCAAGGCGTGATCCAGATACAGCGCGCTCCTTATTCCGTTCTGATGAGTGTGTCGCGATCCAGGAGCACCTCGGAGGAGTCGAGGCGCGTATTGGCGGACCGCGCCCTGATGAACGCCCTCTTTTCCGGCGAGATTCTGGCGGTCCGGGTCAGCGCTGTTAACGCGAGACCATTCACTGGCGGCAGTATCGAGCTTGAAACAGTGTGGACGCCGGTTGTCCTGTCCGACGGAACCCGTTGCATCCGCTGCGATTCCCGGCGCGCCCCTGCTCCCTTCACCGCTGGCGTCGATGTCGTCACTGTTGAAAAACTTATGGACTTCCCGTCCCCGGACGGGATCGCACCGAGCTCGCAGGACGCTTGCTAATACATGCGTCCGCCGTCCGGAACCGGAAGGTCCGGGCTCAGCAACACGACCTCCCCATCCTTGTCCGGCACGCCCAGCACCAGCATCTCCGACATGAACTTGCCGATCTGCTTGTCCGGGAAGTTTACCACCGCCACGACCTGCCGGCCCAGGACGGACTCCGGCGTGTAGTGGCGGGTGATCTGGGCCGACGATTTGCGCACGCCGATCGGGTCCCCGAAATCCACCCAGAGCTTGATCGCCGGCCGCTTCGCCTCTGGAAAGGGTTCGGCGCGGACGACCGTGCCCACGCGTACGTCGACCTTCATGAAATCGGCGTAGGTGATGTTCCTGGTCAACGGACCGAGCGAGGTGGGGCCCTTGCTGTCCGGATTTCCTGACTCCATGCGGCGAACCTCCAAAATCGATAACCGACAAAATCATTAGCTATCACGGAAACCGTTCCCGCCTGCGACACCATTCCCTGTGGCCCCTGTTGGCCCCGGATCGACCGGCACCGCCGGAACGGCGCCGGTCCGCCTGAGGGAGAGGACGATGGACACGGGCAACAGGCAAGGTGCCGACGGGCGCGACCTGACCAACCGCCAGGGGCATCCGATCACGAACAACCAGTCGCAGCGGACCGTGGGGGCCCGCGGCCCCGCCACGCTGGAGAACTACCAGTTCCTGGAGAAGATCACCCATTTCGACCGGGAGCGCATCCCGGAGCGCGTGGTGCACGCACGGGGGTTCGTCTGCTATGGCGAGTTCGAGGCGACGGGCAGGATCGGCGATGAACCGGCTTCCCGGTACACCCGCGCCAAGCTGTTCCAGCAGCCGGGCGGGAAGACGCCGCTGGCGATCCGCTTCTCCACCGTGATCGGCGGGCGCGACAGCAGCGAGACGGCGCGCGACCCACGCGGCTTCGCGGTCAAGTTCTACACCGAGGACGGCAACTGGGACCTGGTCGGCAACAACCTCGCCGTCTTCTTCATCCGCGACGCGATCAAGTTCCCGGATGTGATCCATTCGCTGAAGCCCGACCCGGTGACCTTCCGGCAGGAGCCGAACCGCGTCTTCGACTTCATGAGCCAGACGCCGGAATCGATGCACATGCTGACGCACCTGTTCAGTCCGCGCGGCATCCCGGCCAGCTACCGCCACATGGAGGGGTTTGGCGTCAACACCTACAAGATGGTGAACGAGGCCGGGGAGACGGTCCTGGTGAAGTACCATTTCCACCCGCGCTGCGGCATCGCCAGCCTGACGGCGGAGGAGGCGGCCAAGGTGCAGGGCCAGGATCTGGGCTCCGCCTCCAAGGACCTGTTCATGGCGATCGAGCGGGGCGAGTACCCGCAGTGGGACATGTACGTCCAGATCATGGAGGATCACGACCATCCCGAACTGGACTGGGATCCGCTGGACGACACCAATATCTGGCCGGAGAAGGATTTTCCCCTACGCCATGCCGGCGTCATGACTCTTAACCGGAACGTGGAGGACTTTTTCAACGAGAACGAACAGATCGCCATGGGTACCGGCGTGCTGGTGGACGGTCTCGACTTCTCCGACGACAAGATGCTGGTCGGCCGGACCTTCAGCTACTCCGACACCCAGCGTTACCGCGTGGGCACCAACTACCTTCAGCTGCCCGTGAACCAGGCGAAGAACGCGGCCGTGGCGACCAACCTGTCGGGCGGGCAGATGTCCTACGGCCGCGATCTGGCGCCGGGGCAGAACCCGCACGTGAACTTCGAGCCGTCCCTGCATGGCGGGCTGCGCGAGGCGTCGCGGGCGGAGCCGAACAACCCGCCGGAAATCCGGGGCCGCCTGACCCGCGCCGTGCTGGAGCGGCGCAACGACTATGTCCAGGCGCGCGGCCGCTTCTGCACCATGATGGATTGGGAGCGCGACGATCTCGTGCTGAACCTTGGCACGCTGCTGTCCCAATGCGAGCGGGATGTGCAGGAACGCATGCTCTGGCACCTGTTCCTGGTGCATGACGCGTATGGCGCGCGGGTGGGCGAGTTGCTGGGCCTGACGGCGGACGACGTCCGTCACCTGGACCCGCTGCCCGGCCAGGTGCTGACCGACGAGGACAGGCGGCGGCTGGCCAATCTGGGCGGCAACGGCGACGTCATCGACCCCGGGATCTGGGGCCAGTGGACCAGCTCGGTCGAGAACCGGCGCACCACGGCGGAGGAGGTCCTGGCGGGCCTCGGCGCCGGAATGGCCATCGGCCTTGCGCGGGAGCGGGCCCGACACAGCCACGCGGCCGAGTAGCGGACCGGCGGGCCCGTCGCCGCGGCATCCCCTGCGGCAGCCCTCCCCTGCGGCACCCCCTTGCGCGATGCTTCCGGATCGATATGACTGGCTGGAAGGATCGCGGGGGGATTGGGGCGGGGGCGTCGATGACCGATCAGGCGATCGGGGAATGGGCCAAGGACGGTTCGGGGACGGCGGCGCCGACCTGGGAGGCGGCGCTGGTCGCGAGGCTTCCCCGCTCACGCCCCATCGCCATCCTGCTCGTGACCGCGTTCTGCATGCTCGGCTGGGTCGCCTGGATGCTGGCGTTCGGCCGGCCAGTGACCCTGTGGGACGCGGAACGCGGCTTCCTCGCCCCCGGCTTCTGGTTCGCCATCCTGGCCAGTTTCGGCGTCGCCTATGGACTCGTGTCGTTCTTCACGCGCGACTCCGTGCTCCAGCCGCCGCTGGATCTGTTGCCGCTCGCCCGCGACCTGGACGCCGTGGCGCTGGAGGCGGAATGGCGGGCCGCCGTCGCGGCCTCCATCGGTCCCAGCCGGACCTTCGCCCTGCTGGGGGTCGCCATCGCCTTCCTATCCATGCTTGGCTGGCTGGGGCCGCCCGCCCTGCGGGCCACGACACCGGCGCAGCTCAGCGCGGTGGCGGTCCCGGTCTGGTACTTCCTGGCCTGGATGGCGAGCTTCTGGTTCCTGTTCCGGGGTCTTTGGCTCAGCGGAACGCAGCAACGCTTCTACCTGCGCATCCTGCGCGACCCCCGGGTGGACCTGCTGGACCTGACGCCGTTCGACGCCTGCGCCAAACGGGCCGTGGACGGGGCGGTGTCGGCCAGCGTGGCGGCCACCGGTGTGGCCCTGGTGATCGTCCACCCTGTCGTGGGGCCGCATCCGGTCGCGGTCCTGGGCCTGCTTGCGGCGCTGGGCCTCGCCGTGAACTACTTCATCGCGGCCCTGCTCCCGGCGCGGGCGGCGATCCTGCGTGTCAAGCAGGCGGAACTTGCGCGGGTCAGGACGCTCCTGCGCGGGCATCTCGACGGCGCGCCGATCGCGGGCGCCCCTGCCTTCCAGGACCTGTTGGCCTGGGAGGCGCGTGTGGAGAGTATCCCGGAATGGCCCATCAACCCCGCCGTGGCGCAGCGCTTCGCCGCGCTGCTGGTGTCCCCCCTGCTCGGGTGGGCCGGCAGCGCGGCGGTGAACGCGGGCCTCGACAGGATGCTGGGCTAGCTCAGGCCTCGGCGCGCGAAGTCGGGTTTCCGATGATCGCCAGGAACTCCCGCCGCGTCGTCGGATCGTCGCGGAAGGTGCCCAGCATGCGGCTGGTCACCATGCAGACGCCCGGCGTGTGCACCCCGCGCGTGGTCATGCACGGGTGCTGCGCCTCCACCACCACGGCGCCAC
>JAJUIU010000117.1 GCA_029267445.1 Rhodospirillaceae bacterium
GGACGGCCGTCGGCGGCGGGCCGGCGGGGGGCGGCGCTGTCGGCGCGACGGGCCTCCTCCTCCTTGCGGCGGGTCTCCTCCTCCAGACGCTTGCGCTCGGCCTCCGCGGCGGCGGCCTTCTCCGCCTCCTGGATGCGGCGCAGCTCCTCCATCTCGCGGCGGCGCAGCGTCTCCTCGTCGAGGGGACCTTCGTCCACCATCGTCTCCGGTTCGGCGGCGGCTGCGGCCTCGGCGGCCTCAGCCTCCTCGGCGGCGAGCGCCGCCTCCGCCTGACGCTCCAGCTCGGCCTGCTCGGCGGCGGAGAGCTTCTGGCGCTCCTCCTCGGCAACCATCGCCTCGCGAAGAGCCTTCAGCCGGGCGTCGCGCTCCCCTTCGGAAAGCTGGCGCGGGCCGGTCCCGCGCGGCTGCGGCCGGCCGCCCTGGCCGGAGGAGGGACCCTCGGCCGCGCGGCGGGCGGCGGCACCCCCGTCGGCGATGCCGGGCACCGCCCCCTTCTCGAAGGTGCGCTTGCGCTTGACCTCGACCGCGACCTCCTTGGTCCGCCCATGGGAGAAGCTCTGGCGCACGCGGTCGGCGCCGGCTCCCAGGGGGGCCGCCCCGGCCATCGGCTTCTTGCCGAGTTCCAGCTTCGGACGGCCGGACCCAGCTCCGCCGAGGGTCAGAACTTTCTTGTCGCGGTTCTGGTCGTTGGTGTCAGTCATTCGGTTTCCGACAGTCCAGTCGTTAAGTCATCCAAACCCGGCCCCGAACCTTCCAGGGCCGCCAGTCTCACCACCTCGCGCCGGAGCCGGTCCGCAAGCGGTCCGGCCGCCAGCACGGCGTGCACCGCCTCGTCCCGTCCCAGCGCCTCGCCCAGCTCGCGCCGGTCGAACACCGCGACCATCGGCACGCCCATCCGGGCCGCGAAGCCCCCGAGCTTGCCCCGGCCGTCGGCCGCACCATCGCGCGCCTCCAGCCAGATGCCGGGCCGGCCGGCCTTGCCGACCTGTCCGGACCTGAGCGCCGCCTGCACCTTCTCGAAGCCGGCCAGGGCGCCGCCACCGCGACGGGCCAGCCCGATCAGGTCCAGACACCGGCGCCGCAGCAGCCCCGCCGTAAGCGACGGAAGCTCCGGTGGCGCCTTGACCGTCCGGCGCGCCGCCTTGGAGAACAGCCCCTTGGCGACGGCCTTTTCGACCAGTGCGGGGTCCGCCGTCAACCACAGCCCGCGCCCGGGCAGGGTTTCCGCCACGTCCGGCACCACCGTGCCGTCCGGGCCGACGACGAACCGAACCATCCCATCCTTGGCACCCACGACCCCGGTGGCGATGCACCGGCGCAGCGGGCTGTGCCTGCCGCCGACCGCCTCCGGCTCGTCGCCGGCCTCGACCTGTTCGGCGGGCACCATCTACGCGACCCTCCTCCCGGCTCCGGGATCAGGCCTGGGCGCCCGACCCGGCGCCCTCACCGTCGGCGTCCGCGAACCAGTGGGCCCGCGCCGCCATGATGATCTCGTTCGCCTGGTCCTGGTCCATGGCGTCCTTGCCGACGATCTCCACCAGCTCGTCGCCGGCGAGATCGGCCAGATCGTCCAGGGTCTTCACGCCGGCCTCGCCCAGCTTCACCAGCATGACCGGGGTCAGCGCCTCCACGGCGGCGAGATCGTCGCCGACGCCGAGTTCCTTGCGGCGGGTCTCGGCCTGGGCGTTCCGCTCCTCCAGGAAGGCCTGGGCGCGGGCCTGCAACTCGCCCGCCACATCCTCGTCGAAGGCCTCGATGGACATCAGTTCGGAGAGGTCGACGAAGGCGATCTCCTCCACCGAGGTGAAGCCTTCCTGGACCAGCAGTTGGGCGATCATGTCGTCCACGTCCAGGGCTTCCATGAAGAGCTGCGACCGGCTGTTGATCTCCTCCTGCCGGCGCTCACGCTCCTCGGCCTCGGTCATGATGTCGATGTCCCAGCCCGTGAGCTGGGAGGCGAGGCGGACGTTCTGCCCGCGCCGGCCGATGGCCAGCGACAGCTGGTCGTCCGGCACGACCACGTCGATCTTGCCCGTCTCCTCGTCCAGCACGACCTTGGTGACCTCGGCCGGGGCGAGCGCGTTGACCACGAAGGTGGCGGGATCGGGCTTCCACGGGATGATGTCGATCTTCTCGCCCTGCAGCTCGCCGACCACGGCCTGGACGCGGCTGCCGCGCATGCCCACGCAGGCGCCGACGGGATCGATCGCGCTGTCCTTGGAGATGACGGCGATCTTGGCGCGGCTGCCGGGATCGCGGGCGACGGCGCGGATTTCGATGATGCCGTCGTAGATCTCCGGCACCTCCTGCTTGAACAGGCCGCGCATGAAGTCGCCATGGGTGCGCGACAGGAAGATCTGCGGGCCGCGCGGCTCGCGCCGGACGTCGTAGATATAGGCGCGCACGCGGTCGCCGGTCTTGAAATGCTCACGCGGGAGGGTGTCGTCGCGGCGCATGATGCCCTCGGCCCGGCCGAGGTCGACGGTGACGTTGCCGTACTCGACGCGCTTGACGAGGCCGTTGACGATCTCGCCCACCCGGTCCTTGTACTCGTTGAACTGGCGCTCGCGCTCGGCCTCGCGGACCTTCTGCACGATGACCTGCTTGGCGGTCTGGGCGGCGATGCGGCCGAAGTCGATCGGCGGCAGCACGTCGACCAGGAAGTCGCCGACCTTGGCGTTCGGGTTCTTGCGCCGCGCCTTGGCGAGGTCGACCTGGGTCGCCTCGTTCTCCACCGTCTCCACCACCTCCATGTAGCGGGTCAGCTGGATCTCGCCGGACTTGCGGTCGATCTTCGCCCGGATGTCGTGCTCGTGCCCGTACTTGGAGCGGCCGGCCTTCTTGATGGCCTCCTCCATGGCGTCGAGGACGCTGTCCTTGTCGATGTTCTTCTCGCGCGCGACGGCGTCGGCAACCTGAAGCAGTTCCATGGGACGCGAATCCTGCCTTTCCTACTCAATCCCCGGCGTCGCGGCCGCCCGAAGGCGCGCCGTCGGCGCTGTCCGTGTCCTCGTCACCCCGGCGGCCCTTGGCGAACCGTCCGGGACCCTTCCTCTTCGACGGGCGGCGGGCGGGACGCGCGGTCTCGTCCACCTCCATCTCCCCGCCCTCGACACCCGCTCCCGGCGACCCCGCGGCCGCCTGTTCCGCCGCGGCGGCCTTCAGCAGCTCGTCGGTGAGCTCCAGCTTGGCCTTCAGCACCAGATGGAACGGGATGGCGACCGCGGCCGTGACCGTGGGCGCCTTCGGCTTGGCGCCGGGCTTGGCGGCGGCGGCCGGCTTCTCGATCAGGGACAGGCGGACATCCTCGCCCGCGACCCCCTCCAGCAGCCCGCGGAAGCGCTTGCGCCCGTCCAGCGGCAGTTTCGTCTCGATCCGCGCCTCGAAACCCTTGAAGCGCTCGAAATCCTTCAGCCGGGTCAGCGGCCGGTCGATGCCGGGGGAGCTGACCTCCAGCGTGTAGGCGCCGGGGAGCGGATCCTCCACGTCCAGCAGGGCCGAGACGGCCCGGCTGATGTCGGCGCAGTCCTCGACGGTCATGGCCCGCCCGTCCTGCCGCTCCGCCATGATCTGGAGCGTGGGGCGCTGGCCGCCGGAGAGCTGCACGCGCACGAGTTCGTAGCCCATGCCCTCGATGGAGGGGCCAACGATCTGCTCGATCCGCGCGATTGCGTCCATCAACCTCACCGAAACCTGACACGCCGTACCCCGGCCCTGCCCACGGAGGGACCGCCAGAGAAACAAAAAGGTGGGCCAATGGCCCACCCGCAAAGCGATCCGGCCAGCCGCCCCAGTGCGTGCGGCCGGTTCGTTATGGGATAACTTGGTGGGGATAATAGTGCCGCCCTGCCTGTCCGCCAAGCGGAATCCGCCCGAATTCCCTGCATGATCGCCTTGCGCGCTGGAGAATCCGGGGGCACTCTCGCCCCAAAGCCATACGATACTAAGGGTTTTTCATGGGACAGGAACTGACGACCGTCTGCCATTGGCAGGGTCGCAGCTCGGCGGGCAAGGCGCTGTTGGAAGGCGACCATCTGCTGTTTCGGGGCGATTTCCGTCTGAAGCTGCCGTTCGCCGACCTGACGGGCATCGCGGCCGCCGCCGGGCGCCTGCGCCTCGCGGCACAGGACGGCGTGGCCGAGCTGGAACTCGGGCCAAAGGCCGAGGACTGGGCGAACCGCATCCGCAATCCGAAGACCGTGCTGGACAAGCTGGGCATCGGGCCGGGCGTGCCGGTGACGGTCGCGGGCACGCCGCTCGATCCCGATCTCACGGCGGCGCTGGTCCGGTCCGGGATCGTTCCCGTGCCGGCGGGTGCCACCGGCGGCGTCACCCTGCTGGCGGCGGCGGTCGCGGCCGACCTCGCGGCCGTCTCGGCGGCGGCCGACGCGCTGGGGCCCAAGGCGGCGCTGTGGATCGTCTATCCCAAGGGCGGACGGGACATCACCCAGGCCGACGTGTTCTCCGCCGCCAAGGGCGCCGGGCTCGTGGACACCAAGGTCTGCGCGGTGTCCGATGTCTGCACCGGACTGCGCTTCGTCCGCCGGAAGGCGGGCTAGAGAGGGTTTGCTTTCGCCTCAGGCGCCGGCGCCGCCTCCGGCGGCTTGGCTTGCGCGCCTGACCGGCGCGGTCGCGCGGTCGCGCTCCTTCGCCCCTTCAGTCTGACTGAAGAGGCTCTAGACCCACTTGCCCACCGCCACGCCTAGGCGCGAGGCGCCGACGGCGATGGCGCAGAGCAGGCGCGCCACGGGCCGCGTCCAGGCGGGCGGGTCCCCCTCAAGCCGGTGGGCATGGTCGCTGTGCGTCGCCTCGTCGGCCCGGATGGCCTCCAGCAGGCGCAGCAGATCCGGATCGGGATGGTCGCGGCGGATCAGGGCGATCTGGCGGGCGTAATGGGTGTCGACCCAGGCCTCCACCGCGCCGATCACGGCGAAGAAGACGCTGGCGTGGATGCGCGCGGGCAGCCAGCCCATCAGCCAGCCGCCGGCCCGCCAGAGCCCCATCAGACGGCTGCGCCTGTCGGGCGGGAGCATCGCTTCAAAGAGGCGCAGATGGTTGCGTTCGACGGCGCGGTGGCTGCGCGCGAAGGCGGTCATGCGCCCGTCCCTGCCGGAGGCGACCACCCCGTCATAAATGCGGACTGCGACCGTCTCCCCCATATGGCTCGCCCGCAGTTCGCGTAGCACCCGCGCCGGCATGCGGTCGAAATCCAGGCGGGGCGGGCGCACACCCTCGGCGGCGGAGGGCTGCCCGCTCAGCGGGTCGTCCACGGGGCCGGCCATCGACAGGCCGGATGAAACTGCGTTCGCGTCCATGCTCCCGGACGTAGCCGGTGCGGGGGCGGCGTCAACGGCGCTACCCACAATGAGCGGGGCGGCGGAGGCTTCGAATTCAGCCGCGCGGGCGGCGGCGGAAGCGCAGGAACACCGGCCTGCGCCCGGCCTCGATCGCCTTGCGCTCGTACCGGGTCTCCGGCCAGTCGGCGGGGCGGACCCGCCAGTCATCCGCCCCCTGGGCCGTCCAGGCGAAATCCGGGTGCCGCCAGGTGTGCTCCAGCATCCAGCGTGAGAGCTGGCGGTCGTCCGTGGCCAGCCGCAGCTCCGCCCCGTCCTTCAGCACGCGGGCGAGGCGGGGCAGGTTGTCCGGCCCGATGAAGCGGCGGAAGGCGTGCCGCGCCTTCGGCCAGGGATCGGGGAACAGCACGAAGGCGCGGCCGATGCAGGCGTCGGGCAGGGCGTCCAGGATGGGGCGCGCGTCGTCAGGCACCACCCGCACGTTGGTCAGGCCGAGCACCTCCACATGCTGCAACAGGCTCGCCACCCCGTTGATGAAGGGCTCGCAGCCGATGAAGCCGATGTCGGGATTGGCCGCCGCCTGGGCGGCCAGATGCTCGCCCCCGCCGAAGCCCACCTCGAACCAGACGTCCCGCACCGGCCGGTCGAACAGGGACGCGGGGTCCAGGCGCCCGGTCTCCGGCAGCGCCACCTCCAGCCGGGGCAGCAGCGTCTCCAGCAGCCCGCTGCGCTGCTTGCGCAGGGGGCGGCCCCGGCGGCGGCCGTACAGGATCATGCGCTGCTGCGGGGCGGTGTCGTCGGACATGGAAGGGTGGCCGGTTGGAAGGCGGCGGACGGTAGCGGGCCGACGCGGGCGGGGCAAGCGGCGTCGTCATGGCTTGAGCGCACGGACCTCTGGACGGCGCTGTGACTTATAGATTACAGTTGGTGCGTGGTTCGCGGATAGTGCCAGCATGATCGAGGTGCGCCAGACTGCGGTTTTCGAGAAGTGGCTGGGCGGCTTGGCCGATGCGACTGCCGCCACCCGGATCGCGCAACGCATCATCCGCCTGCGCAACGGCCTGCTTGGAGATGTGCGATCGGTCGGGGGTGGTGTTTCGGAGCTTCGGATCGACCATGGGCCCGGCTACCGCGTCTACTTCGTCCGCCGGGGCTCCGTCTTGGTGATCCTGCTGTGCGGCGGCGACAAGGGCAGCCAGGATCGGGATATCGCGAGAGCGAAGGTTCTGGCGGCCGAAATCGAGGACTGACATGGAAAAGACCAAGCCATTCGACCCGGCGAAGTATCTGACGGCGCCCGATGCACAGCAGGAACTGCTGGACGATGCGTTCGCCAGCGGCAACGCAGCTTACATAGCCGATGCATTGGGAACGATAGCGCGCGCTCGCGGCATGACGGAGGTGGCGAAGGCCGCCGGCATCACCCGTGAGGCGCTTTACAGGTCCTTGAGCGAGGATGGCGATCCGAGGCTGACGACGTTGCTGGGCGTCGCGCGCGCTCTGGGTGTCACCCTCTCCGCCCGTCTCGACGCCGCCGGACACTGACGCCCCGAAACGAAACGGCCCGCCCCCGGTGCTGGCCGGTGGGGCGGGCCGTTCGGTTCCGGTCGATCGGGGCGGATCAGAAGGCGCGGCGCAGCGCGTCCACCAGATCCGTCCTCTCCCAGGAGAAGCCGCCGTCGGCGTCCGGCTCCCGGCCGAAATGGCCGTAGGCGGCGGTGCGGGCGTAGATCGGGCGGTTCAGCTTCAGGTGCTCACGGATGCCGCGCGGGCTGAGGTTCATGAGCTGGCGCAGCACGTCGGACAGCTTGTCCTCGTCCACATGGCCCGTGCCGTGGGTGTCGATGTAGACCGACAGCGGGTGGGACACGCCGATGGCGTAGCTGAGCTGGATCGTGCACTTCGTCGCCAGCCCGGCGGCCACCACGTTCTTGGCGAGATAGCGGGCGGCGTAGGCGGCGGAGCGGTCGACCTTCGTCGGGTCCTTGCCGGAGAAGGCCCCGCCGCCATGCGGGGCGGCACCGCCGTAGGTGTCGACGATGATCTTGCGGCCGGTCAGCCCGGCGTCGCCGTCCGGCCCGCCGATCACGAACCGGCCCGTCGGGTTCACGTAGAACTGGTCCTCCGGGCACATCCAGCCGTCGGGCAGCACGTCCAGCACATGGCGGCGCACGCTCTCGCGGATCTCCTCCTGCGACACGGCCTCCCCATGCTGGGTGGAGACGACGACGGAGGTGGCGCGCACGGGCTTGCCGCCCTCGTACTGCAGGCTGACCTGGCTCTTGGCGTCGGGACCGAGCCAGCCGAGCGCGCCGGAGTGGCGGGCCTCGGCGAGGCTCTTCAGGATGTTGTGGCTGTAGAACAGCGGGGCCGGCATCAAGGCCGGCGTCTCGGTGCAGGCGTAACCGAACATGATGCCCTGGTCGCCCGCACCCTCGTCCTTGTTCCCGGCCGCGTCGACGCCGACGGCGATGTCGGCGGACTGCTGATGCAGGTGGCAGGCGAAGTCCAGGTTCTTCCAGTGGAAGCCGTCCTGCTCGTAGCCGATGTCCTTCACCGCGGCGCGGGCGACCGCCTCCACCTGGTCCAGGACCGACTTCGGCCCGCGCACCTCGCCGGCGATGACCACGCGGTTGGTGGTCGCCAGTGTCTCGCACGCCACGCGGGCGTAGGGATCGTGGGTCAGGAACAGGTCGACGACGGCATCGGAGATACGGTCGCAGACCTTGTCGGGATGGCCTTCGGAAACCGATTCGCTGGTGAAGATGTAGTTGGACTTGGCCAAGGGAACCGCCTCTGTTCGACGCCGCCGCTGGGATGGACGCGCAAATGAAGAACGCCGCCGGGCTGGGCGCCGGGGCGGCGTTTTCTCGCAAGCCCGTCTGTCCGGGTCAAGTGTCAAGCGCGGACGCCCACGCCCGCGCCGGCCGGTCCCGGTCGGATGACCGCCGCCGGTGATGCCGACCGGCGGCGCACCGACCGGATCAGGCGGCCTTGTCGGCGTTCGCGACGGCCTTGGTCAGCTCGAAGATGCGCTTGCGCACGGCCGGATCGTCGATCCGGTAATAGGCGCGCACCAGCTCCAGCGTCTCGCGCTTGGCCATCGGATCGGGATCGCCCGGCTGCGGCTCCGGCGTCTCACGGCTGTTCGGGCCATCCTCCGGCATGTCGTCGAAGAAGAAGGACACCGGCACGTCCAGCACCCGCGACAGGTCGTAGAGCCGCGAGGCGCCGATGCGGTTGGCGCCGCGCTCGTACTTCTGCACCTGCTGGAAGGTCAGGCCGATCGCCTCCCCCAGCTTCTCCTGGCTCATGCCGAGCAGGGTGCGGCGCAGACGCACACGCGAACCGACATGCACATCGATGGGGCTCGGCTTGCCGAGCTTGGGCCGGCCGCCACCCCGGCGGCCCCGTGTCGCTACTTGCATCTGTTCAACCTCCGGTCCTGTGCCGAACGCAAGCTATGGCATACGGTCGTATTTGGTCAAGCTCTTGCCCGTGGGCACGACAAAGGTCAGCGGCCATACGGTGTTATGAGGCTTTTACACCCGCCGGGAGAAAAAGCCAATCATTCCCGTTACGCTGAGGAGTGCTATGACCAAAAGGATATCCCCGAACCGCGCATAGGGCGTCGTCGTTTCGGGCGCCAGGGGCAGGGGCGCGTCGATCACGCCCGCGTCGCCCAGCGGCAGGCGGGCGGTCACGCGTCCGTAGGCGTCCACCACCCCGGAGATGCCCGTGTTGGCGGCGCGGACCATGGGCAGCCCCTCCTCCACCGCGCGGACGCGGGAGATGGCGAAATGCTGGTGCGGCCCGGCCGTGTTGCCGTACCACGCGTCGTTGGTGACGTTGAGCAGCCAGCCTGGCCGGTCCGCCCCGGCCGCCGGGTCGGGCGCCACGTTGCCGGGGAAGATCGCCTCGTAGCAGATCTGCGGCGCGAAGGCCGGTAGGCCGGGCAGGGCGATCGACCGGGGGCCGGGGCCGGGCATGGTGTCCAGCCCGACGGCGGCGATGGCGGTGACACCCTGGGGCAGGAACCGGCGGAACGGCAGGTATTCGCCGAAGGGCACCAGATGGAACTTGTCGTAGCTGGCGGCGACCCGGCCCGTCCGGTCCACGGCGATCAGGCTGTTGGTGACGACGACCTGGCCGTCGCGGCTGTCCAGCCGGGGCACGCCGGTCAGCAGGTGCCCGTCCTGCGGTGCCACGGCGGCCAACAGTTCCGTCACCCAGGGGGCGCGTTCCAGCAGGTATGGCACCGCCGTCTCGGGCCAGACGACATGGGTCGCCTTCTCCCAGCCGGGGGAGAGGGACAGGTCGATGTGGCGTTGCAGGTTCCGCGCCCGCTCCTCCGGCCGCCATTTCAGGGTCTGCGGCACGTGCGGCTGGACCACCCGGAGCTGGACGCCCTCGACGGTGCGGCCCTCCGTCCCCTGCATGCGCACGGCCCCCAGTGCGGCCACCA
>JAJUIU010000069.1 GCA_029267445.1 Rhodospirillaceae bacterium
GCTTCTCTTCAAGCCCCTTGGGGACTAGGGCACAAGCCTGCGAATTCCGGCCTCACCCTGAGCTTGTCGAAGGGCGAGGCCGGGTAGAGGGCCTAAGCCCCGCCCAGCAGCGGCCCGTCGTCCTTCAGCCCGACTCCCGTCAGCTTGCGCGCCCGCGCCTCTGTCATCAGCCAGGCGAGCTTGTCGGCGGCGGCCGCGTAGGACAGGCCGTCTGGCGGGCGGATGTTGCTGATGCAGTTGCGCTCGCTGTCCAGGCGCCCGACCCTGGGTCCGTACGTCACGTACACCCCGAGGCTGTCCGACGCGGACAGGCCCGGACGCTCCCCGATCAGCAAGGCGACGAGGCTCGCCCCCATCCGCTCCCCCACCGAGTCGCCCAGCGCCACCCGCGCCTGCGACGCCAGCACCACCGGCCCGATCCGCCAGCCGGGCAGCCGGTCCAGCACCGCCCGCAGGAACGGGGCCGCGTGCCCGTGCACCGCCGTGGCGGACAGGCCGTCGACGACCACGAACACGGCGTCGAACGGCCCCGGCGGAAGGGCGGCCGCATCGTCCGGGTCCAGCCGCCGCCCCAGGTCCGGCCGCTGCAGAAATGTCGTCCGGTCCCCGGCCATGCTGCGCACCCGGACCGTCTCAAGCCCGGCGAGGTCGGCCGCCACCCGCTCCGGTTCGAACGGCGCGTGCACCGCGTCCCGCGCCCTGGCATGGGCGAGCTGGAAGTCCAGCATGGCCCGCGTCGGAAGCCCGTCCCCCGCCCGGCCCAGCCCGATGCGCGCGGGCGTGGCGGCCCGCAGCCGCGCCCAGGGATCGGGACGGCGATCGGGCCGTGTCGGCGTGTCCCCCGTCATGCCGCCCCCAGCAGCCGGCGCATCGTCCCATCCTCCGGCGCCAGTTCGCGCACCCGCCCCTCCGGCGTCAGCATTCCCATCCGCTCCAGCCAGTCCGCGAACTCCGGCGCCGGCTTCAGATCGAGCGCGGACCGGAGATACAGCGCGTCATGGTAGCTGGTGGACTGGTAGCTCAGCATCACGTCGTCCGCCCCCGGCACACCCATGATGAAGTTGACACCGGCCACGCCCAGCAGGGTCAGCAGGTTGTCCATGTCGTCCTGGTCGGCCTCCGCATGGTTGGTGTGGCAGACGTCCACACCCATGGGCAGGCCCAGCAGCTTGCCGCAGAAATGGTCCTCCAGCCCCGCCCGGGCGATCTGCTTGCCGTCGTACAGGTACTCCGGACCGATGAATCCCACGACCGTGTTGACCAGCAGCGGGTTGAACGCCCGCGCCACGGTATAGGCCCGCGCCTCCACCGTCTGCTGGTCCACCCCGTGGTGCGCGTCGGCGGAGAGTGCTGAGCCCTGGCCCGTCTCGAAATACATGACGTCGTCGCCCACCGTGCCGCGCTTCAGGGCCAGGGCCGCCTCCCGCGCCTCCCGCAGGAGGGCGAGGTCGATGCCGAAGCCCCGGTTGGCCGCCTCCGTCCCCGCCACGGACTGGAACACCAGATCCACGGGTGCCCCGCGTTCGATGCAGGCGACGGTGTTGGTCACATGGGTCAGCACGCAGCTCTGCGTCGGGATGGCGTAGCGGCCGCGCAGATCGTCCACGAGCCGCAGCAGCTCGACGCAGCCGGGGATGCTGTCCGTGGCCGGGTTGATGCCGATCACCGCGTCGCCGCAGCCCATCAGCAGCCCGTCCAGGATGGCGGCGGCCACGCCCGTGGGATCGTCGGTCGGGTGGTTCGGCTGGATGCGCACCGACAGGCGGTCGGGCAGGCCGATGGTGCTGCGGAACCGGGTCACCACCCGGATCTTCCGCGCCACGGCGATCAGGTCCTGGTTGCGCATGATCTTGGACACGGCCGCCGCCATCTCCGGCGTCAGGCCGGGGGCGAGGGCCGCCAGCGCCGGCTGATCAGCCGCGTCCGACAACAGCCACTCGCGGAACTGGCCGACGGTCATGGACGCGACGGGGGCGAAGGCCGCCGCGTCGTGCCCGTCCAGGATCAGGCGCGTCACCTCGTCCCGCTCGTACGGGATCAGCGCCTCGTTCAGGAAGGTCGTCAGCGGCAGGTCGGCCAGGATGTACCGGGCGGCCACCCTTTGCTCGTCGGACTCCGCCGCGATGCCGGCCAGCGCGTCGCCCGACCGGAACGGTGTGGCCGCCGCCATCACGGCCTTCAGGTCCGGGAACGTGTGGCGCGTGCCGCCCAGGGTCGTCGCGTACATGGCTGGCCCTCCCGCTCCCGATCATGCGGCCCCGGACGGGCCGAGGGAAGCCGGTCGCGTTGAAGGACCGTGCCGGTTCCCGTATCCTGACGCGCATGGACAAGGAAACCGTGCTCCGCATCCTGCGCGATCAGGCCGAACCGCTGCGGCGGCGCGGGGTGGAGGCGCTGTATCTGTTCGGGTCCACCGTCCGCGGCGAAGCGGGCCCCGACAGCGACGTGGACCTGTTCCTGGATTATCGCTCTGGATCAGGTTTCTCATTGTTCGAACTTCTTGAAATCAAAGAAGAACTTGAGAGTCGGCTCGGACGGAAGACGGACCTTACGACGCGACGCGGCCTTCATCCCGTCATGGCGCCGGAAATCCTGCGGGAAGCCGAAAGGGTTTTCTGATGCCGAGGTCTGTCAAGGCATGCCTCACCGACATCAAGGACGCGATTGCCGGAATCGAGGGCATTGTGATCGGCATGACCTTCGCCGAGTACCTATCAAGCTGGAGAGATCAGCGCGCGGTGGAACGTGGGCTTGAGATCATCTCCGAAGCCAGCCGCCGTATCCCGGAAGGCATCAAGGGCCGATACCCGCACCATGCCTTGGCATGGCATCGCAAGCATTGGCAACCATCTGCGCCACGAGTACCAGCATATCGATCCGGAGATCATCTGGGAGATCGCGACAGTGAGGCTGGAGCGGCTTTCTAGAGCCGTTGCCGACGCCCTCAAGGACTTCGAAGAGCCGACATGACCACCGGCCCCGTCACCCTGATCAACCCGATCGCCGTGGAGGCGGGCAGGGAGGCGGCGTTCCTGGCGGATTGGGAGCGGGTGGCCGCCTACATGCGGCGGCAGCCGGGTTTCGTGTCGACGCGGCTGCACAGGGCCATCCGGGACGGCGCCGACTTCGCCGCCGACTTCGCCTTCGTCAACGTGGCGGAATGGGCGTCGGCGGAGGCCTACGCCGACGCGGTTTCCACGCCGGAATTCAAGGCCATGGCGCGGGAGCGGCCCTGGCGCTGGCCCAGCCACCCGGCCCTTTACCGGGTGGTGGCGGACTGACCCGGACCCCGGCTCAGGCCGGTTTGCCGTGGCACTGCTTGTACTTCTTGCCGCTGCCGCAGGGGCACGGCGCGTTGCGCGGGGTGTCGCGCCAGGTGGCCGGATCGTCGGACACCGGGCGGTCGGCGACATCGGCCTCCGCCACCGGCATGGCGCCGGCGCCGTAGCTGCCCGCCGGGGTCAGGCCCGTGCGCCGGACCATGCCCGCCGGCAGGGGCGCGCCCTGCGGCGGCTGACCGGCACCGGGGACGAAGCCCGGCGTGTTGAGCGAAGCCGGGTCGGCCATGCGCGGGTCGAGGCTCGCCAGCGGCGTGCCGCGCGGCAGCGGCGGTACCGGCTCGCCCTCCGGCGGCGGCTCCCCGACGGAGACGTGGATGCGCATCAGCATCGCCGTCACCTGTTCGCGCAGCTGCGCCAGCAGGCCCTCGAACAGCTCGAAGGCCTCCTTCTTGTACTCGTTCAGCGGGTCGCGCTGGGCGTAGGCGCGCAGGCCGATGCCGTGGCGCAGATGGTCCAGCGACAGCAAATGGTCCTTCCACTGCTGATCCAGGATCTGCAGCAGCAAGCTCTTCTCGATGCTGCGCATGATCTCGGGCCCGTAGGACTCCTCCTTCTCCGCCATGCGCTCTTCGGCGAAGGCGGTCAGGCGCTCCAGGATCTCGGCGTCGGCGATCCCCTCCTCCTTCGCCCACTCCTTCACCGGCAGGTCCGCACCCAGGATGCGCAGGCATTCCTCGTGCAGCAGGTCGGTGTTCCACTGCTCCGGATAGGCGTTGGGCGGGATGGCCTTGGCGACCATGTCGTTGATGACCTCGGCGCGCATCGCGGCCACGGTCTCCTTGATCTCCTCCGCGTTCATCAGCTCGCGGCGCTGCTCGTACACGACCTTGCGCTGGTCGTTCATCACGTTGTCGTACTTGAGCAGGTTCTTGCGGATTTCGAAGTTGTGCGCCTCGACCCGCTGCTGGGCCTTCTCCAGCGCCTTGTTGATCCAGGGATGGACGATCGCCTCGCCCTCCTGCATGCCCAGCTTCTGCAGCATCCCGTCCAGCCGCTGGCTGCCGAAGATGCGCATCAGGTCGTCCTCCAGCGACAGGAAGAACTTGGAGGCGCCGGGGTCGCCCTGGCGGCCGGAGCGACCGCGCAGCTGGTTGTCGATGCGGCGGCTCTCGTGCCGCTCGGTGCCGATGACGTAGAGGCCGCCGCCCTTCAGCACGATCTCCCGCGCCGCCGCCACCTCGTCCCTGATCTTCTGGATCGCGGCCTCGCGGGCCGGGCCCTCGGGCATGTCGGCCAGCTCGGTGGCGATCCGCATCTCCACATTGCCGCCCAGCTGGATGTCGGTGCCGCGGCCGGCCATGTTGGTGGCGATCGTCACCGCACCCGGCCGGCCGGCCTGCGCGATGATGGAGGCCTCCTGCTCGTGGTAACGGGCGTTCAGCACGTTGTGCGGGATCTTCTTCTTCTTCAGAAGATCGGCCAGATGCTCCGACTTCTCGATGCTGACGGTGCCGACCAGCACCGGCTGCTGGCGCTCCCGGCACTGCTCGATCAGCTTGATGATCGCCTCGTTCTTCTCCGCCGCCGTGCGGTAGACCTCGTCGTCCTCGTCCTTGCGGGCGACGGCCACGTTGGTCGGGATGTCCACGACCTCCAGCCCGTAGATCTCGGCGAATTCCGACGCCTCGGTCATGGCCGTGCCGGTCATGCCGGCCAACTTCGGGTAGAGGCGGAAATAGTTCTGGAAGGTGATGCTGGCCAGCGTCTGGTTCTCGCGCTGGATCGACACCCGCTCCTTCGCCTCCAGCGCCTGGTGCAGGCCGTCGGAATAGCGCCGGCCCTCCATCATGCGGCCGGTGAACTCGTCGATGATGACGACCTTGTCGTCCTTGACGATGTAGTCGACGTCGCGGGTGAACAGCTTGTGGGCGCGCAGCGCCTGGTTCGCGTGGTGGACGAGGCTGATGTTCTGGATGTCGTAGAGGTCGCCCGTCTTCAGCAGGCCGGCCTCGGCCAGGGCCTGGGCGACCTTCTCCGTGCCGGCCTCGGTCAGGCTGACGGCGCGCGCCTTCTCGTCCTTCTCGAAGTCGCCCTCCTCCACCGTCGCGCGGACGATGGCGTCGACCGCGATGTAGAGCTCGGAGCTGTCGGTCGACGGGCCGGAGATGATCAGCGGCGTGCGCGCCTCGTCGATCAGGATCGAGTCCACCTCGTCGACGATGGCGAAGTTGAACGGCCGCTGGACCATGTCCTGCAGCCGGTACTTCATGTTGTCGCGCAGATAGTCGAAGCCGTACTCGTTGTTGGTGCCGTAGGTGATGTCGCAGGCGTAGGCCGCCCGCCGCTCCTCGTCGTCCAGGCCATGGACGATCACGCCCACCGACAAGCCCAGGAAATTGTAGATCTTGCCCATCCAGGCGCTGTCGCGCTTGGCCAGATAGTCGTTCACCGTGACGACATGGACGCCCTTGCCCTCCAGCGCGTTCAGATAGACCGGCAGGGTGGCGACCAGGGTCTTGCCCTCGCCCGTGCGCATCTCCGAGATCTTGCCGGAGTGCAGCACCATGCCGCCGATCAGCTGCACGTCGAACGGGCGCAGCCCCAGCACGCGCTTGGACGCCTCGCGCACCGTGGCGAAGGCGTCGGGCAGGATGTCGTCCAGCGTCTCCCCGTTCGCCACCCGGTCGCGCAGCCAGTCCGTGCGCATCTGGAGCTCCGCGTCGGACAGGCCCTGGAGCTTCGGCTCCATGGCGTTGATGACCGCGACCTGCTTCCGCAGGTTCTTCACAACGCGGTCGTTGGCGTTGCCGAAGAGCTTGCGGGCGATGGCACCGAACATGGGAGAAACCTCGAAAAGGACCACTGGAGACGATGGATGACGCGTCGCTGGCCCTGCGCGGCGCGGCCAGGCAAGTCCGCCCATAGCGCTCTCACATGGGACCGGACTCGGCACGGTTCAACGCGCCGCACCCGCCGGGGTGCCGCGTCGCCGGGCGCGGGACCATACCATGATCCCGCCATTTTCCAATTGGCTTGATGGGGGGATGGCGCCCGTCCGCGCTTGCCCGACTCCGTGGGTCATGCTTTAAGGCGGGTGCCGGATGCCGACCCCACTCCCCCGCGACGATCGCGGAGGGTCCCCGGTACGGGTCGGAGCGTTCCCCTTGACCGGGCCGCCCGGCCCCTGACCCTCGCCCGAAGGACAAGATCGCCAATGTTCGTGAAGACCCTGCGCGCCGCCGGCCTCGCCGCCCTGCTCGCATCCGCCTCCGCCCTGCCCGCCCTGGCGCAGGCGCCCGCGCAGCCGTCGGCCGGCGCCCCCGCCGCCCAGGCCCCCGCCGCCCAGGCTGACGCGAACCCGGTGGTGGCCCGCGTGAACGGCGAGGAGATCCGGCGCGAGGAGGTGCTGGCCGCCATGCAGGCGCTTGACCCGCGCATCCAGCAGCTGCCCATGCAGGTGGTCTATCCGGCCCTGCTGGAGCAGGTGGTGAACGCGCGCCTCGTCACCGCCGCCGGCTACAAGGACAAGCTGGAGGCGACACCGGAGGTGAAGGCCCGCCTGAAGGCCGCCGAGGAGCGCTTCGTCCAGGAGGCCTGGCTGAAGAAGTCCATCGACGCGAAGATGACCGACGCGCTGGTGAAGAAGAAGTATGAGGAGTGGCTGAAGGAGAACCCGCCGCAGGACGAGGTCCGCGCCCGCCACATCCTGGTCGCCACCAAGGAGGAGGCGCAGGAGCTGCTGAAGAAGCTGCAGGGCGGTGCCAAGTTCGAGGAGCTGGCGGCGGCCCAGACCATCGACACCGTGGCGGCGCAGAGCCAGGGCGACCTCGGCTACTTCACCGCCGACCAGATGGTGGAGCCCTTCGCCAAGGCCGCCTTCGCCATGAAGCCGGGCGAGGTCAGCAAGCAGCCGGTGGAGACCCAGTTCGGCTGGCACATCATCAAGGTGGAGGACAAGCGCAAGCAGACCCCGCCCACCTTCGAGCAGGCCGCCCCCGAGCTGCGCGGCATGGTCGCCCAGGACATCGCCGGGGAGGCGGTGGACGCCCTGCGCAAGACCGCCAAGATCGAGACCTTCAACATCGACGGCACCCCCATGCCCGCCGAGGCCCCCGCCGCCCCGGGCGCCGGCGCGCAGAAGCCGGCGGAGAAGAAGTAAGGCTCCTCGCCTTCGACGACGCAGAACGGCGGCGCGGCTCTTCACAAGGCCGCGCCGTTTCGTTTATGCTCGCTTTGCGTGAGAAACTTGCGGGGTGCCGATGCTCGACATTCCGGACACGGGTGCGCGGTTGGCCGAGGAGGAGCGACGGATCGTACTCGGCGCTCTGGCCGACCGCTGGCTCGCCTTCTTCTTCGTGCTCACGCCCGCCGTCCTGGCGTGGCATGCCGCGGGCGATGACGAAAGCTCCAGGCGGTTCGCGTTCCAGTTGGCGTTCTTCGCCTGCATGCTGCTCTGGGCCTACGCGCGGCATCGGGTGCTCGACCTGCTGGGCCTGCGCATCGTCGAGGGGTTGGAGCCGTGCCGACTGCTTCGCCGGCTGGGCCTGCCGGCGATGCTGTTCCTGACGGCGCTGCCGAATTTCCTCGCGACATATGTCTTCATGACCTGCATCGGGTTCGATTTGCTGCCGCCGGCGCTGGTCGCCGCCGGCGTTACCGCGCTGGTCCTCCCCGTCGAGTGGATACTCGGCAGGCCGAAGGCCCCGCCGGAACCCGTCACCTATTCCTTCATGCGCGGTTCGCGCGACACGACTGGAGGCACATATGAACGCTGAGGACCGGCGGCTTCTTATCGGCGATCAGGCGAACCAGTGGGGCCATCTTCTGTTCGGTCTGCTTCTCGGCGTCCCGGTCGGACTCATTCTCTGGGACGCCGGCGACTGGCGCAGGGACGGCTTCCTGGGTGCGGGCCTGCTGGGCATGATGATCTGGTTGTGGGGACGCAGGCCGCTGCTGGCATTGGCGGGCATCCAAATTCCGTATCCAAGCGAGGTCATGCCGGTCTACCGCGGACTCGGCCCGGCGACCTACATCGCACTCCATCTTCCGCTGTCTGTCAGTTGCGCCGCGTCGTTCGCCATTTTCGCGACCGGGCCCGGGAGCAGCGGCCTGCCGATCTTCTTCGGTATCGCCCTCGGACTGCCGGTGCTTCTGTTCGCCCGCATTTACTGGATGACGGACGGCCCGGGCTCCACGCCGGCGGAGGACGGGTCGAAGACGTCCTGACCCTCGCGGGAGGTCCACGGCCACGGCCCACCCCCTTGACCTGATCCCACCCCCTCGGCTTCATGGCGCGGCTTTCCGGATGGAGTAGACCGCCCATGGCGAAGACCGTGTCCCCCCTGGCCCCCGCCGCCTTCCCACATCTCCCGCCCGTGGCCGGGGTGCGCTTCGCCACGGCGAACTGCGGCATCCGCTACAAGGGGCGGGACGATCTGATGCTGGCGGTGATGGAGCCGGGGACGACGGTCGCCGGTGTGCTGACCCGGTCGCTCACCGCCTCAGCACCCGTGCACCGCTGCCGCCGGCATCTGGCCGGCGGGTCGGCCCGGGTGCTTGTGGTGAACGCTGGCAACTCCAACGCCTTCACCGGTGCGAAGGGGGAGGCGTTCGTGGACGCCACCGTGGCGGCCGCTGCGAAGCTCGCGGGCTGCAAGGAGACGGAGGTGTTCCCCGCCTCCACCGGCGTGATCGGCCAACCGATCCCCCTCACCCTGATCGCCGACGCGCTGCCCGGCGCGTTCCAGCGGCTGGCCCCGGCGGCGGGTGCGGCGTGGGAGCCGGCGGCCCGCGCCATCATGACCACCGACACCTTCCCCAAGGGCAGCTTCGCCACGGCGGAGCTGGACGGCCGCACAGTCACCATCGCCGGCTTCGCCAAGGGCAGCGGCATGATCGCCCCCGACATGGCGACGATGCTGGGCTATGTCTTCACCGACGCCGCGGTGGCCGCCCCGGTGCTGCAATCCCTGCTGTCCGCCATCACGGAACGCACCTTCAACGCCATCACGGTGGATGGCGACACCTCCACATCCGACACGGTGATCCTGGTCGCCACGGGCAAGGCCGGGAACCGGCCCGTGACCGACCTGAAGGACAAGGGCCTGCGCGCCTTTGCCCGGGCCCTGGAGAGGGTCTGCCTCGACCTCGCCCAGCAGATCGTCAAGGACGGGGAGGGGGCGACCAAGTTCGTCACCGTCCGGGTGCGCGGGGCCAAGGGCGACAGGGCGGCCAAGCGCATCGCCATGACGGTCGCCAACTCCCCCCTGGTCAAGACCGCCATCGCGGGCGAGGACGCGAACTGGGGCCGCATCGTCGCCGCCGTGGGCCGGGCGGGCGAGGCCGCCGACCGCGATCGGCTGGTGATCAGTGTCGGCGGCACGCAGATCTGCGCCAACGGGATGGAGGTCCCGGGCTATGACGAGGCGCCGGTCGTCGCCCACATGAAGGGCCGGGAGGTGGAGATCGACATCGACCTCCAGCTCGGCCGGGGCAAGGCCACCGTGTGGACCTGCGACCTGACCCACGGCTACATCGACATCAACGGCAGCTACCGGAGCTGAGGCGGACCACGCTCCGCCCCCCACCCCACGCTTGTCGAAGGGCGATGGGGCGTTGCACTCTGCCCCATGCCCTGGCCCGACCGCCTCGAGACCGACCGCCTGACCCTCCGCCCGCTGCGCGAGACGGACCTGTCCACGCTCGTGCGTGAGATCGGGCGGTGGGAGGTGGCGCGCTGGCTGATCCGCGTGCCGCATCCCTACACCGACGCGGACGCCCGCACCTGGCTGGAGCTGTGCCGGCGGGAGGATGCGGCCGGGCGGCAGCTGTTCCTGGCGGTGGAACCCAAGCTCGGTGCCGGCATCGTCGGCGGCGTCGGGCTCGTGGTGCACGCCCACGGCCCGGGCGAGGGGGAGCTTGGCAACTGGTTCGCACCCGCCGTCTGGGGCCGGGGCTATGCCACGGAGGCGGCGCTGGCCGTCCTGTGGGCCGCCTTCGCCGACATTGGCATGGTGGCGGTGCAGGCCGCCGCCGATCCGGACAACCGCGCCTCCAACCGGGTGCTGGAGAAGGCGGGGCTGCGCCTCTGGCGCATCGACCCGGCGCACGACCGGGGTCTGCGCGGGCCGCCCGGCCCGGCGAACATCTGGCGGATCACCCGCGACGAATGGAAGGCGCTCCATGGCTGAGATGACGGGGGCTGAGATGACGGGCGACACGCCCTGCTGGCGGGCGGACGACCCTGACAAGGCACCCCTGCCCCTGCTGCTGGTCGCCGCCGTGGCGCTGGTTGATGCGGACGGGCGCGTGCTGCTGGCCCGGCGCCCCCCCGGCAAGGCCATGGCCGGGATGTGGGAGTTCCCCGGCGGCAAGGTGCATGAGGGGGAGACGCCGGAGCGGGCGCTGATCCGCGAACTGAAGGAGGAACTGGGGATCGACACGGCGGAAAGCTGCCTCGCCCCCCTCACCTTCGCCAGCCACCGCTACGAGCGGTTCCACCTGCTGATGCCGCTCTATGTCTGCCGCGTCTGGAAGGGCGATCCGACCCCGCTGGAGGGGCAGGCGCTGGCCTGGGTGCGGCCGGTCCGCATGCGCGACTACCCGATGCCGCCGGCCGACGTGCCCCTGGTGGCGATGCTGCGGGACCTGCTGTAGCGCCTTGCGGCGCTGCATGGAATTTCCCGCATAGATTTCGCTGGACTCGTTCCGGCACTCTGGAAAACCCTATGGTCAGGCCAGGTGCCGCCATCGCGGCCACCGGTCCCGTTCCTGACAGCCGGAGGGTTGCGCCCATGAGAACGTTCGTCCTTGTGTCGGCTTTGGCCACGGTGGTCTGCGTGACGCCCGTCCTCGCCTCGGACCAGCCGACGCCGATCGCGAAGGGGACTTTCAAGGCGTTCGATCGGAACGCCGACGGGGTCATCGACGCGGATGAATTCGCCCACGCCAAACGCCTGCGCGCGGCGACGATCGACATCAGCCTCCCCGACCTGAACAAGGACGGGGCCGGCGACCGGAACGAACTCCGGCAGGGCGTCATCGCCGCGTTCGACGCCTTGGACAGCGATCGGAACGGCACCCTCACCCTGGCGGAGCATCCCCCGCGGATCGAGGCCGACGAACCCGTCGAGAACCGGCAGAACCGGCTCTACAGCTTCAACAAGATGGACGCGGACGGTGACGGGGTCGTCACCAGGGCCGAGTTTCTGGGCCACTACGAGGAGATGACCTTCGCCCTTTTCGATACCAACCGCGATGGCCTGGTCACGGCCGCCGATCGCAAGGCGGGAAGCGGCGGGAACGCCCGGTAGCGATCGGGGGGATCGGACCATGAGATCGTTCGTTTTCGCCGCCGCCTTGCTGCTTGTGCCCGGTACCTGCCTGGCCCAGACATCGGTCAACCCGACGGACAAGCTGATCCGCGGCGAGTTCACCACCTTCGACGCCGATGGCGACGGGGTCGTCAGCGAGGCGGAGTTCAGGAACGGCTCCCAACGGCCGCCGCTGCCCGTGCCGGTCACTCTGCATGATTTGAACGGGAGCGGAGCCATAGACCGGCGGGAGGCGGAGGGCCAGTTCAAGGCCCGCCTGCGCGAACTCGACCGCGACGCGGATCGCGCCCTGTCGTTCGCGGAGTTCGCCAATCTGGGCTTCGGCGACGCGGACACGGCCGGCCGGGTCTTCGTCGAGATGGACATCGACGCCGACGGCGCCGTCAGCGAGGCGGAGTTCGTGGGCCGCGCCAAATGGGAGCTGAAGCTCCGCGACCGGAACCGCGATGGCCGGCTGACGGGCGAGGACCGCGCCGCGCGGTGACGCCGACAATCAGGTCCAACGGGAAAAGGCCGGGGATCGCTCCCCGGCCTTCGTGTTTCGGCGCGCTCAAGCGGGCCCGGTTCAATGCAGGCTCAGCGGCTCCATGTCGTTCTGGCGGATGGTTGCCATGGCGACGGCGGGGTCGGGCACCACGGTCAGCGGCGTGCCGTCGGCGGCGTGGATGGCCACGGCCTGGGCGCCGTTGACCTCGACGGGCTTGAGATAGGCGACGTCGTTCACGCCGAAGGCGGCGAAGTCCTTGGGCGAAAGCTGGCGGAAATAGTGGGCGGTCGGGTTCATGGTTCTGTCACTCTGCAGGGTGTGATGCGGGGCTTGGGGGCGGGGCGGCGCGCGATGCGGGCGCGTCCGGCCTCAGCTTTTGCCCTCGGGGGCCACGTCGATGGTCTGCGGACCCTGGCCGTCCGCACCGTTCGAAGGGGTGGCGATCTTGATGGTGCGGACCTTCGGCTCCGGGATCGGGCGGCGCAGGTCGACATGCAGCAGCCCGTTGTCCAGGTGGGCGTTCTCCACCTCGATGCCCTCGGCCAGCACGAAGCTGCGCTGGAACTGCCGGGCGGCGATGCCGCGATGCAGATAGACGCGGGACTTGTCGTCGGCCTGCTTGCCGCGGATGACGAGCTGGTTGTCCTCCATCTGGACCGCCAGATCCTCCGCCGTGAAGCCGGCGACGGCGAGCGTGATGCGCAGGCGGTCCTCGCCGATCTGCTCGATGTTGTAAGGCGGATAGCCCTCGTTGGCGCTCTTGGCGATGCGGTCGAGGGTGCGCTCGAACTGGTCGAAGCCGAGCAGGAACGGGCTGTTGAACAGCGACAGACGGGTGGTCAAGGCATCCTCCTCCTGATGAGCGAGATGCGGGTCCGGTCCCCACCGGACCCGTGCGGACGGCCCTTCGCGGCACCGTCCGACTGTCTACATGGTTATTGCGGATGGCGGATCAAGGCAAGGGAGGTCGGTCCCACCGCCGACCGGCAGACCCGGGCCGCGGCGACACCGCGCGTCCGGACGCGATTCCGCCCCATGGTGAAGACTTGACCGCCGGACTGGCGGGCTGTCCCCAGAATCTGTGGATATCTCTGTGGGTGGGGCGTGCCCGAGGGCGGCGGCGGAAGGCTCTTCAGAGCCTGCCTAATTTTTAGGCGCCGCTCCGACTCCGGTCGAATCGTCGGGAATCCGGGCATTTCGCGGGAACCAACCGCTCCGGATTTGTCAAGTAGCCTTGCGCGGAGGTGGTAACAGGACTCCCGGCGCCACCTGTGGATTCTCCACGGCTGTTGCAGCCGGGCACAGGTGCCGGAGGGGCACCGCCGTCGCGGAGCCGACCGACTCGCGGCGATGTCTGGATGGGGGTGGCGGGTGTCAGCCCGTCGGGTCGTCGTCGCCGGAGCGTGTCGCGGCCCGCGGGTTCTCCGCCTGGGCGTCGGTCCGCGCCTCGGCCGTGCGCGCATTCTCCGCCGGGGTGCGGGTCACGGGCGTGCCCGACCCGCCGCCCGTTGCGCCGCCCTGCATGCTTTCGCCCTTCCGTGCGGTGTCCTGCGGCGGCACCGAGACATCCGCGCCAGCGGGCGGATGATCCTTGTCGCTCACCGGTTTCACGCCGGCCTTCTTGTCCCGTGCTTCGTCCACGCCCCGCCTCTCGCCGTCCCCGCCAGCCCGGCCGGATTGGCCGGGGCGGTGGGGCTGCAACAAGGCTTGCCCGTCCGAGTCACGCGAATGACGGGCGCGCGGAAGGCGGGATCATGGCGCGTACGGAGGGGGCGTTATTCGCCCGGACCGGGGCCCAAGGGCTCGCGGCCGCGCGTGGCCTGGGGCATCAGCTCCACGATGGTGATGCCCAGCCGCCCGTCGACGACGACCAGTTCGCCCCGGGCGACCATGCGGTCGTTCACGAACAGGTCCACGGGGTCGCCGACGATCCGTTCCAGATCGACCACGTCGCCAGGGCCGAGGCGCAGCAGTTCCCGGATCGGCAGACGGCGTCGGCCCAGGCGGACCGAGACCTGCACGGGCACGGCCATGATGCTGGACCGGTCAACGCCGTCCGACGAGACATTGTCCAGACTGTCGTGGGTCATCAACGCCATGTGGCGACTATAGGGGAAGCCATACCCCTAATGGAAGCGCCGTGGAGGACCCCGCCTGTGAGATCGGAGGGGAGGATGGCTTTCTATCCGGCCTGCGGTGCCGGCAGGGCGGGCGGCGGCTTCGCCTCCAGCTCCGCCAGCCCGACCATGCCCTCCTTGTCCAGGCTGGCGATCCGCTGGTCCGTGCGCGCCTTCACGAACTTGCGGAAGCGCTTCAGCTCGAACGCCTCGGTGATGGCGAAGCCGCGCAGGGGCGGGTACGAGCGCAGCACCTCGTCCAGGTCTGCCCGGCTGGTGCCGGCGACCAGCAGAAGCTGCGGCTCCCCCGCCGCCTCTCGGGCCAGGTCGCTGCCGTCCGCCGGCTTGCCCAGCAGCACCCAGAACTCGCCGGTCCGATTCGCCATGCGGGGATAGGTGCGGATGAAGGTGATCGGCACCTGGCGCAGCACGGCGATGGCCTTGTCGCGCTGCTCGCGCTTGCGCTCGCCGTCCGCGATGTCGCGCTCCAGCCCGTCCTTCTCCTCGCTGGCCCGCATCAGCCGCAGCTCCGTCCGGCCCAGCTCCTCCTGGACGGAGCGGGCCTGCGCCATCTCGCGGTCCAGCAGGGCGAGCTGGCGCTTCAGGAAGCGGTCAACCGCCGCCCGCAGCACCAGCGAGATCAGGATGACGAAGACCAGGACCAGGACCAGGAAGCCCGTGCCGCTCATTCCGGCGCCTCCTGATCGGGCGGAACGGGCACGCCGACGGCGAACAGGTCGACCGTGTGCGGTGACAGGGCGACGGTCTGCACCGCCTCCTCCTCGCTCCCGGCCCAGGTCTCGGCGACGTGGCAGTATTCCTGGAAGTGCTTGAACCAGCGCAGATCCTTCGCCCCCTCCGCCGGGCCGATCGGTTCGATGCGGAAGCGGAAGCGCTGGCGCCTCTCCCCGCTGCCGTCGATCGGATGCACGAACGTGACGAGCTGCTTGCGCATGAAGGCGATCCGCTCGTCCAGGATCTTGCGCCTGACATCCTGCTCGTGCTTGGCGTCGCGCAGCCGGCGGACCTCCTCGCGCACGCCGTCCAGGGCCGATGTCTCCTCGGAAAGGCGGTCCTGCACGGCCGCGATCTCGCGTTTCAGCCGCCGGCGGCGTCCGGCCACGAGCCAGATCTTGTGGAGCCTGACGGATTCGACGCCCAAGGTGGCCAGGGCGACCGCGACGATCAGGACGGTGAGGCCGATATCCACCATAGGCGACAGGCTATCCGTTGGAATTACGGCCCACAAGCCCTGGTGGTGCCCAAAGTCGGGACACGCATTGCGCTTCCAGCGAAAGAGCCCTAACCTTTTGATACGGCCAGCTTCATGAACGCGGTCACGCGCCCGGGCCGGAACGCACGTCGACATCCTGGTGAAGGGCCCGTCATTCGTATGCCCGGCGAAATCGAAGACTTCCTGGACGCCCTTCAGTTCAAAGGCTCCGCGCTGCGCGGTCGCAACGTGGCGCCGAAGGTCGAGAACGTCTTCAACACGAAGGAGTTCAACGTCTGCGCCATTTCCCAGAAGAACTGGGAAGGCAGCCGGTTCCGCGACGGCATGACGCCCCTGTTCCGCGCGCAGGCGCTGAACTTCTGCATCCTGACCAAGGAGGTCGTGCCCAAGCATGCCAACATCAGCCTGCGGCCCTACCAGCTCGCGACCAAGGTGTTCTTCCCCTATGACATCCCTCAGGCGGTGTCGGAGAAGGAGAGCAAGGACGGGCAGACCATCGCCGGCCGCTCCTTCTATGTCGGGCAGCGCAAGTACACGGAGATCCTGAACAACTTCTTCATGGGAGGGATGGAGCCGGAGGACCGGCAGCACGACATCGAGGTGCTGAACGGCTTCTCCTCGATCCCGTCGCTCGATCCCTTCCTCATCAAGGACAAGTTCGAGACGGACGGGATCGTCGTCGATCCGGAGTATCTGACGATCGAGGACGAGCGCTGGAAGTCGATGAAGGACCGCATCATCGAGGAGTTCACGCCGATCGCGCAGAAGGCGTTCGGCGAGGGGCGCGACCTGCGCCAGAAGACCTCGGTGCTGGTGCAGAAGCTGTGGGAGGCGACGGACCTGAAGTCCCTGGCGCCGCTGACGGCCGCGCTGAAGCTGCAGCCCGATCAGGCGAGCGAGGTCTATTATTCCTGGAAGGGCATCCTGTTCTATCGGCAGCAGTACCAGGAGGCGATCCAGCGGCTGGAGGAATTCTTCGCCTTCTTCAAGAACAGCAATGAATGGATGTCCAAGATCCCGGGCGTCACGATCGAATACAACTGGAGCTATATCATCAAGCAGATCCGCATCATGATCGCCGAGGTGCGGTTCATCATGGATCGCTATGAGGAGATCACCAAGGAGTTCTATGGCACGGGCCAGCGCCTGAACGACTTCATCAAGTTCTTCGGTATGGCGCCCGACTTCTTCTGGCTTCTGGGCAGCAACCTCGCCTGCTTCGACCACTGCCTGATGAAGACGAAGGAGTTCAAGGCCAACAAATTCCCGTCGGTGGACACCATCGACGACCTTTATCGCAGCCTCTATTCTGTCGCCAGTTTCGCGGACCGCTCCTGACGGTGGTGGCGGGTTCGCAGCAGGGCGGAGGACGAGGCGGGTGTCCCTGAAGCACGGTCGCGCCGGCCCCCCCACCGGGGTCGAGGTGGTACGCCAGCTCTGGTCGCTGTTCCAGGCCCGCGCCTGGACCGAGGCCGAGAAGCTTCTGGCCAGGGACTTCAAGGCGTGGTGGCCGCACACGCGCGAACTGATCCCCACCCGCGAGGCCTTCATCGAGCTGAACCGGATCTACCCGGAGCCGTGGACCATCCATCTCCGCCGCGTGCATGACGCCGGCGACACCGTGGTGGCCGAGGTGCGGGTGGAGCATCCGGGCGGAAACTCCTACTGCGCCTCCTTCGCCCGCGTGGACAAGGGGCGCATCCTCGAACTGGTCGAGTACTGGGCCGACGACGCCGTCCCAGCCCCGACCTGGCGCATGCATCTCTGCCAATCCTTCGACGTCCTGCCGGACTGAGTCCCCGCCGGAACGATGGCGCGGCTGGAACGATGGCGCGGCCGCGCCTGTTGGCCCGGCCATGCGCCGCGCCCCCCGCGAACCCCCGGCCGACCGGATCGGCCCCGCCGTCATCGCCGGCTGGCTGGCCCTGATCCTGGCGGGCGAGGCCGTCCGTCCCTTGCGCCGGCGGCGCTGGCCGAAGCTTCGGCGCGACGCGCGCAACGCCGTGTTCGCGGCCGGCAGCACCGCACTGGTCGGGCTGGCCCAGCGGCCGGTCATCGATCCGCTCTGCCGCAGGGTGGACCGGGATGGCCTCGGCCTGCTGCCACCCCTTGGCCTGCCCCGGCCGGTGGAGACCGCGCTGGCGTTGGCCCTCATGGACCTGACGCTCTACCACTGGCATGTGCTGACCCATAAGGTCCCGGCGCTGTGGCGCTTCCATCTGGTCCACCATTCGGACCTGGACATGGACGCCACGACGGCCCTGCGCTTCCACTTCGGGGAGCTGCTGATCTCCATCCCCTGGCGGGCGGCGCAGGTGCGGCTGATCGGCGTGCGGCCCGACGCGTTCCGCCTGTGGCAGCGCTGGCTGCTGCTGTCCGTCCTGTTCCACCATTCGAACCTGCGCCTGCCGGAGCGGCTGGAGCGCGCGCTGGGCCTCGTCTTCGTCACGCCCCGCATGCATGGCATCCACCATTCAGCCGTGCGGGAGGAGACGGACAGCAACTGGTCCAGCGGCCTGACCCTGTGGGACTGGCTGCACGGCACCCTGCGCCTGGATGTGCCGCAGGATCTGATCGACATCGGCGTGCCCGGCTGGCGCGACCCGGCGGAGCTGACCCTGGGGCACCTGCTGGCGCTGCCCTTCCGGCATCAGCGCCCGTCCTGGCGGGTCCAGCCGGGTCACCTTGGGACGGACCGCCGGCCGATCAGGCGGCACCCCGATGCACCCTATCGGCTGCGTTAGGTCGGGCCGGTTAGTGCCAAGGTCCGGGTTACGCCCCTGGCCGTCTTCCCCTAACCACGGCCACGCTTCCGTTTACGTAAACGTAAATGCCAGCCCCTGCGGAAACACTTCAAAGGACTGTCCCATGCCGTTCCGCCGCGCCCGCCTTCTCGCCACCGTAGCTGGATTCGCCGTCCTGGGCCCCGTTCTTGGCACCGTGGGCACCGCCCAGGCCGCCGGCTTCCAGATCCGGGAGACCAGCGGGTCACAGCTCGGCACCGCCTTCGCCGGCATGAATTCGGACCCGCGCGGCCTGTCCATCATCTTCAACAACCCGGCGGGCATGACCGCGCTCGACCGGTCGGGGGTGGAGGCGGTGGGCAGCCTGATCTGGCCGCGCAGCGAGTTCAGCGGCATCGCCACCGACGCGCTGGGCCGTCCGATCCAGGGCAGCAACGACAGGCTGAACGACCCGATCCTGGTCCCCGCCGCCTATGCCCTCTATGTGCCCGAGGGGCTGCCCCTGCGGCTCGGCTTCTCGTTGACGGCGCCCTATGGCTTGGAGACGGATTACGCGGAGGGCTGGATCGGCCGGTACAACGCGCTTTATTCCAGCCTCGAAACGATCAACCTCAACGTCTCCGTGGCGACCGAGGTGACGGACGGGCTCAGCCTGGCCGTCGGCGTCTCCGCCCAGCGCGCCAAGGCGGAGCTGACCAACGCGGTCGATTTCGGGGCCCTGCTGGCCGGCCTGCGAGTGCCGGGATTCCTGCCCCAGTCGGCCGACGGCAAGGGCGAGGTGGAGGGCACCGACTGGGGCTGGGGCTGGAACGCCGGCCTGCTGTACGAGCCCCTGCCCGGCACCCGCATCGGCCTCGCCATCCGGTCGGAGATCGACCACGAGCTGGAGGGTGAGGGCGCGTTCGCCGTCCCGGCCGACGTGCGCGGCGTGCTGACCGCCGCCGGCGTGCGCGCCTTCCAGCCGGTGAGCGACGCCACCGCCGACCTGACCACGCCGATGTCGGTGGAGGCGAGCGTCAGCCACGATCTCGGCCGGTTCGACCTGCACGCCACGGCCGCCTGGACCGACTGGTCCACCTTCGAGGAGATCCGCATCCGCTACGCCAACCCGGCCCAGCCCGACACGGTGGACGAGCAGTTCTACCAGGACACCTGGTTCCTGGCCCTGGGCGCCACCTACGACCATTCCGACACGCTGCAGCTCCGCGCCGGTGTGGCCCATGACGGCCGCGCCAGCCAGGCCGAGTTCCGCACCCCCCGCATCCCGGACGAGGAGCGCACCTGGCTGGCCGTCGGCGCCACCTGGACCCCGCTGCCGAACCTGGAGGTGGACGCCGGCTGGGCGCACATCTTCGTCGCCGATGCCGCCGTGGACGTCACCACCACGCTGGGCAACCGCATCGCCGGCACCTTCGAGAGCGAGGTGGACGTGATCAGCGTGGCGGCGCGCTACCGGTTCTGAGGGCGCGCCCAGCCGGGCGGCACCTCGTCCCCGGGGCGGACGGCCGTTTCCGTCCCGGCCTTCGACAGCAGCTCGGCGAAGCGGTCGGGGCCGGACCGGGCGGCCCGGGCATCCAGGTAGTCCGCCTGCGTCTGCGCGTCCGCATCGTCAAGCATGCCGCGCGCCCGCAGCATCGCGATCTTCTCCGCCGCCGCCTGCACCAGGAAGGCGTTGATGGATACGCCGTCCCGCTCGGCCGCGAGACGCACGTCGCTCATCAGGGACGCCGGAAGCCGGAGAGCGTAGTTGCTGCTGGCCGCCATGTCAGTCTCCGCAAGGTTTCGCCCGGTGAGAGGACCGGAACCACGGTTTCCCCTCGCGATGCCAGCCGATGATCCGCTGGCAGGTAGTCACGGCGGTTGCAGCTCACGATGGCGTCGCCTCCGCCGTTCAGAAGCGCCTCCACGAACATCTCGTCGCCCGGATCCTGGATGGTTGGTCTGTATCGGTGTCGGACCACCACGCGTTCGGCCAGGGCGACATATGCGTCGACAAAGGCCACTGTATCCTCCGGCCCGAACCCCGTGGCTGCCATGGTCTCCGGACGCAGAAGCACGTCCTCGAGCTCGATCACCGTCGCGAACGTGACCAGGGCGGTGAACGCCCCCTCCGCCATTCCGGCCAGAACCAGCCGGGACGCGCCGTTGGCGCTCCGGAGGCCGGTCACCACGACGTCGGTGTCCAGCACGAGTCTCATATCGCCCACGATATGACAGCGCGCCCGTCCGCGCAACCCACCCCCTCGACTCCCGGCCGGTGGCGGGGCATGGTGCGGGCCTGGATTCCCGTCGCCCCGGACCCGCCCATGACTGCCGAAACGGAAGCCGCCCCCGCCGCCCCCGGCTCCGCCAGCGCCCCCGACGCGGCGCGCAACCTGTCGCCGGACGCGCTCTATCTGGTGGACGGCTCCGGCTTCATCTTCCGCGCCTACCATGCCATCCCGCCGCTGAACCGGCCGGACGGCACGCCGGTGAACGCGGTGATGGGCTTCACCAACATGCTGATGGCCCTGCTGGCGGAGCAGAAGGCCAACGCCGTCGCCGTCGTCTTCGACAGCAAGCGGGAGAATTTCCGCAACGACATCTACGCCGACTACAAGGCCCACCGGCCGGAGCCGCCAGAGGATCTGGTCCCGCAGTTCGGCCTGATCCGTGAGGCGGTGGAGGCCTTCTGCCTGCCCTGCCTGGAGCTGGAGGGGTACGAGGCGGACGACCTGATCGCCACCTACGCCCGCCTCGCCTCCGCCCAGGGGCGTCCGGTCACCATCGTCTCCAGCGACAAGGACCTGATGCAGCTGGTGCGCGACGGTGTCCGCATGTTCGACCCGATGAAGCGCAAGCTGATCGGGCGCGAGGAGGTGCTGGAGAAGTTCGGCGTCCCGCCGGAGAAGGTGGTGGACGTGCAGGCCCTGGCCGGCGACAGCGTGGACAACGTGCCCGGCGTGCCCGGCATCGGCATCAAGACCGCCGCCCAGCTGATCACCGAGTATGGCGACCTGGAGACGCTGCTGGAGCGTGCGGGCGAGATCAAGCAGAACGCCCGGCGGGAGAAGCTGATCGAAAACGCGGAGATGGCCCGCATCTCCAAGAAGCTGGTCCGGCTGGACGAGAACGTTCCGGTCCCGAAACCGGTGGAGGAGCTGAAGGTCCGCGAGCCGGACCACCACAAGCTGATCGCCTGGCTGAAGGTGCAGGGCTTCCGCAGCATCATCCAGAAGGTGGAGTCGGAGCTGGCAGCGGACGGCAGGCTGGTGGACGGGGCGGGAGGGACCGGTGGCACGTCGCCCGTTCCGCCCGCCGGCGAAGTCCGCGCACCGCGACGCGACGCCCGGTCGGCGCTGGACGGCCGCTCCTTCGCCCCGGTCGCCATACCCGCCGGCGAGGCGGCGGAAGCGCGGGGCGAGGCGCCGTTCCCCAAGCCCGCCACGGTGGAATACGAAACCGTCACCACGGCCGAACAGCTGGACCGCTGGATCGCCGCTGCGCGGGAGATCGGCACCGTCGCGGTCGACACGGAGACGGACAGCCTGACCCCCTCCACCGCCAAGCTGGTGGGCGTGTCCCTGTCGGTGGAGCCGGGCAAGGCCTGCTACATCCCGCTGGGGCACGTCGATCCGGCGGCGCCCAAGGAGGGCGGGCTCGATTTCGGCGACGCGCCGAAGCCGCCGCCCCAGCTCGCCCTGGCCGAGACGGTGGCCCGGCTGAAGCCGCTGCTGGAGGACCCGGCCGTGCTGAAGGTCGGGCACAACATCAAGTTCGACTGGCAGGTCTTCGCCCAGCACGGGATCGAGGTGGCGCCGATCGACGACACCATGCTGATCTCCTACGTGATGGGCACCGGCCTGCACGGCCACGGCATGGACGAGCTGGCCCTGCGCCACCTCGACCACACCACGATCAAGTACGACGAGGTGACCGGCACGGGGAAGAACCGCATCACCTTCGACCGCGTGCCCATCGACAAGGCGACCGCGTACGCGGCGGAGGACGCGGACATCACGCTGCGCCTGCACCAGGTGCTGAAACACGACCTCGTGCGGCGCCACATGGTCACGGTGTACGAGACCATCGACCGCCCGCTGGTCCCCGTCGTGGCCCGGATGGAAAGCCGGGGCGTGCTGGTCGACCGCGAGGTTCTGCGCCAGATGTCGGCCGACTTCGCCCAGCGCATGCTGGAGATGGAGGGCGAAATCCAGAAGCTGGCGCCGAAGCCCTTCAATGTCGGCAGCCCCAAGCAGCTGGGCGAAATCCTTTTCGACGAGATGAAGCTGCCGGGCGGGTCCAAGGGCAAATCCGGCGCCTGGGGGACGGACAGCAGCGTGCTGGAGGGGCTGGCCGACCAGGGCATCGAGATCGCCCAGAAGGTCCTGGACTGGCGCCAGCTCTCCAAGCTGAAGTCGACCTACACCGACGCCCTGGCGGAGCAGATCGACCAGCGCACCGGCCGCGTCCACACCAGCTTCGCCATGGCGGCCACATCCACCGGCCGCCTGTCCTCCACCGACCCGAACCTCCAGAACATCCCGATCCGGACGGAGGAGGGGCGGAAGATCCGGCGCGCCTTCGTGGCCAAGCCCGGCCACCTGATGCTGTCGGTGGACTACAGCCAGATCGAACTGCGGCTGGTGGCGGAGATGGCCGGCGTGCCCGCCCTCCAGCAGGCCTTCCGGGAGGGCATCGACATCCACGCCATGACGGCCAGCCAGGTTTTCGGCGTGCCGCTGGACCAGATGACGTCCGACATCCGGCGCAAGGCCAAGGCCATCAATTTCGGCATCATCTACGGCATCTCGGGCTTCGGGCTGGGCAGGCAGCTCGGCATCACGCCGGGCGAGGCCGGCGCCTTCATCAAGCAGTATTTCGAGCGCTTCCCCGAACTGCAGAACTACATGGAGACGACAAAGGCCTTCGCCCGCGAGAAGGGCTACGTCGTCACCCTGCTGGGCCGGAAATGCTGGATCCAGGGCATCCAGGAGAAGACGCAGGCCCGCCGCGCCTATGCCGAGCGCCAGGCCATCAACGCGCCCATCCAGGGCACGGCCGCCGACATCATCAAGCGCGCCATGGCCCGGATCGAACCGGCGCTGGCCGCCGCCAAGCTCGGCGCCGCCATGCTGCTCCAGGTGCACGACGAGCTGCTGTTCGAGGTGCCGGAGGGACAGGTGGAGGAGACGGCCGCCGTGGTGAAGCGCGCCATGGAAGGGGCGGCCACCCTGGGCGTGCCGCTGGTCGCGGAGGCCGGCTGGGCCCACAGCTGGGCGGAAGCGCACTGAGGGGGCGCACTGAGGGGGCGCACTGAGGGGGCGCGCACTGGCGGGCGGAACCCGCCCGCCTAATGGAGCGAACGGAGCGTGGCGGCCGGGTCGGCCAGGGATTCGAAGCTGGGCTTGGCGAACCGGTATCCCTGGAGCAGCGCGATGCCCATGTCCCGCAGCGCCCGCTCCTCCGCCTCCGTCTCGACCCCCTCCGCGATCACCGACACGCCGATCTCCCGGCAGACGGCCAGGATGCTGGCGACGATGGTCCGGCGCACCCGGTCGCCGTCGATGCCGCGCGTCAGGGCCATGTCGATCTTGACGAAGTCCGGCTGGTACTCCGCCAGAAGGTTCAGCCCGGAGAAGCCGGCGCCGAAATCGTCGATCGCGGTGGTGAACCC
>JAJUIU010000126.1 GCA_029267445.1 Rhodospirillaceae bacterium
GGGGGGAGGAGGTGGCCGCCCTGCTGCGCGGACGCGGCCTGTCCGTGGCGCGCCGGTCTGCGGGCGATCCGCTGTTGCCGGAGACGGCGGTCCTGCTCGTCGACACGATGGGGGAGCTGGGGCTGTTCTATCGTCTGGCGCCCGTCGCCTGCGTCGGCGGCTCCTTCGTCGCAGTGGGCGGGCACAACCCGATCGAGCCCGCCCTGCTGGGCACGGCCATCCTGTTCGGACCGGAGATGTTCAATTTCCCCGAGGTCGCGGCGGAACTGACGGCGGCGGGCGGTGCGGTCCAGGTGGCGGACGCCGCCTCCCTGGCGGAGGAGGCCGCGCGGCTGCTGGCGGACGCGGACGCGCGCGCCGCGATGGCGGAGGCCGCCCGGCAGGTGGCGGAGCGCAACCGCGCCGCCGTGGACCGGGTGATGGCCGCATTGGACCCGCTGCTGACCAGCGCCGGGATCGGCCGGGCGGCGGCATGAGGAAGCCGGCATGAGGAACCCGTCATGAAGGCGCCCGGCTTCTGGACACGGCCGCCGGGGCTGGCGGCGGCCCTGCTGTCGCCCGTGGCGGCGGTGTGGGCGGCCGTCGGGCGGTCCCGCCTGCGCCGCCAGGGATGGCGGGCGCCGGTCCCGGTCGTCTGCGTCGGCAACCTGACGGCAGGCGGGACGGGCAAGACGCCGGTCGTGCTGGACATCCTGGACCGTCTGGCGGCCGGCGGGGTGGCGGCGCACGCGCTCAGCCGGGGCCATGGCGGCCGGATGCGCGGCCCCGTGCGGGTCGATGCGCGCATCCATACGCCCGTCGACGTCGGTGACGAGCCGCTGCTGCTGGCGCAGGCTGCCCCGACCTGGATCGCGCGGGACCGTGCGGCCGGGGCGCGCGCGGCGGTCGAGTCCGGTGCCGCCGCCATCGTCATGGATGACGGGTTCCAGAACCCCGGCCTTGCCAAGGACCTGTCGCTTCTGGTCGTCGATGGCGCCACCGGCTTCGGCAATGGCCGGGTGATGCCGGCCGGCCCCCTGCGGGAGCCGGTGGCCGACGGCCTCGCCCGCGCCCGGGGCGTCGTCATCGTCGGCCCCGACAGGATCGGGGTGGGGGCACGGCTCGCGGGGCGGCTGCCGGTCCTGGCCGCACGGCTGGAACCGGACCCCGCCGTGGCGGCCGGTCTGGCCGGACAGCGGGTCCTCGCCTTCGCCGGGATCGGCCGGCCGGGCAAGCTGTTCGACACGCTGCGCGACCTGGGGGCGGAGGTCGTCGAGGCTGTTCCCTTTCCCGACCATCACCTCTATACCCCGGCGGAGTTCGACCGGCTCCTGTCCCGGGCCACCGTGCGCGACGCGCGGCTCGTCACCACCGCGAAGGACGCGATCCGCCTGCCGGCCCGCCTGCGCGCCCATGTGACCGTGCTGCCGGTGCGGCTCGCCTGGGACGATCCCGCCGCCATCGACGCCCTTCTGCGTTCCGTGATCCCTCATGGCCAACCATAGCCAGTTCCGCCGCCGCTTCGACCGGACCATCGGCTACCGCCTGGAGGCGGCGGGCGTGGCCCTGTTCATGGCGCTGATGCGGGCCCTGCCGGTGGAGACGGCGTCCGGCCTCGTCGGCGGGCTGATGCGCCGGATCGGGCCCCGGCTGGGCGCGTCGCGGAAGGCGCTGCGCAACATCGAGCGCGCCTTCCCCGCCATGGGCGACGCGGAGCGCCGGGCGGTGCTGGCCGAGGCGTGGGAGAATTTCGGCCGCACCATGGCCGAGTACGTGCACCTGAAGGGCATGGCCGACCGCTTCGAGGACCATATCGAGATGATCGGGGGGGAGCATCTGGCAGCCCTGGCCACGGACGGGCGGCCGGGTATCGCCGTCACCGGCCATTTCGGCAACTGGGAGCTGGCGGCGCTGGCCTGCGCCCGGCACGGTCTGGAACTGACATTCGTCTATCGGGCGCCCAACAATCCCTGGGTCGACCGCTGGCTGGCCGACGCACGGTCGTTCCTGGGCGGGCGCATGGTGCCCAAGGGCAAGCTGGCGGCGAAGGAGCTGATCGCCACCATGCGCGCCGGGGGGCATGCCGGGCTGCTGGTGGACCAGAAGCTGAACGAGGGCATCCCCGTCCCCTTCCTGGGGCGCGACGCCATGACCGGCACCGTGATGGCGGACATGGCCCTGCGCTACGACGCGCCGGTGGTGCCGATCAAGGTCACCCGGTTGAACGGCGCCCGCTTCCGGGTCGAGGCGTTCCCGCCCGTCGAATTCGCACGGACGGGCGACATGAAGGCGGATGTCGCCGCCGCCATGCTCCGGATCAACGACATGCTCTCGGACTGGGTGCGGCGGACCCCCGGCCAATGGCTCTGGCAGCATCGCCGCTGGCCGGATTAGAAAGGGCGGCCACTCCCGACACCGGAGACCGCCCATGCCCGCCATCCCCCCCGTCGTCAGCTTCCAGGACCCCGCCCCTCCGGCCGACAGCTTCACGGCCGATCCGTCGCGGCTCGTCAGCGGGACCGGGGCGCAGACGGTGGCGAACCTGTTCGCCAGCCGGGACGGGCGCTTCAACTGCGGGATCTGGACCGGGGCCGTCGGCGCCTGGAAGGTGACCTTCACCGAGAACGAGTTCTGCCACCTGCTGGAGGGCGTGATCCGGGTGACGGCGACGGACGGCGCCAGTCGGACCTTCCGCGCCGGGGACGCGTTCGTCATGCCGGCGGGGTTCGAGGGCGTGTGGGAGGTGGTGGAGCCGGCGAAGAAATACTACGCCGTCTACGAATGACGGCGGCTTGACTCCGGCGCCGGCCGGAGTCACCCTCGTTCCCGTTCTGTTCACGTCGAAGAGACCTATCGAAACGGACCAGGGAAGGAGGATTCCATGCCGGCGGTGAAACCGATTCCGGACGGGTATTCCGCGATCACGCCGTATCTCATCGTGGAGGGGGCGGCCAAGGCGATATCCCTCTACACCAAGGTGTTCGGCGCCATGGAGCGGATGCGCCTGCCGTCGCCGGACGGGCGCGTGGCCCATGCCGAGCTGAACATCGGCGGGTCGATGCTGATGCTGGCGGACCCGTTCCCGGAGATCGACGCCCATCCACCGGGGAAGTATGGCGGCTCCCCCGTCTCCCTGATGCTCTATGTGCCGGACGTGGACACGGTGGTGGCCCGCGCGGTCGCCAATGGCTGCACCCTGCTGAAGCCGGTGCAGGACCAGTTCTACGGCGACCGCACCGGCACGGTCCGCGACCCGTTCGGCCATGTCTGGACCATCGGCACCCATGTCGAGGAGGTGCCCCAGGACGAGCTGGAGCGGCGGATGGCGGCGATGATGCAGCCCGCTGAGACCGGGGCCGCGGGTGCGGGGGACTGAGCCATGCGGTTCCACCAGGGCCGGCTGATCGATCACGTGCACCTGGTGGTGCGCGACCTGGAGGCGAGCCGCCGCTTCTACGCGGCGGTGCTGGAGACGCTGGGCATCCCCGTCGGCGGGTCCGGGGCGGGCTGGTTCTTCGCCGACGAGCTGTTCGTCAGCGCGGCCCAGCCTGATTCCGGCCAACCCAATACCGACCAGCCGCCGACGGGCCGCGTCCACCTCGCCTTCCAGGCGCGCGACCGGGCGGCGGTGCATCGCTTCTATCAGGCCGCCCTGGCCGCCGGCGGGCGGGACAACGGCGCCCCGGGGGAGCGCAGCTACCATCCAGGCTACTACGCCGCCTTCGTGCTGGACCCGGACGGCAACAATATCGAGGCCGTCCACCACTGCCCCTCCCGCCGCAGCGCCGACGCCGTGGTGGTCGTCCCGGCGGAATAGCGGTAGGCTCAGCCCCATGGGGAAGTCCGTCGCCGAGAAGCTGGGGCTGAAGCCGGGCATGGCCGGGTGGGCGCTCGCCGTGCCCGACGGCCTGTCCGGCCTGGACGGCTTCGCCCGGGGTGCGGTCCCCGCCACCCCGCCCGACATCGTCCTGGCCTTCGTCCCGGCCGTCGCGGCCGTGGCCCCGGCGCTGGATGCGGCCCTGCCGCGCTACCGGCGCGGCAAGGCGCTCTGGTTCGCCTATCCGAAGAAGACGGGCGCCATCCGCACCGACATCACCCGCGACCATGGCTGGCAGGCGGTGCAGGCGGCGGGGCTGCTGCCCGTGATGCAGGTGGCGCTGGACGACACCTGGTCCGCCCTGCGGTTCCGCTTCCGTGACGAGATCAAGACGCTGACGCGGAAAAGCGAAACCGCGCCCTAGAACAGGCTGCCCTGCCCCGGCTTCGGGGCCGCCTGCGCCTTGCGCGGCTTGCGGGCCGTGTCGGCCGCCTCCGGGTCCGGTGCGGCCCCGCCGCCGATCACGGCGTCCGCTGATCCGTCGGCGAAGGCGATGCGCACCGCCTGTCCGGCGGCGGTGTCCGCCGCGCGGGTGACGGGCTGGCCCGCCGCGTCGGTCACCAGGGCGAACCCCCGCTCCAGCACGCCCTTGTAGCTGTAGCTCTCCAGCAGCTGGCCGAGCGACTTCAGCCGCTCCGCCTCCATCTGGGCGCGGATGACGATGGGCCGCGTGCTCAGCCGGTCGGCCACCCGGTGGAAGCGGCCCTGTTCCAGTGCCACCGCCTTGTCGTAGCCCGCCCCCAGCGCCCGGCCCGCCGCCTGCAGCCGGGTGGCGGCCAGCCCGATCGTCTCGCGCGGGTGGCGCAGCTTGGCGCCCAGCTGCTGCACGCCGGTGCGCCGCCGCTCAAGCCCGTTCAGCATGGACAGGGCCAGCCTCTCCGCCCGGTCGTCCAGCCGCTGCACGGCCGATTCCAACAGTGCCCGCGGGTCGGGCAGGCCGCGCCCCAGCCCCTCCACATAGGAGCGGCGCTCGGCGACAGCCCGGTTCATGCAGGCGTGCAGCCGCCGTCCGTCGTCCAGCACCTGGGCCAGCAGCTCCGCCCGCACGGGTACCGCCATCTCGGCGGCGGCGGTGGGGGTGGGGGCGCGGCGGTCGGCGGCGTGGTCGATCAGGGTGGTGTCGGTCTCATGCCCCACGGCGGAGATCAGCGGGATCCGGCTTTCCGCCGCCGCCCGCACCACCACCTCCTCGTTGAAGGCCATCAGGTCCTCCAGGCTGCCGCCGCCGCGCGCCACGATCAGCACGTCGGGGCGCGGCACCGGCCCGCCGGGCGGGATGGCGTTGAAGCCCCGGATGGCGGCCGCCACGTCCGCCGCCGCGCGCTCCCCCTGCACCGCCACGGGCCAGAGCAGCACGTGCCGGGGGAAGCGGTCGGCCAGCCGGTGCAGGATGTCGCGGATGACGGCACCTGTAGGACTTGTCACCACGCCGATGACGCGGGGCAGGAAGGGCAGCGGCCGCTTGCGCTCCGGATCGAACAGCCCTTCCGCCTGGAGGCGGCGGCGCCGCTCCTCCAGCATCTTCAGCAGCGCCCCCTCGCCCGCGAGCTCCATCGTCTCGATCACGAGCTGGTACTGGCTGCGGCCGGGGTAGGTGGTGAGGCGCCCGGTGCAGACGACCTCCATCCCCTCCTCCGGCCGGACGGACAGGCGGGCCACCGTGCCCTTCCAGCACACCGCCTCCAGCACCGCCGACTCGTCCTTCAGCCGCAGGTACAGGTGGCCGGAGGTGTGGCGCTTGGGCTGGCTGATCTCGCCGCGCACCCGGACATAGCCGTAGGCGTCCTCCACCGTGCGCTTCAGCGCCCTGGCGAGGTCGGAGACGGACTGCTCCGGCAGGTTGCTGCCGGGGCGCGGGGCGGCATCCAGGCCGGGATCGAGGTTCTGCGCATCGCTCATCCCCCCACCATACGGCGCCCCGCTCCCCTGTGAAACCTTTCACCGGGCGGGGAGGATGTCGAATGCTCTTGTCCACAGATGGACACAGATGAACACAGATGGACCGCGTTCCATGCCCGGCGGCGATGATGATCCGTTGACGCGTGCGGTCATCGGCGCCGCCTTCAACGTCGCGAACACGCTCGGCCATGGGTTCCTGGAAGCGGTCTACCGGCGCGCCATGCTGGCCGAACTGGAGTTCAGGAACCTCCTCGCGCGCGAGGAGGTTCAGTTCCCCGTCGCCTACCGGGGCCGGAGCGTCGGGACCTATGTCTGCGACCTGCTGGTGGAGAACACCCTGATCGTCGAGATCAAGGCCCTCGGCGCGCTCACCGATTCGCACTTGGCCCAGACGCTGAACTATCTGAAGGCCAGCGGCATCCGCCAGGGTCTGCTCCTCAACTTCGGCACCCCCAGGCTGGGTGTCCGCCGCGTCCGGCTCTGACCCCTCCGCAGCATCTGTGTCCATCTGTGTCCATCTGTGGACACCCTCCCGTCGTCCCGTGCTATCACCCCGCCACGGGACGCGAGGGAGGCTGGGATGCGGGTGCTGGTGGTCGGCGGCGGCGGGCGGGAGCATGCGCTGTGCTGGGCGATCGCGGCCTCACCGCTGCTGACGAAGCTGTGGTGCGCGCCCGGCAACGCCGGCATCGCGGCCGTGGCGGAGTGCGTGGCGATCCCGGCCGACGCGGTGGACGCCCTGGTCGCCTTCGCGGCTGCCAACGCCGTCGACCTGGTGGTGGTCGGGCCGGAGCAGCCGCTGGTGCTGGGCCTGGTGGATCGCCTGAAGGCTGCCGGCATCCGCGCCTTCGGCCCCAGTGCGGCGGCGGCCGCCCTTGAGGGCTCCAAGGGCTTCATGAAGGACATCTGCGCCAAGTACGGCGTGCCCACCGCCGCCTATGGCCGCTTCACCGAGCCCGGCCCCGCCAAGGATTTCATCCGCCGCATGGGCGCGCCCATCGTGGTAAAGGCCGACGGGCTGGCCGCCGGCAAGGGTGTCGTCATCGCGGCCACGGTGGACGAGGCCCTGGCCGCCGTGGACGAGGCCATGGTGGAGCGCCGCTTCGGCGACGCCGGGGCCGAGCTGGTGATCGAGGAGTTCCTGGACGGGGAGGAGGCGAGCTTCTTCGCCCTGTGCGACGGGGCCACGGCCCGCCCGCTCGCCGGTGCCCAGGACCACAAGCGCGCCTTCGACGGCGACCGGGGGCCGAACACCGGCGGCATGGGGGCATATTCCCCCGCCCCGGTGCTGACCCCCGCCATCGAGTCCCGCATCATGGCGGAGATCGTGGAGCCCACGCTGCGCGGCATGGCGGCGGAGGGGCGGCCCTTCGTCGGCGTGCTGTTCGCCGGCATCATGGTGGTGACCGGCGCCCCCGGCACGCCCGACGCGGGCAAGCCGGTCCCGAAGCTGCTGGAGTTCAACGTCCGCTTCGGCGACCCGGAGTGCCAGACCATCTGCCGGCGCCTGAAGTCCGACATGCTGGCCCTGCTGCTGGCCGCCTCCGAGGGCCGGCTGGCCGACCACCCCATCGACTGGCACC
>JAJUIU010000091.1 GCA_029267445.1 Rhodospirillaceae bacterium
AGCGAGGCGGTCACCGCCCGCGTCTATGGGGAGATCGAGGGGCGGGCGGGTCTGGCGCTCGACAGCCGGCACGCCGTCATCTGCGACGCCGTCTACGCCCGGCCGGAGCAGCGCGCGCGCATCGAGGCGATCGCCCGCGCGGCCCAGCTCCCCTTCACCGGCCTGTGGCTGGTGGCCGACCAGGAGACGCAGCTCTCCCGCGTGGGCGAGCGGGAAGGGGACGCCTCCGATGTCACGGCCGACGTGGTCCGCCGCCAGTCCGGCTACGAGCTGGGCGTGATGAACTGGGAGATCATCCCCGCCCATGGCGGCCCGGCGGAGGTGGCCGGGATCGCCCGGCGCTTCATCCACGCCTCGGCCGGCTGAACGCCGGCTTCTCCGCCCATCCCCAACCGCGTTTGACGCCCATCCCCAACCGCGTTTGACGCCCATCCCCAACCGCGTTTGACGCACGTCCCCAATCGCGTTTGACGCACATCCCCAACCGCGTTTGACGCACGTCCCCAATCGCGTTTGACGCACGTCAATGTGGCGGCTGTTCACAGGGTATTACGGTCGGCGAAAGGTTTTGCCGCGAAGGACCGGAGGAAGGCGTCATGGCGTTCAAGAAGATTCTCTGCGCGCTCTGCGGGGGCGACGGCGATGTCGCCGCCCTGGAGACCGCCTTCGCCGTCGCCAAGCCGCAGGACGGCCATGTGGCGGCGCTGTTCGTGCGCAACGACCCGCGCGAGGCCGTGCCCATGATGGGCGAGGGCGTGTCGGGCACCCTGGTGGAACAGATCGTCCAGATCGCCGACCGCGACAGCTCCGAGCGGGCCGGCACGGCGCGGCAGCGGTTCGAGGCCGTGCGCGCCCGCTTCGGCGCCGCCCCGGCCGCCGCCGCCCCCGGCCCCGGCGGGCTCAGCGCCTCCTGGACGGAGGCCGTCGGCCATTTCGAGGAGGTGCCGGTCCAGGCCGCCCGTCTCGCCGACCTCACCGTCTTCCCCCGCGTCGGGGTGGAGCAGGAGAGCTACGCCACCATGATGCTGGAGGCGGTGCTCATGGGCAGCGGCCGCCCGGTCCTGATCGCCCCGGCGGCGGCCCCCGCGTCCGTCGGCCGCAAGGTGGCGGTCTGCTGGAACGGCACGGCGGAGGCGTCCCGCGCGGTGGCGCTGGCCATGGGCGTGCTCGCCATCGCCGACGAGGTGCACGTGCTCTCCGCCGACACCGGCAAGACGAAGAGCGGCACCGCCGCCGGCCTCGTGGAGATGCTGGCCTGGCACGGCGTCCGGGCCGTTCCGCGCCCGGTCCAGGTCCGGGGCGAGGCGGTCGGGGCGGCCCTCTTGCGCACGGCGGGCGAGGCGGGGTGCGACCTGCTGGTGATGGGCGGGTACGGCCATTCCCGCCTGCGCGAGATGATCCTGGGCGGTGTCACCCGCCATGTGCTGAACCATGCCACCCTGCCGGTGTTGATGGCGCACTGAGCGGGCGTCGGCGTCGAGCGGCCCGCCCGCAAGGGCCGCCATCCGAACAATGATAAAGGGGAAACCACGTGTCGCTGAAGAAGATCAGGCTCGAACTGGCCCGCACCCACGAGTTCCCGCTGGGGGCCGCCGACCGGGGCTACGAGTTCGTCGCCCCGCTGGACGCCGACGGCCACCTGGACCGCGCCGGCTGGCAGGACCACCGCGACCGCTGCGCCGTCCGCCGCTTCTGGGCGGGCGAGCCGGACGAGCGGGGCCGGCTGATCCATCGCGGGTCGGGCTGGTACTTCCACTATGACGGCATGGACGCCGAGGACGACGAGCCGATCTTCAAGTTCGACCGCCACACCTTCAAGGTGGGCGAATACGTCTCCGTCACCGAACACGACGGCGAACAACGCCCCTTCAAGGTCGTCTCCGTCACCGAAACGCGGTGAGGGCACGGTCTTCCATCCCCCAGGAAGACCTTCCCTCTCCCCTTGCGGGAGAGAGCCTGCCCCGGACTTGATCCGGGGGAGGGACCCACGCAGTGGGAGGGAGAGGGGGGTACGGTGCTTCCGGATCGCCCCCTGACGCCCGCCGCCGTAACCCCTCACCCGGTTCGGCTCCGCCTCACCACCCTCTCCTGCAAGGGGAGAGGGTTTACCGGGGCCGGCTCAATCCTTTCGCCACCATGCCCGCTCAATCAGAATAGCGGCAGGGCCAAGTACCCCTCTCCCTTTGCGGGATGCGGGTGAGGGGTCTCGGTTCCAAGCTACCCCCGGCACCGTTCAGATCGCCGCCTCCAGCGCCGCCCGATGCAGTTCGGCGCTGTCCGCACTGAAACAGCAGAAGATGACCTCCTCCAGGCCGCCGCCGGCGACTGCCTCCCGCACGGTCGTCACCGCGATGCGCGCCGCGCGGTCCGCCGGGAAACCGTAGACCCCCGTGGAGATCGCCGGGAAGGCGACGCTGCGGCAGACCTTCTCAAGCGCGATCTCGATGGAGCGGCGATAGGCCGAGGCGAGAAGGGCGTCCTCATCGCGCGTGCCGCCGTACCAGACCGGGCCGACGGCGTGGATGATGTGCCTCGCCTTCAGCGCGAAGCCGGGTGTCAGGACCGCGTCACCGGTGCGGCAGCCGCCGAACGGCCGCAGCGCCGCCTGGAGCGCGGCATGGCCGGCCGCCCTGTGGATCGCCCCATCGACGCCGCCCCCGCCCGCCAGCCGCTCGTTGGCGGCGTTGACGATCGCGTCCACGTCCAAGGTGGTGATGTCGCCTTGCAGAACGGTCAGCCGTGTCGCCATGGGTCGTCCCTGTCTATAATGTCGGCCCCAGCGCCGCCCGGATGAAGGCGGCACTCTCCTCCGTCCGCAGGCAGAACACGATCTCGTCGAAGGCGTCGGGGGTCGCGTGCACCGCGTCCATCACCGTCGCCACGGCGATCTCCGCCGCCTTGTCCTTGGGGAACCGGTAGGCGCCGGTGGCGATGGCGGGGAAGGCGACTGTCCGCGCCCCCACCTCCCGCGCGACCTCCAGCGACCGGCGGTAGCAGTTCGCCAGTGTCTCCGCCTCCCGGATGGTGCCGCCCACCCAGATCGGGCCGACCGTGTGGATCACCCACCGGGCCGGGAGCTTGAAACCCGGCGTGGCGGCGGCATGGCCGCGCGCCACCGGCGGGTCGATCTCCTGTGCCGCTTCGAACAGCTCCGGCCCGGCCGCCGCGTGGATGGCGCGGGACACGCCGGTTCCCCCGCCCAGGCCGGGGGCCGCCGCGTTCACGATGGCGTCCACGGCCAAGGTGGCGATGTCACCCACGGTGACGGTCAGCACGGTCGGCATCGGCTCAGCCCGCCAGGCTCTTGGAGGCGATCTCGAACACGTCGCGGGACAGGCCCTGCGTGCCCGCGATCCGCTCCAGCTCCGCCCGCGCGTGCGCCTGCCGGCCGGGATCGTACTTGCGCCAGCGTGCCATGGTGCGCGCCACCCGGCTGGCCACCTGCGGGTTCAGCCGGTCCAGCTCCAGCACCCGGTCGGCGATGAACCGGTAGCCCGATCCGTCCGCCGCGTGGAACCGCACGTCGTTCGCCGCGAACGGGATCAGCAGGGCGTAGACCTTGTTCGGGTTCCTGATGGAGAAGGACGGGTGCGACAGCAGCGCCGTCACCCGGTCCAGCGTGTCGGGGCGCGACGACAGGGCCTGGGACATGAACCATTTGTCCATGACCAGCGCCTCGCCCTTCCACTTCTCCGCGAAGCCCTCCAGGCACTCCAGCCGCTCCGGCATGTCGCCGTCGGCGATCAGCATCAGGGCCGACAGCACGTCCGTCATCGCCGTGCCGGCGCGAAACTGGTCCAGGCACAATGCCCGCGCCTCCGCGTCGTCCACGGCCATCAGGTAGCCCAAGCACGCGTTCTTCAGGGCGCGCTTGCCGATCGCCTCCGGCGTCACGCTGAACGGCCCGTCGTCGCGGCAGGCCTGGTACGTCGCCAGCAGCCGGTCGCGCAGGGCCTCGCCCACCGTCCGGCGCAGCAGCTTGCGGGCGGCGTGCAGCCCGTCCACATCCACCGGGTCCATCTGCTGGCCGAGATAGCTTTCCGACGGCACCGACAGGGCCAGTGCGGCGAAGGACATGTCCTCCATCGCCCGGTCCAGCGTGCGGGCGAAGGCGTCCACCACGCCCTGCGGCACCGCCATCGCCAGGCCCGCCGCCCGATCCGCCACCAGGGCAAGGATCAGGCGCGCCGTCAGCATCTGCCCCGCCTCCCAGCGGTTGAAGGCGTCGCTGTCGTTGGCCATCAGGAAGGTGAGGTCCGCGTCCGTGTAGGGGAAGCGCAGCTTGATCGGGGCGGAGAAGCCCCGGAACAGCGACGGCACCGGCTGCGCCGGCACGTCCACGAAGGTGAAGGTCTGGCTGGCCTCCGTCAGGCGCAGCACCCGCTGCGTGCCCGCCGGCCCCGCCTCCCCCTCCAGCCGCAGGGGCACGTCCGCCCCGTCCGGCCCGACCAGCCCCATGGTCACCGGGACCAGCATCGGCTTCTTCACCGGCTGGCCCGGGGTGGGCGGCACCGTCTGGCGCAGGGTCAGGCGATAGGTGCGGGACGCGGCGTCATAGGCCCCCTCCGCCTCGATCGCGGGCGTGCCCGCCTGCTCGTACCACAGGCGGAACTGGGCCCAGTCGATGCCCGCCCCCGCCTCCGGGTTGGCGTCGCGCATGGCGGCCAGGAAATCGTCCGTCGTCACCGCCTGCCCGTCGTGCCGGGCGAAGTACAGGTCGATGCCCTTCCGGTACCCCGCCGCCCCCAGCAGCGTATGGTACATGCGCAGGACCTCGGCCCCCTTCTCATAGACGGTGGGGGTGTAGAAGTTGTTGATCTCGATATAGCTGTCGGGCCGCACCGGGTGCGCCGTCGGGCCGCCATCCTCCGCGAACTGCACATGCCGCAGCCGGGTCACGTCCTGGATGCGCTTGACGGGCGCGGAGTTCATGTCGGCGCTGAACTGCTGGTCGCGGAAGACCGTCAGCCCCTCCTTCAGCGACAGCTGGAACCAGTCGCGGCAGGTGACGCGGTTGCCGGTCCAGTTGTGGAAATACTCGTGCGCGACGACCGCCTCGATGCCCAGATAGTCGTTGTCGGTGGCCGTGTCCGCCCGCGCCAGGATGTACTTCGTGTTGAAGATGTTGAGCGACTTGTTCTCCATCGCCCCCATGTTGAAGTCCGACACGGCGACGATGTTGAACACGTCCAGATCGTATTCCAGGCCGTACGCGTCCTCGTCCCACTTCATGGATTTCTTCAGGGATTCCATGGCGTGGCCGACCTTGTCCTCGGTCCCGGCCTCCACATAGATGCGCAGGGCGACGGACCGGCCGGACCGGGTGACGAAGCGATCCTCCCGGTGGACGAGGCTGCCGGCCACCATGGCGAACAGGTAGCTGGGCTTCGGCCACGGGTCCTCCCACAGGGCCCAGTGCCGCCCGTCGCCGGCATCGCCCTGGTCGATCAGGTTCCCGTTGGACAGCAGCACCGGGTAGCGGGCCTTCTCCGCCTCGATGCGCACGCGGTACGTCGCCATGACGTCCGGCCGGTCCTGGAAATAGGTGATGCGGCGGAAGCCCTCGGCCTCGCACTGGGTGCAGTAGTTGCCGGACGACTTGTAAAGGCCCGACAGGGCCGTGTTCTGCTCCGGCCTGATCCGGGTCACGATTTCGATGGTGGCCCGCTCCGGCAGGCCGGGGATGGTCAGGCTTTCCGGCGTCAGCGCGTAGTCGTCCGGGGTCAGCATCCGGTTGTCCACCGCGACGCTGACCAGCTCCAGCTCCTCCCCGTCCAGCACCAGCGGCTGCGGTCCGTCTCCGGCCCGGTCCGGGTTGCGCCGCACCGCCACGCGGGACACCACGGTGGTCGCGTCCTCCCGCAGGTCGAAGCCCAGATCCACGCTGTCGATCAGCCAGGCGGGCGCCTCGTAATCCTTGAGCAGAATGGCCTTGGGCGCGCTACCGGTGGTCATGGCGTCCATCGCGGATCGATCCTTGCTGAAGCGGGCGGGAAGCGGGGCGGGAGGATAGGACAGCGCACGCGCGGAGTCACGGGGCGGCCGAGGCTGCGGATCGCCATGTGGTGGCGATGCCGAGTGGCGGCCCGATGGGCCGGCCCCGGCAGGGCATTCAAACGCCGGTTGCCGATGCCGCGCGCGTGACTACCTCTATCCGGTTGCGGAAGCGCGATACGCGAAAGGGGTGCCCATGCCGGACAGACTGTTGGAAAGCCTGATCGAGTTCGCGCTTCTCGGCGGTCTGCTGCTGATCCTCCACGTCGTGCGTCGTGGACGGGCCGATGTCCGGTGGTCCGCCCTTGCGTTCGCCGCCTTCGTCCTGAACGAAGTGCTGTCGGTCCAGGCCTACTGGACCATTCCCTCGCTTCCCTGGTTCGAAGGCTCGCGCTGGGTCTGGTCGGGGAAGATCTATGCGACCATCGGTCTGTTGTTGTTCGTCTGGGCCTTGCGATCGGTCAGCTTCAAGGATGTGGGCATCACCCTGCGGCAAGCACCGGGCGGATGGCGCTGGGGTGGGGGTGTCACGCTGGCGCTCTGTGTCCTGCTGACCGTGGCCGCCACGCAGTTTCCGCCGGACGGTTTCAGGGGCGACTGGGAGGCGCTGGCCTTCCAGCTCACCATGCCCGGCATCCAGGAGGAGCTGTTCTATCGCGGGGTCTTCCTGGTGCTCCTGATCCGGGCCGCCGGGATGTCCCTGGAACGGCCGGGGACGGCCTTCGGCTGGGCCTTCCTGATCTCCGCCGTCATGTTCGGCGCCCCCCATGGCCTGTCCGCGAACGGGGGGGAGCTGTCGTTCCACTGGATGGGCGCCGCCTACACCTTCCTGGCGTCGCTCGTGCTGGGCTGGCTCTGGCTGCGGACGCGCAGCCTGCTCATGCCGGTCTTCATCCACAACTACGGTAATTCGATCTTCTACCTCGTCTGAGGGGAGGGCGGACCTCGGGACGGGTCCGGGGCCGCCGCCGCCGCCGTCGCTCCCGATGGGCCGGTGCACTTGACAATATTCCTATTCTGGTCCAGTCTGGATGTGAAGCTCGGCGCGTTGCGCCCGGCGTCCGCCGCCGGGCCGTGGCCGCACGGGCGTCGGCGGCATGAAACATCCCCGCCGAAAACGCGATTTCTGTTTCATGGTGTTTCACCGTGTTTCATGCCATGCGTCCGGCGCAGGATGCCGGGGGCGGGGGGACACTCCGCCGCATGGCGCGATGCCCTCCCGAGTCGCCACATGCGGGCCTCACGGATCGGAGTCCATGTCATGCCCACCCGCCGCGCCCTCATCGCCGGTCTCGCCCTGCTGCCGCTCGCCGGCCCGGCGCTCGCGCACAGCTACAAGGCGGGCACGGTGCGCATCGGCCACCCCTGGACGCAGCCGACGCGGGACCCGGTGACGGACGTCTTCATCGCCCTGCTGAACACGGGCGACGTGGTGGACCGGCTGGTCGGCGCCACCACCCCGATCGCGGAGGGGGTGCGCATCGTCGATCTGGTGGATGGCCTGCCGGCCGTGGTGGACGCGCTGGACCTGCTGCCGATGCGCCCCGTGCCGATGCGCCCCGGCGCCCGTTCGCTGCGCCTGCTGGGTGTCAGGCAGCCCCTCGTGCTGGGGGAGCGTTTCACGATGACCCTGGCGTTCGAGCGGGCCGGCACGGTGGAGGTGGAAATCTACGTGGAGCTCGAGCCCGGACACTGACGCCCGGCCGCCGTTCAGACCGTGAAGCTCTCGCCGCAGCCGCAGCGGGCCTTCTCGTTCGGGTTCTTGAAGGTGAAGCCCGACTGGAACTTGTCCTCGACATAGTCCATCTCGGACCCGATCAGGAACATGGTGGCGGCGGGGTCGATCAGGATGGTGACACCCTTGTCCTCCACCACCTCCTCGAACTTCCGCTTCTCCTTCGCGTACTCGACGAAGTAGCTCATGCCGGAGCAGCCGCGCGTCTTCACGCCCACGCGCAGGCCGACGATCGGCTCGGCACTCTTCTCCATCAGTGCCTTAACCCGCGCGGCGGCCGCGTCGGTGATGGTCAGCGCCTTCGGGCGCTCCTTCAACGTGGTGGTCATCGCTTCACCTCCATCCGGCCCTCGCCCGTCGACAAGCTCAGGGTGAGGGCCACTCTCGATCATCATCCTACTTCACATCCCTCGTCCTGAGCCTGTCGAAGGACGACAGGCCCGGAATTCTCAGAACATGTTCAGGGCAACGCGGGCCTCGTCGGTCATCATGCCGGGGTGCCAGGACGGCTCCCAGACGATCTCGACCGCGCAGTTCCGCACGCCCTCCACGGCCCCCACCGCCTTCTGCACGGTGCCCGGCATCTCGCCGGCCACCGGGCAGCCGGGGGCGGTCAGCGTCATCTCGATCTCCACGTCGCCGTCATCGTCCACCGCGCATTTGTAGACGAGGCCCAGCTCGTAGATGTTCACCGGGATTTCCGGGTCGTAGACCGTGCGCAGCGCCTCGACCACGCGGTCCTTCAGGGGCGCGTCGGGCGGCAGCCGCTGGTCCTCAGGCAGGGCGACGGGGTCGCCCATGCTGATGTCCGGCGCCATCGGCCGGTAGCCGGTATAGCTCATCGTCCCCTCCGTACCCCTCACTCGGTCGACGTCTTCTCTTCGCCGTGCAGGGCGGCGTTCATCGCGTGCCAGGCCAGCGTCGCGCACTTCACCCGCATCGGGAACTCGCGCACGCCGGACAGCACCTGCAGCTTCTCGAACGCCTCCTCGTCCACCGGCCCGTGGTCGGTGTGCTCGTGGTCGTCCTTGGTGCACATGTCGTGGAAGTGCCCGAACAGGGCCTCCGCCTCGGCCTGGGACTTGCCCTTCAGGATCTCGGTCATCAAGCTGGCGCTGGCCTGGCTGATGGCGCAGCCGCGTCCGTCGAAATGGGCGTCCTGGATCGATCCGTCCGGCGCCAGCGTCAGATAGACGGCGATCTTGTCGCCGCACATCGGGTTGTCGCCCTTGGCGGTGCGGTTGAAGCTGTCCGGCCGGCCGAAGTTCCGGGGGTTCCGGCCGTGGTCCAGGATCACTTCCTGGTAGAGGTCGCGCAGATCGTCGAACATCGCACTCACCCGAAGAAGCTCTTGGTGGCCTTCACGGCCTCGACCAGCGTCTCGACCTCGGCCTCGGTGTTGTAAAGGCCGAAACTGGCCCGCGCCGTTGCACCCACGCCGAACCGGTCCATCAGCGGCTCGGCGCAGTGGCGCCCGACGCGCACGGCGACACCCGCCCGGTCCAGCAGCGTGCCGATGTCGTGGGGGTGGATGCCCTCCACGGTGAAGCTGATGATGGCGGCCTTGGCCGGCGCCGTGCCAAGGACGCGCAGCCCATCGACATCCTTCAGCCGGTCCATGGCGTGCGCCAGCAGGCGCTGCTCGTGGGCGTGGATGGCGTCCATGCCGAGTGCCGTCACATAGTCGATCGCCGCCCCCAGTCCCACTCCCTCGATGATCGGCGGGGTCCCGGCCTCGAACCGGTAGGGCGCCTCGCGGTAGACCGTCTCCTCGAAGGAGACGCTGGAGATCATGTCGCCCCCACCCTGGTAGGGGGGCATGCGGTCCAGGATCTCCTTGCGGCCGTACAGCACGCCGATGCCGGTGGGCCCGTACAGCTTGTGGCCGGTGAAGATGTAGAAGTCCGCGTCGATGGCCCGTACGTCCACCGGCCCATGGACCGCCGCCTGGCTGCCGTCGAACAGCACGGTCTTGCCCCTGGCGTGCGCCAGCCGGGCGATCTCCTTCGCCGGGTTGATGGTGCCCAGCACGTTGGAGGCATGGGTGATCGCCACCAGCTTGACGTCGTCCGTCAGCAGGTCGGCGTAGGCGTCCATGTCCAGGCTGCCGTCATCCAGCACCGGCACCACCTTCAGCGCGATGCCGATCTGGTCGCGCAAAAGCTGCCAGGGGACGATGTTGGCGTGGTGCTCCATCCCGCTGATCAGCACCGCGTCACCGGCCTTCAGGTTCGCCCGGCCCCAGCTCTGGGCCACCAGGTTGAACGCCTCCGTGGCGTTGCGGGTGAAGACGATATGCTCGCGCGACGGCGCGTTCAGGAACGCCGCCGCCTTGTCCCGGGTGGCCTCGTAGAGGTCGGTCGACCGCTGGGACAGGAAGTGCACGCCGCGATGGACGTTGGCGTAATCCTCCTCCAGGAACCGCTTCATGGCGTCGATCACCTGGCGCGGCTTCTGGGCGCTGGCCGCGCTGTCCAGGTAGACCAGCGGCTTGCCCGCACGCCCCGGCTTGTCGTGCACGGTGCGGGACAGGATCGGGAAATCCTGCCGCACCCGCATCACGTCGTACGGGGCGTTGTCACCGATCGCGGCGCGGACGGCGGCGTGGCTGCTCATGCTCGATCCAATCGCTTGCGGAACCAGGTGCGGGCCCGGCCCAGCACGTAGTCATCGACATGTAGGGCGACGGCATAGCCGCGGCGCGCGAAGAAGTCCGGGGTCTGCCATGCCATGGGCATGGCCGTCGCGTAACGGCAGCCGGCCGTCCGCGCCGCGTCCTCCAGTGCGTCCAGCATGGCGGCGCCCAGGCCCCGGCCGCGCGCCTCCGGCTCGACCCACAGGTCCACCAGGGTGAACCAGTCGCCGTCGATGACGCCAGTGGCCCCGGCGGCCCGGCCCCCGGCGCCGTCGTTCGCGGCGGCCCCGATCAGGGCGTAACGGTCGGGCACGCGCTCGGTCCAGTGCTGGTCCAGCCCGTCCTCCACCGCCTTCACCTCTTCGGGCGTTGGTGGCTCCGACAGGTCCAGGCGCAGGCCGTCGGGCAGGGCGGGGACGGGGCGGGGTGAAACGGTCTTGCGGAAATAGTGGCGTCCGGCGTTCCAGACGAAATCCGGCATGACGCCCAGCTCGGCATAGCCAAGCCCGGCGTAGAAGCCCGGCGCCTGGAACCCCATGGTGTTCAGGAACACGCGATCGCAGCCCCGGTCCGCCGCCAGCCGCTCCGCCGCCAGCATCAGGGTCCGGCCAAGCCCGCCGCCGCGCGCCGCCTTGGACACCCACAGCAGGTGGACATAGAAGTCCGTCGCGACCGAATGGCCGGTCAGGCCGCCGACGATGGCGTCGTCCGCGCCGCGCAGGATCAGCCCAACCTTGCGTCGGTCGGTACCCAGCGCCTCGGCCTCGATCCCGTCCATCCGGTCGGCGACCCAGCGGGACAGGTCGTCCGCCGGCGGCCGCAGGACCAGCACGGGGCCGGCCGCGGCGCCGTCCGCCGCGGGTCCCATGCCGATCCGATGGGCCGGGAGCGCCGCCATGGTTCAGCGCGCCTCCAGCCAGGCGTGGACGCGGCCGCGGAAATGCTCCCGCACCGTCTCGTGCCGGATCTCGTCCACCGCCTCGTCCAGATATGCCGCGATCAGCAGGCCGCGCGCCGCCTCCAGCGGGATGCCGCGGGCGCGCAGGTAAAACAGCTGGGCGTCGTCCAGCTCGCCCGCCGTGGCGCCGTGGCTGCACTTCACGTCGTCGGCGTAGATCTCCAGCTCGGGCTTGCTGTCGATCTCCGCCTGGTCGGACAGCAGCAGCGCGCGGTTCAGCTGGTAGCCGTCGGTCTTCTGCGCGTCGGGCCGCACGATGATCTTGCCCTGGAACACGGCGCGGGCCTGGTCGTCGATCACGCCCTTCACCACCTCGCGGCTAGTGCAGCGGGGCTTGGCGTGGTCGATCAGCGTGGTGATGTCGGTGTGCTGCTGTCCGCGCACGGCATAGGCGCCGCTGATCCGGCATTCCACGCCGGTGCCGTCCAGCACGCTGCGCGCCTCGTGACGGGACAGCGCCGCACCCAGGTTCAGCACGAAGGTGTCGTAGCTCGCGTCCCGCGCCAGCCGCGCCGTCACCGTCGCCAGATGGAAGGCGGTCGTGCCCTCCCGCTGCATCTTGTAGTGATGCAGCCGGGCGCCGCGGCCGACCACGACCTCGGACGCCACGTTGCTGAAGTAGACCGCACCGTCCAGGCCGACATGGTGCTCCACCACGGTCGCCTCGGAATTCTCCTCCGCCAGGATCAGGATGCGCGGATGCCAGGAAACCGGGCCCACAGCCGCACCCGTGCCAATGAACACGAGTTCGATCGGGGTCTCCACCGTGACGCCCTTGGCCAGCCGGAGCAGCACGCCGTCGGTCAGGAAGGCGAGGTTGAGGGCGAGCAGGGGATGCCCGTCCAGGGTGGCCGTCCGGCCCAGATGCTCCGCCACCACCTCCGGGTCACGGGCGAGGGTGTCGGCAAGCGGTTCCAGACGGACGCCCTCCGGAAGGCCGGCCATGTTCGACAGGTCGCGCCGGAAACGTCCGTCCACGAACACCAGCCTGTGGGCGGCTTCGCCCACAGGCATCACCGACGGGATCAGGTCCACCGGCACGCTGTCGGCCGCGCCGTCCTGGGCTAGCGCGAAGGTTACCTTCTCCAAGGGGCGCAGACTGGTGAACTTCCAGGCCTCGTTCCGCTGGGTGGGGAACCCGCCCTTGCTGAACCGGTCCAGCCCGGCCGCGCGCAGCTCGTCCATCCATGGCAGCCCGGCCCCCGGCAGGGAGGCGGCATGGGTCCGGAACTGGTCGCGATAGGTCTCGATCGTGCTCATGCGTTTCACAGCCGCATCTGAAGGAAGTGCAGCCCCAGACCCGGAATGGGCGAGGGGGCGTAGGCGTAGTTCTCGAACCCGAGCTTCCGGTAGAAGCCGACCGCCTGGCAGTCGAGCGTCTCTGTCGCCGCGCGGGTGCAGCCCTGCGCGCGCCCGGCCTCGATGGCCGCCATCAGCGTGCGGCTGCCAATGTCCCGGCCCCGCAGGCTCTCGTCCACCCACATCATGTCCAGCATGATGTCGGTGCCGACAATCCGGCACTGGGCGCCGGCGACGACCTTGCCGCCCTTCCGGGCCACACCGCTGCACCACCGCACCGGCACGCCAAGGCGCCGCTGGCGATAGGCGTCGCCGCGTCGCCAGAGCTCGAGACCCAGCGGCCGGGACGGCGGCTCGACCACCTCGATCCCCATGCCCCCGGGCGGTGGAGCGATCGGCCCATCCGCAACCGCCTTCACGACGATCGTGTAGTCCAGCCCGACCTCGTGGCCCTCGGCCCGCGCGACAACCTCCCAGCCGGCCTCCGGCGGAAGCATCGGCGCGCCGGGGCGCACCTGCCGGGAGAAGCGGCGGGCGCCTCGCCGCGCGGCCTCCACCTCGGCCCGGGCGATCAGCCGCGGCAGAATGGCGTCGCCCAGACCGGTGTCGTCGCTCCAGGCACCCCAGGCGCTGTCGGCATATTGACCCGTCAGGGCGACGGAAATACCCGCGCGCAGGCCCCCGCTCGCAAGGTCGCGGGCCAGCACGGCGAAGCGGCCTGTGGAGGGGGGCAGGGCCGCCGTGTTGTAGGCGATCAGCCCGGCCAGCACGGCATCGGCCACGGGCCCATGCAGGTCCGCGTCGGTCTCGATGGTGATGACGATGTCGTCGGCCGCAGCCATAGTGTCACGCGATCCCGGTGCTATGCCGCCTCGTTGGCCCCGAACTCGCCATAGCCGTTCCGCTCCAGTTCCAGCGCCAGGTCCTTGCCGCCCGTGCGCTGGATGCGGCCATGGGCCAGCACGTGGACCACGTCGGGAACGATGTAGTCGAGCAGGCGCTGATAGTGCGTGATGACCAGCAGTGACCGCTCCGGCCCACGCAGGGCGTTGACGCCCTCGGCCACGATCTTGAGCGCGTCGATGTCGAGGCCGCTGTCCGTCTCGTCCAGGATGGCGAGCTTCGGCTGGAGGACCGCCATCTGCAGCGCCTCGTTGCGCTTCTTCTCACCACCGGAGAATCCGACATTGACCGCCCGCTTGATCATCTCGTCGGTCATGTTGAGCTGCGCCGCCTTCTGGCGGATCAGCTTCAGGAACTGCATCGCGTCCAGTTCCTTCTCGCCCTTCGACTTGCGGATGGCGTTCAGCGCCTCCTTCAGGAAGGTGGCGTTGGTCACGCCCGGAATCTCGACAGGATACTGGAACGCCAGGAACAGGCCGGCGGCGGCCCGCTCCTCCGGCTCCAGTTCCAGCAGGTCCACGCCGTCGAACAGGACGCTGCCCTCGGTCACCTCATAGCCCTCGCGGCCGGCCAGCACGTAGCTCAGCGTGCTCTTGCCGGAGCCGTTGGGGCCCATGATCGCGTGCACCTCGCCGGGATTGATGGTCAGGTCGATCCCTTTCAGGATCGGCTTGTCGTCCACGGTCGCGTGCAGGTTCCTGATTTCGAGCAGTGCCATTGGTGCGTTCCGTTCTTCTTTACTCTGGGCGGGGGCGGGGGATCAGCCCACGCTGCCCTCAAGGCTGATGGCGACGAGCTTCTGGGCCTCCACGGCGAACTCCATGGGGAGTTCCTTCAGGACCTCCTTGCAGAAGCCGTTGACGATCAGGCCCACCGCGTCCTCCTCCGACAGGCCGCGCGAACGGCAGTAGAAGAGCTGGTCCTCGCTGATCTTGGCCGTGGTCGCCTCATGCTCGATCCGGGCCGAGCGGTTGCGGCTCTCGATGTAGGGCACGGTGTGCGCCCCGCACTTGTCGCCGATCAGCAGGCTGTCGCACTGGGTGTGGTTCCGCGCACCCTCCGCCTTGGGCAGGATCTTCACCAGCCCGCGGTAGGTGTTCTGCGCGCGGCCGGCGGAGATGCCCTTGGAGACGATCGTCGACCGGGTGTTCTTCCCGATGTGGATCATCTTCGTCCCGGTGTCGGCCTGCTGCATGTTGTTGGTGATGGCGACGGAGTAGAACTCGCCCACCGAGTTGTCGCCCTGGAGGATGCAGCTCGGATACTTCCAGGTGATGGCGGAGCCCGTCTCCACCTGCGTCCAGCTGATCTTGCTGTTCCGGCCCCGGCAGGCGCCGCGCTTGGTGACGAAGTTGTAGATGCCGCCCTTGCCGTTCTCGTCGCCGGGGTACCAGTTCTGCACCGTGCTGTACTTGATCTGCGCGTCGTCGAGCGCCACCAGCTCGACCACGGCCGCGTGCAGCTGGTTCTCGTCCCGCTGAGGGGCGGTGCAGCCCTCCAGATAGCTGACGTAGCTGCCCTCGTCGGCGATGATCAGGGTGCGCTCGAACTGGCCGCTTTCCGGGTTGTTGATGCGGAAGTAGGTCGACAGCTCCAGCGGGCAGCGTACGTGCGGCGGGATGTAGACGAAGGAGCCGTCGGAGAACACCGCGCTGTTGAGCGCTG
>JAJUIU010000121.1 GCA_029267445.1 Rhodospirillaceae bacterium
GTTTCGATCTCCGCCATCGGTCTCCTCTGGCTTGTTCCTGTCGGTCGCGGGGGCGGTCGCGGGCGCCAGGACGACGGCGGCCCGGCCCGGGATGCGCCAGTTGCCGTCGGCATCCTCGACCGCCGGCTGCCCAAGCCCGCCATAGCGTGGGTCCTCGCTGGCCCAGATCAGGGTCCAGCCCGCCCGTGTCGGCGGCGCCAGCAGCGGTTCCGGCGCCGGGGAAAGCTCCAGGTCGGCGCCCAGATTGACGATCAGCAGACGGTCGCCGCCCCGGTCGCTGGCGCCGGGCTCTTTGGCGAAGAAACGCAGGACGAAGCATTCGGGTCCCAGCACGGCGCCGAACAGCCGCCCGGCATCCTGCGCCGCGAACACAGGGTCTTCCCGCCGCAGACGCAACAGGTCCGCGTGCAGCCGGACCCAGGGCGCATGGCGCTCCCGCTCGCCATGGTCCAGCTTGCTGGCGGTGAAGGTCTCCTGGTCGTGCGGGGGCGGGATTGTGTCCCGCAGTTCCGTTCCGCCGATGGTGCCGAACTGTGACAGGAACTCCACCCGCCCGGCATGGATCAGCTTGGCGAGCTCGGGTCCGTGGTCGGCGAAGTAATGGAAGGGGGAGGAGGCGGCGAACTCCTGCCCCTGGAACAGCATCGGCGTCGCCGGGATCAGCAGCAGGTAGGCCGTCAGCGCCCTGAGGCGACCCGGCCCCGCCAGCCGGTCGAGGCGCCAGCCGCGGGCGGAGTTGGCGATCTGGTCGTGGTTCTGCACGAAGGAGACCAGCGCCTCGCCCGGCAGGTCGAAGGCCGGCGTGCCCCGCCGCTTGCGCTGCCAGACGTAGCGCTGGCCCTGGTAGAGGAAGCCCCAGCGGGCGCAGGACACCAGCTCCTGCGCGCTTCCCCGATAGTCGGTGTAGTAGGCCTCCCGCTTGCCCGTCAGGGCGACGATGGCGGCGTGGTGCAGGTCGTCGTTCCACAGCGCGTCCAGCCCGCAGCCCTCGCCGGACGCGTCGCAGGGGCGGAGCAGGGCGGCCTCCTGCGGCTCGTTCTCCCCGATCAGCAGGATGGACCGGCCACCCGCCGCCGCCCTGGCGCCGTCGGCGATCTGCTTGATGACATGCGGCCGACGGCTGTCGAAGATCTGCTGGGTGGCGTCGATCCGCAGCCCGTCCATGTGGAACTCGTCGATCCAGTAGGCGGCGTTCGACGTCATGAAGGCGCGCACGGGATCGGCGTCCGGACCGTCGAAATTGATCGCCTCGCCCCACTCGTTCTCGTACCGGTCCGTGAAGTAGGCCTGCGCAAACGCCTTCAGATGGTTCCCGTCCGGGCCGAGGTGGTTGTAGACCACATCGTGGATGACCCCGAGGCCGAGGGCGTGGGCGCGGTCGACGAAGCGGCGGACATCGTCGGGGTGCCCGTAGCCCTGGTAGGGCGCGAACAGGTCCACCCCGTCATAGCCCCAGCCGAAGGCGCCGGGGAAACAGGCCAGCGGCATCAGCTCGACGCAGGTGATCCCGATCTCGCGCAGGGCCGGCAGATGCTCCATGGCGGCGGCGAAGGTGCCCGCAGCCGTGAAGGTGCCGATGTGCATTTCGTAGAGCACCGCACCCCGGCGGCGCACGCCTTCCCAGCCCTCGTCCGTCCAGCGGAAGCTGCCGGGGTCGATCACCTCCGACGCGCCATGCGGCCCGTCCGGCTGGAAGCGGGAGGCGGGGTCGGGATAGGTCCGGTCCTCCCCGTCCAGGCGGCAGCGGTAGCGGGAACCGACGCCGGCCGAACCGATCCAGGCCGCGAACCAGCCCCCGGCCTCGGCCTCCAGCTCCACCTCCGGCCCGTCCTCGATCACCACCGCGACCCGCCGCCGGTCGGGCGCCCAGACCCGGAAATGGACCCCGCCGTCCGGCTGAACCTCCGCTCCATGCGGCAGCCGCCTGAAACGCTGGGCCTCGCCATCCGCCGCCATCGTCCGCCGCCCCGGCTTTCCCCGTCCCGCGCGGCCATTCCGCGCGGACAGGTAAACCGCCGATCCGCCATTTCGTCGCAACCGGCCCTTGCGCCGGCCGGCGGCCTCGGGCAGGAACACCCGACCATTGCGGAGCTGGACGATGAGCGACGGTGTTGCGGATACGGGCCTTGCGGTGAGCGGGGCGGATGTGCGGGACGCTGCGGCCCTGCTGTCCGGAAAGGCGGTCCATACCCCGCTGCTTCGCTCCGACGCGCTGGACGCCGCGACCGGCGCCCGCGTCTGGCTGAAGCCGGAGGTGCTGCAGATCACCGGCAGCTTCAAGTTCCGCGGCGCATACAACAAGCTGGCGCGCATCCCGGATGCTGCCCGGCCGCGCGGGGTGGTCGCCTGGTCCTCCGGCAACCATGCCCAGGGTGTCGCTGAGGCGGCGCGGCGCCTGTCCATGCCCGCCGCGATCGTCATGCCGGCGGACGCCCCCGCGATGAAGGTCGCCAACACCCGCGCCCTCGGCGGCGAGGTGGTGTTCTACGACCGCGCGACGGAGGATCGCGAGGCCATCGCCCGCGCCCTGTGCGCGGAGCGTGGGGCCACCTTGGTGCCCTCATACGACGACACACTGATCATCGCCGGACAGGGCACCGTTGGGCTTGAGATCGGGAGGCAGGCGAGGGACGCCGGCCAAGCCATTGATATGGCTTTCGTCTGCTGCTCGGGCGGTGGGCTCGCCACCGGCACGGCGCTGGGCCTGTGGGAGACGTTTCCCGACGCGGCCGTCTATACGGTGGAGCCTGCTGGCTTCGACGACTTCGCCCGCTCGCTGGCGGCCGGTGATCGGGTTCGCAACGCCCGGACGGGCGGCAGTGCGTGCGACGCGCTGCTGGCGCCGACACCGGGCGACATCACTTTTCCTTTGGGGAAGAAGGTCTTGGCTGGCGGTCTTTGTGTGACGGATCAGGAGGCGTTCGCCGCCATGCGCTTTGCCTTCACCCATCTGAAGCTGGTGGTGGAGCCGGGCGGGGCCGTGGCCCTGGCGGCGGCGCTGACCGGCAAGCTCGACATCCGGGGACGCACCGTGGCCGTCGTGCTTTCGGGCGGGAATGTCGATCCGGACCTGTTCGCCCGCGTCCTGGCGGGCTGATATGCGGCGGCTCCGCCGCACCCCGTAATTTCCCCACGGATATTGGGGCTGTTCCGCCCCCACGCATGTTCACCCCCGAGAACCCGCCCGTTCGGGCGGGGCGCACCGTTCGCTTGTCCCGGGAGCATTGGCATGCGGAATCCGATCGGCCGCCTGCTCGACCACCATCCGTCCGACCTGTTGCTGAGGGTGCAGGCCCAGCCGGTGCAGGCCCAGCCGCTTCAGGGCCAGCCCGGCATGCCGGAGCCCGGGGCCGAACCGTTGGGCGAACCTGTGCCCTGGCAACTCTGGCACCAGACGCCCGCCACCCCGGTGATGGAGCGGCTGGAGAATTTCCACTGGCTGCTGCTGATCATCATGGTGGTGATCTGCGTGTTCGTCGTGGCGCTGATGGCCTACACGGTCTGGCGCTATCACGAGCGGCGCAATCCCACGCCCAGCAGGGCCAGCCACAACACGGTGCTGGAAGTGGCGTGGACGGTGGTGCCGGTGCTGATCCTGGTGGTGATTGCCATCCCGTCGTTCCGGGCGCTCTACTACATGGACCGGACGCCGGAGGTGGTCGACATGACCATGAAGATCACCGGCCGGCAGTGGTACTGGGACTTCGAGTATCCCGACCAGGGCGGGTTCCAGTTCTCCAGCTACATCGTGCCGGACGACCAGCTTCCGCCCGGCGGGCGCCGCCTGTTGGAGGTTGATAACCGCGCCCTGGTGCCTGTCGGCGCCACGATCAGGCTGATCATCACGGCGGGCGATGTTCTCCACGCCATGGCCATGCCCTCCCTCGCCATCAAGCGGGACGCCATTCCCGGCCGCCTGAACGAGAGCTGGATGCGGATCGACCGGCCGGGCGTCTATTACGGCCAGTGCTCCGAGATCTGCGGCACCGGCCACGGCTACATGCCCATGGTGATCGAGGCGGTGGAGCCCGAGCGGTTCGCCGCGTGGGTGAACGAGCGGCGCGCCGACGCGGGGCTGGAGCCCGTGGACGTGGCGGCGGCCGTCTCGCCGCTCACGCGGTCCGCACCCGACGTCCCGCCCGCCCAGACGGCGCAGGTCACGCCCGCCGATCCCATCCAAGCCTCCGGTGCCGCCGCCGGGTCCGTCGCCGGGAAGGAATGATCCCATGGCAAGCAAAGTCGGTGTCTACGACACGAACCCGCGCCAGCCGGACCCGCACGGCCCGGCCATCCACCATGACGACCACCATCACGACGGCCACCACGACCACAAGCCCGGCTTCGTGAAGCGCTGGCTGTTCTCGACCAACCACAAGGACATCGGGACGCTGTACCTGATCTTCGCCGCGATGGCGGGGGTGGTGGGTGCGCTCTTCTCGGTGATCATGCGGGCGGAGCTGCACAGCCCCGGCCTGGGGGTGGTGGCCGACGGGCAGGTCTGGAACGTGATCGTCACGGCCCACGGCCTGATCATGGTGTTCTTCGCCATCATGCCCGCACTGATCGGCGGCTTCGGCAACTGGTTCGTGCCGCTGATGATCGGCGCGCCGGACATGGCCTTCCCGCGCCTGAACAACATCAGCTTCTGGCTGATCGTGCCGGCATTCCTGCTACTGCTGGGGTCGGCGTTCGTCGATATCGGGGCGGGGACGGGCTGGACCATCTACCCGCCGCTGTCATCCAGCCTCGGCCATCCGGGGCCCAGCGTGGACATGGCGATCTTCGCCCTGCATCTGGCGGGGGCGAGCTCGATCCTGGGCGCCATCAACTTCATCACCACGATCTTCAACATGCGCGCCCCCGGCATGACGTTGCACAAGATGCCGCTGTTCGTCTGGGGCATGCTGGTCACCAGCTTCCTGCTGCTGCTGGCGGTGCCGGTGCTGGGCGGGGCCATCACCATGTTGCTGACCGACCGCAACTTCGGCACGCACTTCTTCGACCCGGCGGGCGGTGGCGACCCGGTGCTGTTCCAGCATTTGTTCTGGTTCTTCGGGCACCCCGAAGTCTACATCATGATCCTGCCGGCCTTCGGCATCATCAGCCACGTGGTCAGCACCTTCAGCCGCAAGCCGGTGTTCGGCTACCTCGGTATGGCCTACGCCATGGTGGCGATCGGCGTCGTCGGCTTCATCGTCTGGGCCCACCACATGTTCTCGGTCGGGCTGGGTGTCGACACCAAGGCCTACTTCTCCGCCGCGACGATGATCATCGCGGTGCCGACGGGCATCAAGATCTTCAGCTGGATCGCCACCATGTGGGGTGGGTCCATCAGCCTGAAGACGCCCATGCTGTTCGCGCTGGGGTTCATCTTCCTGTTCACCGTGGGTGGGGTGACCGGTGTCGTGCTGGCCAACGGGTCGATCGACATCACCCTGCACGACACCTACTACGTGGTGGCGCACTTCCACTATGTGCTGAGCCTGGGGGCCCTGTTCGGCATCTATGCCGGCATCTACTACTGGATTGGCAAGATGTCCGGCCGCCAGTACCCGGAGGTGCTGGGCCAGATCCATTTCTGGCTGGTCTTCGTCGGCGCCAACCTGCTGTTCTTCCCCATGCATTTCCTCGGCACGGCCGGCATGCCGCGCCGCATCCCGGACTATCCCGACGCCTATGCGGGCTGGAACGCGGTGGCGAGCTGGGGTGCCTACATGTCCTTCGCGGGCCATGCCATGTTCATGGTGGTGATCGTCTACACCCTGTTCGCCGGGCGACGCGTCGGGGGCGACTACTGGAACACCGGCGGGACGACCCTGGAATGGACGCTGTCCAGCCCGCCGCCGTTCCACCAGTTCGAAACCCTGCCCCGGATCAAGTGATCCGCCGGAATGACGAAAGGCCGCCCACGGGGGCGGCCTTTCCGGTTCCGGGAAGGGGTGGGCTCAGCCCTCGCGTCCGCCGCCCTTCGCGGTCTTGGAGGCGCCACCCTGGCCGCGCCCGGTCTTCGCCTGCAGGGCGTCGATCCGTTCGGATGCCTGGGCCTTCGTCAGGGCCGGGTCGAAATCCTCCCCGGCCTCCTCCGACAGGGTTTTCAGATAGCTGGCCTGGGCGCTGGTCATCGGTTCCTCGCCGGTGGTCCAGTCCTCCGGGTCCTTGACCCGGTTGCTGGGCTGCCGGTCGTCCGTCGTCTTGGGATTGCCGTCCGTCATCGTCCCGTCTCGCCTGAATGGGTATGGACTGAGCAGAACAAGCGGGGAACAGTCCCGGTTCCACCACCGGCGCTTGGCCCTTGGTGCGGAGCGGGGCGATGCGCTACCTAATGCGGGTGGCGCCCGCCGGAGGTGATGGAATGGACCTGGAACAGAGGTTGTCGGTGAAGCTGCTGGCGCAGGCCACGGCCACGCTGGGCAAGGCCGTCAACGAGACGCTGTGCACCGAGCCCGACCGCCGGGTCGTCCGCGCTCTCGTGCGGGAGTCGCTGGCCCTGATCCAGGAGTTCGAAGAGCAGTACTTCGAGCTGGAGGAGGCGGGGCGCGAGAAGGCCCCCCCGGGTTCCGCCAAGAGCTAGGTCCGCGCGTTCTTGCGGATGCGCCGCCTGACCTTGCGCACGCTGTACCAGGCGAAGCCCAGCACCAGCGGCACCGCGATGGCGGTGCCCGGCTTCTCCAGGTGCAGGCCGAAGACGCCCACGCCCTCCAGCAGGAATTTGATCAGCCCGATCACATAATAGGATATGGCGAAGATCGACAGCCCCTCCACCGCCTCCTGCATGCGGAGCTGGGCACCGGTCCGTTCGTCCATGGAGCGCAGCAGGTCCGCGTTCTGCCCCGCGAGCTGGACGTCCACGCGGGTTCGCAGCATGGAGCTGGCCCGCGCGATGCCGTCCACCAGATCGGCCTGGCGCCGCGCGACGGTCTCGCAGGTGCGCATGGCCGGGCGGAACCGCCGGGCGAGGAACACGCCGATGCGCTGCAGCCCCTCGATGCGGTCCTCCCGCAGCTCCTGGATGCGCCGCTCCACCAGCTCGGCATAGGCGGTCGAGGCGTTGAAGCGGTAGCGGTTGAGGTTCAGCTGCCCCTCCGCCTCGGCGGCGAGGCGGGTCAGCCGGTCGAGCAGCACCGCCTCCTCCTCCGACCGCCGGTCGGACACCGTGCTGGCGACGATGTCGGACAGTTTCCGCTCCATGGCGCCGAGCTGGGAGGCTGTCTCCCGCGCCATGGGCAGGGCGAGCAATGCCGCGATCCGGTAGGTCTCGATCTCCAGCAGCCGCTGCACGAGGCGGCCGGCCCGTGGCGGCGTCAGCTTGACGTCGCGCACCAGCCAGCGGGTGTAGCCGTCCCGGCCGATCCGGAAATCGGTCCAGACCAGCGCGTCCATGCCGTTGACGAAGGAGCCCAGGACCTCCCCGCTGAAATGCGTCGCCAGGCTTTCGGCCGTGTGCGGGGTTTCGCTGTCCGGCTCCAGCCGCAGATGGACGGCGACCAGCCGCACGCCCGGCAGTCCATAGGCCCAGCTCTCCAGCTCCGGCGTCAGGGCGGACCAGCCGTCGCCCCCGTCGCCCGGCGCCACGATGGTGACCGACACGAACTCCGTGTGCCGCTCCCACTTCACCGTGACGGGACCGAACTCCACCAGCGCGTAGCGGGCGTCCAACGGGGGCGGGCGCTTGCCCGCCATCTCGCACAGCACCTCCAGCGGGTCGCGCGCGTCGGGCCGATCCTCCCCGGTCATCAGGGCGAAATGCGTGATCCGCGCCGGCGACTGGCAGCGCAGCGGCGGGCGCGCATGCACCTCGTCGTTCAGGATTCGGCGGAGGGGATGGTCGCGGGACGGATCGAGCATGCCAATGAGTATGGGTGGCACATCACCGAAAGGCCATATGCCGTGGAGTCGCGCCCACGCTGCGGTGCGGAAAGTGGCAGGGACAGGCGCCGGGACGGGCGCTTGACCTCAGGCGCTCATGCGGCCGCCGCCGCGCTTGACCGTGACCCAGGCGTGCGCCCCGGTCTGGAAGCCCAGCGTGCCCGCGAATCCGACCGCCTCCAGGCTGCCGCGGAAGATGGCGCCGATGTCGGCCTTCAGCTCCTGCGGCAGCAGGTCCCGCGTGCGCAGGATCAGGTCGAGATGCCCCGGCCAGACCAGCCCGTCCAGCTGCATGGCGCCCAGCCGCGTCAGCTCCAGCTCGATCAGGAACCGGCGCGATTCCCGGCGGCCGTCGCCGCGCCCGTCGCCCTCGCGGTCCCCGCCGCTGCGCAGATAGAACTGCAGGCGCCCCGGCCGCTCCGGTTCGCCGAAGGGCAGGGGGAAGACGGTCCAGCCGTCCGGCAGCGGCTCCGCCGCCTGCCGGGCCATGGCGCGGAAATCCTCGGAAAGCCGGGCCAGCAGGTCCCGGCGTCCGGCACCCTCCAGCGTTCCGGCCGCCGCCTCGCCCAGCCAGCCGCCCGCGTCGCCGCCCCGGATGGCGCTCAGCAGGAAGATCAGGTTGGTGGTCAGCCGGCGGTTCGGCTGCGGGATGGCGGTGTTGGCCACCTGCCGCGCCAGGGCCGGGTCGGCGGCGGCCAGCAGGGCCATGATGTCCTTCAGCACCGGCCAGTCGCGCCCGTGCAGGATGTCCAGCGCCGACGCGGCCAGGGCCGACGGCTCCGCCGCCGGATCCAGGGCGAGCTGGACCGGCGTGCCGGGCGGCAGGTTCGTCCGCGCCTGCAGCACCAGCGTGCCCGCCGGGGTGGTCACGACGGTCTGCCCGCCGGCCGTGGTCCCGGCGATGGTGCCGGACAGCGTCGGGCGCGCTGCTGCGGGGGACCCTACCTCCCCGTTGCCGGGGATCGCGGCGTCGACCGCGACCGGCGTCGGCGGCGTGGACGGCAGGCTGGCCGTCCCCTGGGCCTGCGGCAAGGGTGTCGGGATCAGCCGCACGGTCACTGCCTGCCCGGAGGCAAGGCGCCCGGACGACGGATGGACCCTTATCGGCCCCTGGGGCTTTGCTTGCCAGGTCACCGGTCCGCCTTCTGCCCGTAGGTCTACGGACCCCTCGGAGCCTCCTGCCAGGTCGAGATAGAGCGGGGAGACCACCAGCGTTCCCTTGGCAGCGGATCCCGTCCGCGGGTCGGCGGATGCGGACGGTGA
>JAJUIU010000033.1 GCA_029267445.1 Rhodospirillaceae bacterium
GCCCAGCATGCGGCTGGTCACCATGCTGACGCCCGGCTTGTGCACCCCGCGCGTGGTCATGCACTGGTGCTGCGCCTCCACCACCACGGCGACACCCAGGGGCTGCAGCACCTCGTCGATCGTGTTGGCGATCTGCGCGGTCATCTTCTCCTGGATCTGCAGCCGCTTGGCATAGATCTCGACGACGCGGGCCAGCTTGGAGATGCCGACCACGCGCCGCTTCGGCAGATAGGCCACGTGCGCCTTGCCGATGATCGGCACCATGTGGTGCTCGCAATGGCTCTCGAACCGGATGTCCCGCAGCACGACCATCTCGTCGTAGCCGTCGGTCTCCTCGAAGGTGCGGGCCAGGATCTCGATCGGATCCTCCGCGTAGCCGGCGAAGAATTCCTCATAGCTGCGCACCACGCGGTCGGGCGTGCCCAGCAGGCCCTCGCGGCCTGGGTCGTCGCCGGCCCAGCGCAAAAGGGTGCGCACGGCCTCCTCCGCCTCCGCCCGGGTGGGTTTCTGCACGGTGGGCGCCGCGCGGCGGCCGTGGGTCGGGCCCGGCACGATCTTGCCGGCGGCGCTGTCCTTGGGTGGCGTCACGGGGTCTTTCTCCTCTCGGGTGCCTGTCCCTGGTTCGGCATTAAATCATCGAAAAAGCCCGGCGGCATCCCCCGAAAGCCGCCCGGACGGAAGTCCGCGGGGACCGGACCAGGACCGTCACCCCGCGCTTCAACCAAGTGGCGCGGCTGCGGCCTCTTTCAATGGCTTGGCGGGACGACGGCTTGGCCGCGAGGAACCCGTCAGTTGAGCCGCACCGGCTGGTGCGGGCTGTCCAGCGAGAAGGCGGGCACGCGGATGTCGAACCGCTCCCCGTCCTCGGCCTCCATCTGGTAGGTGCCGACCATGATCCCGGACGGCGTCGAAAGCGGGGTTCCGCTCGTGTATTGGAAACTGTCGCCCGGGCGCAGCACCGGCTGTTCGCCAACCACGCCCGGCCCGCGCACCTCCTGCACCCGGCCCAGCGCGTCGGTGATCCGCCAGTGGCGCGCGCGGAGCTGCACCGTGACGTCGCCCTTGTTCAGGATACGCACCTGATAGGCCCAGACATACCGTCCCTCGGCGGGTGCGGACTGATCATCCAGATAAGTGGGCGTCACGGTCACCTCGATGGACCGGGTGGTCTCGCTGTACACGGTCTTGCGCGCTCCTGCCGCGTTCCCCGGGCGGTTACCGGTGCAGATATAGGGCCGGCCGTCCGCGCGGTCCATTCACGCGATTTGGTCGGGTCCCCCCTGCTGAAAAATGGGTATTGCGCAGGGGGGCGTCACGCGTCATATACCGACCAGCAGCAACTGCCTCCGAGCCGCGCCATGCAGCGCCCCACCACCTTGCGACGACGATCGAACGGCCGCCTTCCGGGCGGACGCACGGTCGGTACGGCCGGGTGCTGAGGGCGCTGGACTGACAGGCGCGCACAGGGACCCGGCGGAACGGCGCTCACGCGCCCCACATCTGGATGCCGGGACACCCCAACGGAATGATCATCAAGCCTGAGCGGCCGGCCGACGCCGGCGCCATCGAAGCGCTCCTGGACACCGCCTTCGGGCCCAAGCGCCACGCCAAGACCGTCTACAAGCTGCGCGCCGGGGTCGATCCCGTGCCCGACCTCTGCCTCGTCGCCACGGACACCGACCAGTTCGGGGCGGAGGTGCTGGTCGGCACGATCAGGTACTGGCCGGTGCGCGTCGGCGACACGCCGGCCCTGCTTCTCGGCCCCATCGCCGTGGCGGCCGAATGGCGCAGCCGGGGCCTTGGCGCGGATCTCATCCGGCACAGCCTGGACCGGGCGGCGGAGCTTGGCCATCGGATCGTGCTGCTGGTCGGTGACGCGCCCTATTACGGCCGCTTCGGCTTCACGCGGGCGAAGATGGCCGGGCTGACCCTGCCGGGCCCGGTGGAGCTGGACCGATTCCTCGGGCTGGAGCTCGTTCCCGGCGCGCTCGACGGCGTCACCGGCAAGGTCGCCCGCGTGCCCGTGGCCGCGAAGGCGTCCAAGGCGGCCGGCGTCCGCCGCCGCGTCCGGAGGGCGGTTCGCTGAACCTCCCGCCGGACCCGGCGATTCCGTCTAGGGCGGCGTCGGACCGTCATCGCGCACCTTGAACCGCCGCCATCCAGGCCCTATAAACGGGGCGGGGCGCGGGTGTAGCTCAATGGTAGAGCAGAAGCTTCCCAAGCTTACGACGAGGGTTCGATTCCCTTCACCCGCTCCAATCTTTTCAAGGGCTTGCGGGCCTCATCCGCACACGAAACTGCGCGTGCGGAAAAACATGGGAAACCCGGTCCGCAAAATGGCCGCGGGTAACCCCTATGCCCAGGCGCCAGGGTTCCAAGCGGTTGCCGATCCCAGGATTGATCCGCCTCCTCCGTCTTAAAGGCGTTCGCGTGAGCATTGCCCAGGTGGATGGGTCCGCCCCGGATGACATGAGCTGGCGCAAAGCACCTCTGAATAATCGGTTCCGTGAGCTGAAGGACGTTTCGTCGCACAGGTGGAGAACTTGGCGCCTCAGACAAGGAGCCGCTCGGGACCGTCCGTGCCCACCCTGAGGCAGGTTGACTTGCCCGAGAGCTCATAGTTGAGGGATCAGATATGCGCGCGCACCGCGCGCCGCGCCTCGGTGGCGCACCACAGCTTGCGTTCCGCGAGTACGAAGTCTCCGCCAGGCGTTACCAGCAGGTTGTCGAGGGTGCCGGACCGCAGCGGCGGCTCGCGGCAGACCGGGACCGCCCGCCAGAAGGCGGGCTCGACAGTCGCGATCGGCAGCACGGCTGGATGCCGGTCGACGAGCGTCTGCATCCTGCCCTCCCTTTGGGCCCCTTCGCCTAGATGTTGGTCCGGCCAAGGGGCTGATTTGCTTGGCTTCCGCTTAGGGAGACCAATTAAGGGGTGCCTTGCCGGTGCATTGGGTCCTGCCCGATCCAGTTGCCACTGCCTCCCAGCGCGTCTTGTGGCGATAGTCCCAGGGTGCGTCGAACGGCCCTGCCCACAGGCCGGTTCTGCTCGCCCGCGCCTCCGGCTCCTGGCAGCGGCAGTGCAAGACCGTGATCGCGGCGGTCCAAAAGGCTAAATGCGATCGGTCGCAGCAGCGGTTGAGGTGCCGTTGCCCGACCTGGATCACCCTCACCATCGCTGAAAGGTCGTGCAAGTCGGTGAGTTCCCGATCCGCGGCTCACGGCGTGTTGCCGCGACGCGTCCCTAGCTGTGCCAGCTCCCAGGCGGCGCGCACCCGTGTCTGGTGGATCCACCGGCTGCGGTCGGTTTCATCCTTCGCCCAGCGCTCGGTTCCCGCGCGGCGCGCGGCCCGCTCGATCTGTCCTTCCGCGGCATCGCGTAGCAGCGGCAGGGCCGCATCGGGACGTCCCTGGTTGAGCAGTAGTATGGCGTAGCCGGCCATCAACCGCTGCCGGTCGGGGTGATCGGACGGTGTGCTCTGGCGCATGGCTGCGATGGATCGCTCGAACTGGTCGATCCCGGCCGCGGCATTCCCCTGGGCGGCCAGGGCCATCCCGAACGCGATGAGGGCGCGGATGGTGATGTAGTGGCCGGAACCAAGATTGGCTTCCGCAAGGGCCACCGCCCGGCGGGCATCCGCTTCGGCGGCCGGCCACTGGCCAAGGCCGCCGCGCAGCATCGACCGCCGGTATAGATTGAGCGCCAGGTCGCCCCCGTCCGCCGCGCCGTCCCGCTCCAGCGTGCCGATGACCCGGTCGAAAAAGGGTTCCGCTTCGGCCTGACGGCCCAGGCGCACGAGGGCTTCGGCTAGGTTGGCGCGGACGATGATGGTCTCAGGATGCTCGGGCCCGCGGATGATCTCCATCTGGGTCAAGGTGCGACGCAGCAGCGGCTCAGCCTCTTCCGACCGGTCCATTTCGGCCAGATGGGTGGCAAGGTTGTTGAGCGCTCCGGCCGTATCGGGGTGGTTCGGCCCCAGCCGCCGCTCACGCACGTCGAGGACATGCCGAAACATGGGTTCGGCTTCCGCCGCGCGCCCCAGCCGCGCGAGCATCATGGCGTGAGTGTTCAGGATCGTCAGCGTCACCGGACTGTCCGGTCCATATGCCGTCTCCGCGATCCGCAGGGCTGGTTCCAGCAGTGCCGACGCCTCAGCGAAGCGTGCCTGGTCGCGATGGACCAGGGCGAGATTGTTCACGGCATTCAGCGTGGTGACATGCGCCGGCCCCATCCGGGTCCGCAGGCCCTCCAGAGCGCGCCGCTGCAGCGTCTCGGCTTCGGTCAAGTCGCCTTGGACGCGGCGGAGGTCGGCCAGGGCACCCAGTGTCGTCAGGGTGTCGACATGCGCCGACCCAAACAGCCGCTCCCGCCCGGCCAGTGCGCGCCGGAAGAGGGTTTCGGCTTCCGCAAGCCGGCGCAGCCCCGCCAAGGCCGCCGCCAGATGGTGCGTGGCCAGCACGGTCGTGGCATGGTCCGCGCCCAGGCGATCCCCATAGTCCTGCAGCGCCCGGCGCAGCAGCGGCTCGCCCTCCGCCGGCCTGCCGACCTCCACGAGGGCCATTCCATAGCCAAGACGGACGCTCAGCGCATACTCGTGCGCCTCTCCGTAATGCAGGGTCACGATCGTGTGGAGCAGACGCAGCGCCTCCACCTTCCTCTCCAGCGGCAAATCCGGATTCTCCACCACCGCCAGCAGGTTCTGGATGTCGCGCTCGATGTTGACGATGGCCGCGGCCGCCGTGTGAACGGCTGCAAGAGCGGTCGCCAGCGCCGCCAGGGCCAGGACCGCGCCGGTCCGGCGCAGCGCGCGCAGCATCTGGCGTATCCCGTGCATGGCCTCACTCCCCCACATAGCTGAAAGCACCCCAGTAGGCCGGATGCGCCCAGTCCGGCCGCTCGGGCGTGTTGCGCACGCCGATGGCGGCCTGCTGCAGCGCTTTGGCCCGGTCGACCCTGCCGCTGCTGTCGAGCTGGCGGAAGGTGGTGATGATCAGCCGCTCGGTCGCCGCGTCGCTGACCGCCCAATGGGAGGCGAGCAGGGCCCGGGCGCCGGCGTAGAAGAAGGCCCGCGCCAGGCCGGACAGGCCTTCGCCACCCGGCCGGCCGTCGGCAGCGGCCGTGTTGCAGGCCGAGAGCACGACGAACTCCGCCGCAAGATCGAGCTCGGCGACCTCCGACGCCGTCAAGGCGCCGTCGTCGAGAGCTGTTGGCCGGTCCGGCGGCGTCAGCACCAGCGCCGGTTCGCCCAACGCGCCGATGCCATCGGCACCCGCCAGCAGCCCGTGGGTGGCGAAGACAATGAAGCGGGCCGACGCCAGGGCGGCCCGGTCCTCGGTCTTGACGGCCGTTTCCGTGGTCTCCATCCCGAGGCGGATGCGCGATGCCGGGAACTGCCGGCGCAGGGCCTCCAGTTCCCGGCGCGTCCCCGGCAGGGCCGTGAGCGTGCGCAGCCGCGCGGGATCGGCCAGGGCCGCGCCGCCAGTCAGCGCCTGCCCCGCCGCGATGGGCACGACGATCCGCCCGGTCCCGGCCGCGCCCAGCACGGGATCGCCATAGCCGACAAGATCCAGGCGGGCGGCCGTTCCCGCCAGGGGCGGCACCGGGGCCGCCCGCGGCGCCACGGCCGGGCATCCTGGATGCGGCACCGCGGCCAGCAGGCAGCGCAAGGCTAACAGGCTGGAGACGTTGGGCAGGCTGGCGATGGCGTAGCGGTCGTGGAGCCAGGCCGTGCGCCGGAAGACTTCCGGCCCGTTGGGCCCCGGCTCCGGCGGCGCGGTCGCGAGCACGCCGAGCGGCAGGGCGGACAGCGCCCCGGAGACGACGACCAGCAGCCGGCTGCGACCGGCGAAGGCCGGCTCGACCGGCCGCACCAGCCGGTCGTAGAGGGCGTAGGCGGTGGCGCGGTCGAAGCTGCGGTCACCGCCGGCGAGGTCGTCCAGATCCCCCAGGAGCGGCCCGCGCGGACTGAAGGCGGCGAGCCCGCTCCGCAGCCGATCGACCTCGCCGCGCAGCACGGCCGCCCCGAGGTCATCGGCGCGGTGCCAACGCAGCCCATCGCGCGACAAGCCAAAGGCATAGGCGCCCTCCGGCGCCTCGAGCAGCAGCAGCAGGCCTTCGTCGGGGTTCAGTAGCGCCCGCGCCTGCGTCACCGGCAGCGCGCGCGGCGACGCCAGTTCGAGGAAGGCGGGATCGAGGGCGGTGATCCTGCGGTCGATCGCGCCCAAGGCGTCGCGCACCTCTCGGATCTCGGCATTGAGGGTGCGGCGGCGGTCGGCAGCGCCTATGTCGGAATCGGCCAGCGCCTTGGTTATGCGGGCCTCCAGGGCCGCTTCGCGCGAGCGCAGGGTCTCGCGATCGCGCACCAGCGCGCCGAGCCCGTCGGCCCGTGACGCGAAGCGGGCCGCCAGCAGCGCCAGCGCCGCTTCCGCCCCCGACCCGATTGCGTACTGGCTGGCCATGAATGCTTCTTCGATCAGGTCGTCGGGTGCGGTGGGTGCCGCCCGAACGGGGCCGCCCGCCAGTGCCAGAAGCGCGAGCCCAAGCAACGCTGCCAGTCCGGCCCGGCGGCGGCCAGATGCTCTTCCTTGTGCTGTCGCGCCCATCCACCGCCTCCGTCGTGCCATTCACATCCGCGCCCGAACCCTCACGGCCCCGCGACCGGCCGGGCCTCGCCGATCTCCGCCAGGAGCCCTCGATACAGCCCCTCGAGCAGGGGATCGCCGGCCGCCGGTCCCGCCAGCGCCGTGCCCAAGCGGATCGCCGCGTCGCGAAGCAGGCCGGCGTCAATCTCGGCGATGGCAAGTCCGAGGAGCTCATCGCCGCCCGCAGCCGTCGCGGCTGTCATGGCGTCCTGCATAGCGGCGAGCCGCGCGGGTGCGAGCAGTTCCACGGCCCCGCCCAGCACGCGTCCGTCGGGCAACGCCAGGCGCCAAGCGTAGCGCCCGGGGGTGGCGCCAGGATCGCCGAGTGCGAGCCGCCCCGCCTGCGCTGTTGCCGCCGCCACGATCCGGCCCTCGTAGAGCAGCGTGGCCGTGGCGGCGCGGCCGTTCTCGCCGAGGACGCTGGCGTCGAGCCACAGTGGAAAGGCGACGACGCGGGTGCGGGCCGGCAGCGCGAGCGCCCGGGGCGGCGGCGCCCGCGTGATCCCGCCGTCCACCATCAGGCGCCCGAGCCGCAGAACGCTCGGCGGCAGCGGCGGCCGGGCCTGGACGCTCCACTCCATCTCCGGGCCAACGGTCCAACGCTGCCAACGGCCCTGCTCATCCCGCCCGAGCAGCTCGACCAGGGTGTCCCGTCCCGCCTGCACCAGCATCCCGGTGCGCAGCCCCATGCCGCCGGCGAGCGGCACCGGAGACTGGTCCGGACCCGGCAGCAGCAGGGCTTGCGCGCCGGCCACCCGAGCGACGAGCACGACCGCCGGCTCGGCAGCGGCCACCGAAAAGGGTGGGGCCAGCAGGACAAGGCCGAGGGCCAGGGCGATGATGGCGCGAGCGCGTGTCATGGCTGGACTTTCTGGTCTGCCGCGGATGCGGCGGATAGGGGGGCGGGCTGTGGCGCGCGGGTGGGCGCCTCGACGAGCTGGTCGGGCAGTGGTCCGGCGAAGGTGAGCACGCCCGCCTCGCTGTCGCCGCCGAGATCCAGCAGCACCAGAGGGCCGTTGGCGGTCCGCACGGTCACGGTCCAGGGACCGGTGGCACGCGCGGCAGCCCTCAGGGAGTCCGCAATGGCCAGCAGGCGGTCCCCAATTGCGGCGACCGCGTCAGGGGCCAGCCCGTCCACGAGGACGTAGGCGGTGACGCGGTTGAAGCACCAGTTGTCGATCAGCACCGTGCGTTCCCCTTCGGCGAGGGGCAGCAGGGCGGCTCGCAGATGGGCGGTGATGCGGTCGGCGGCATCATCCGCCGCCCCCGCCGGCGTCGTCCCGTCCGGCTCCCACCCGAGATGCAGGGCGAGGCCGCAGGCCGCGATGGGACGCCCGGTCAGGTCCGGCAGCCACGGCGGCCGGCGCGTGGTCGCCGCCGCGATCCGGTGACGGCGGGCATAGATGCCGTCGCCATAGAAGCGGCGGGAGAGCAGCAGTGCGTCGAGCGCGGCGAGAGCCGCCAGCCCCGGCACGATCCAGGCGAGGTTAGCATGCAAGCCTGACGTTCCCACCAGCAGCGCCCCTAGGACCACCGGCAGCACGATGGCCCCCAGGACGACGGCCACACCCCAGCCCAGCAGCAGCAGCGCCCCTGGTGCGGCGGTGGTCGGCCGGAGCCGCCAGCGCCAGGCAATGGGCAGGACGGCGAGACCGGCGAGAAACACTGCGGCCTGTACCCAAAGGGGTGCCGGGCGCAGGAAACTGCCATCTAGAAGGTTGGCCACCGCTAAGGCATGAATGTGCACGCCATGGGTGGGGTCCGGGGCGGGTAGGCCGGCCCAGGCTCCCACGACCGGCAGCCATGGCAGGCTCGCCGGCGTGCGCCGCACGTCTCCCGCCGCCGCGTGGGTGGCCCCAATGACGACGACGTCGCCCGCCAGCAGGGCCGCGTCGAGCGGGCCCGCCGCACAGCCGGAACTGTCGAGTAAGGCGCTGGCGGAAACACGCTCGATCTGCGCCCAGAGATCGACAAAGTTCAGCCGCTGCCCGTCCGCTGCGGCAAGAGCGAGCGGTGCCAGACTGGAGTCGCAGTGCCTGTCCCCAGCGAGGCAGGGGCGCAATCGGCGGCGCAGTTCGGCCCCGGTCCAGCCGGGCCGAGTCGCCGCCCAACCCGCCAGCGCGAGGCTTGGGATGGGACCGTGCGTTCCGTCGAAGGCGACCCCGACGGCGATGGCGTCGAGACCACGGACCGTGCCCGTGTCACGCCCGGCCAGCAGCGTAATGGCGCCCCAGTTGGCCAGGGCCGGGTCGGCCACGGCCGGGTCCGGCGGCAACTCGCGCAGCACAGGTCCCGGCCGCACGACCCGCACTCCAAAGACGACACGTGGGTTCTGGTAGACCGATGTGAGGTCCGCAGCCGCCGGACCGGGGTCGGCCGCAGGCCGGAGGGCGGCGACGAAGGCGGCATCGACGACGACTGTAACTGCACCCGCATCCAAGGCCCGGCGCGCCAAGCAGGCTAGAGCCACACGGTCATCACCGCCCGGTCCCAGCGTGAACAGGGCGGCATCGTCAATCTCCAGTACGGTGACATCCGGCCGTCCGGCAGCCCTGGCGGGCGGGCTGCCTGTGACCGTGGCGATCTTCTGGCTCCAGTCGTCGAATAGGCTGTCCTGGGCGAAGACCGCGGTGAGGCCTACGGCCAGCAGGCCTACGGCCAGCGACCAGGCGGCCGAGCTGACCGAGCGGGTGAAGACGTCGACGAGCCAGATTAGCAGCCAGGTCTGGCGGAGCCATTTGGCGGCGGCGCGCCCGAGCCGGCCCATGGTCACGCCCTGCCCGGGGTCGGCCCGGATGTACCGCGCGCGGTTCTGCCCGCCGTCATCGCATCTGCTCGTCAAGTATAAGGACACCCCGGCGGGTGAGTGAGCAGGTCTCGTCAGGGGCGAGCCCGTTCTCTGCCAAAGCCACCAGGGTGCCGCGCGAGGCATTGTAGACCGCGCCCTGCCGGCCGGCATCCACCCCCACCTTGAAGGCCATCGCTAGACGGGTGTTGGGCGCGGGATCGGTCGGAGCCCAAGCTGTCGGCTGACGCAGGCCGGCGAGCACCCACGCGGCGATGGCCCGGAACTCGACGCCATGCGCGGCACAGATGTCCGCGACGCCGATGATGGTGCCCAGGCGCAGCGCTGTGGACGTGCTATCGCCGGAGGGTCTCGCGTCCGCACCGACGCCGGCCAGCCCCGCCACAGCCCCGATCGTTAGCCACCCGGCCCGCCCGCGCATGGTGCCCCAATCCGATCCTGTTAACTCGGAAGGTGTATCCTTGCCCGTTATGATTGTTCAGCTCAAGAGGGCAGTCCATATCCGCGTCGCGGGACCGCGTATGAGCCGACTTCCCGGTTAGCACCAGGATACAGCAGGGCGATGACCATCCAGCACCACATTTCGCTTGGGCCCCCCACGCTTATGACTTGGGTGGGGCGAAGGGCTGGGCCCGGCCGCCGGAGCTTGAATGTACAAAACAACTGCGGAAAACACGTTCGCTGCAGCTCTACACTCGTCCATTTCAGTGAAGGCGTTGTCTCATTCACGCCCTGCATTCAAAAGATTTCCATTGTCGGAATCTGCCTCACCCTCCCCGTTTGGAAATGTGGCATAACCACTCAGAAAATCCTGGCAACCACTAAGCCGGCAAACTCGCCGGCTTAGTGGTTGCATCCCACGGGGCGTCCGGTCAATCTGGAGCAGCACAGAAATGGGCTTCAGAATGGCTGTTATCTCAAGGTCCGAATTCTATCCGCAGACACGCCCTTACAACAAAGAGAGCGGTCTGCGGCCCCATGCTGGCGGCACACATACCAGCCGCACGATCATGCTTGCGGAGATTTCCACCCTGCTTTCCATCCATCCACCACCGTCAACGCGTGCCGAATATGCTGAACTCATAATAGATGAAAATAGACTTGGAAAGCAGACGGCTGCGACGAGGCGGCTCAGCTATATCCGGCTTGGAGAACTTTATTCCTTGGAGCCGATGCTGCCGCTCTTCAGAATTCTGCGAAATCTGTGGAACTTAGAAGAAACTGGTCGGCCCCTCCTCAGTATTCTGGTTGGCTTAGCGCGCGACCCCCTCCTTCTGGCGACAGCTCCTGCTCTCCTCCAGATGCGCCCAGGCGAGGAGCTGCAGCGGGGGGGCTTCCGCTCGGGCTTAAATGAGGCGGCAGGTGAAAGGCTCAGCGCGGCTGTCTTGGACAAAGTGGTGCGGAACACTGCAAGTTCCTGGACCCAGTCGGGTCATCTTGTGGGTCGCACCTTCAAGCATCGCCAGCAAGTTACCGCGACGCCGATAACCGTAGCATTCGCGCTATGGATCGCTTGCCAAGCTGGGTTCACGGACACGGAGGCTTTTGCAAGTGGATGGGTTCTCACCCTTGACATTGATCAGCCGCAAGCATTGCGTCTGGCTGGCGAGGCGCGCCGTCTCCGATTGCTCGACATGAACATCGCAGAAAATGGTGTCGTGACACTCGACTTCACGCGCCTAGTCGGAAATCCGTGGAGGCGATGACATGGCGAAAATCGAAGATCTCGCGAAGGTTTACGAACGCCATATCAGCCTGCCGTGGCAGCGTACCGTTGCCGGCGCCCAGCGCATCATCATGCTCATTTATGACAAGGACGGCGAGCGTGCGTTGCGAGCCCGGCTGAGGAACTTTGAGATTGCCACAGTCGAAGCTGGCAAGAAATGGCGAATGATTGACATCACCAACGCCTTCGCAGTGTGGATGGCGGGCGACGAGTATCGCGACTCCTATTTCGAAGTTCCTGAAGATCTACAGCTCAAGTTGGATGCGGAGTTCGCCATCTTCGTCGCCGATCGAATCCGATCTATGCTGACCGACACAACATTCGATGACACGACTGTCCTCGCGGTCACGGGCGCGGGTTCACTCTTCGGATTTACGCGCCTTTCACGCGTACTGACCCTCGTCGAACCCGACATCCGAGGGCGGCTGCTAATTTTCTTCCCCGGGCAGTATGATGACAATATGTACCGCCTTCTAGATGCACGGGACGGATGGAATTATCTGGCCGTGCCGATCACGCTGCATGGTGTGGGAGTGTAGTGATGAAACTGAAGGACGTTCTGCAGCGTGATCCAAGCCAGTCTCGGCTGGCCAACAACGGTCAGGCCCGTCTGACCGGCGACCGCGATGCCGAGAAGGCCATGCTGGAATTGCGGGAGGAGCTCAAGAGTTTCGTTTGCGAAGGGCAGTATGCGGACGGGATGATCAAAATCCTGCGCGCCTTCCTTAATGGAGGAACCAGCCTGCCCGGTGCCTGGGTCTCCGGCTTCTATGGGAGCGGAAAGTCGCACCTGCTGAAGATGCTATGTCATCTTTGGCAGAACACCGAGTTTCCCGACGGTGTGACCGCTCGCGCCCTGGTGCGCCAGCTGCCGGAGGATGTCGAAGATCTGCTTAAGGACCTGGATGCCGAGGGACGGCGCGCAGGTGGACTTCTCGCTGCCGCTGGGGCAATGCCAAACGGCGACTCGAATGCGGTTCGTCTGACCATCCTATCTGTCATTCTACGCGCTGTCGGGCTGCCCGAGCAGTATGCCCCTGCGCGCTTCTGCCTTTGGTTGCGGGAACAGGGAAAGTTGGACACGATCCGGGATTTCACCAGGAGTGCAGGCAAAGACTTCGAGTCAGAACTTAACAATCTTTATGTCAGTCCGATAATTGCTAATGCTTTGATGGCAATAATGCCAGATATCGCGGCTGGCCCTGATAAGGTCCGATTGCTGCTGCGTGAGCAGTTTCCACGTCCGCCAGGTGACATCACCACTGCCGAATTCCTGAGCATGTCTCGATCTGCCCTGAAGACCCGCGGGCGAGACGGGCAGATTCCGCTGACATTGTTGGTTCTCGACGAGGTGCAGCAATACATCGGCGATGTCCATGATCGCTCGGTCCTCGTTAGTGAGGCGGCCGAGGCTGTGTCTAAGCAAATGGACGGCCGGGTCATGATTGTCGGGGCTGGGCAGAGCGCGCTAAGTTCCACCCGAAATCTTCAGCGGCTGATGGACCGCTTCACCATTCGGGTGCCGCTCTCTGATGTTGATGTCGAAACAGTAGTCCGGAAAGTCCTGCTCCAGAAGAAGCCTGCGGCTCTTGCCGACGTTCGCGCTATGCTGGACAAGCATGCCGGCGAGATATCCAGGCAGTTAAGCGGTACGAAAATCCAGGAAGGCCCGGAGGACCGCACCGTTATCGTCGACGACTATCCGATCCTGCCTGTCCGCCGCCGCTTTTTTGACGAATGCTTTCGCCAGCTGGACGATGGTACGCGCAGCCAGTTGCGTTCACAGCTTCGGATCGTCCACGACGCGTTACACAAGCGCGCGGAGAGCGGCCTCGGGACCCTGATCCCCGCGGACGAATTATATCAGTCTCTCGCTCCCGAGCTCCTGGGCCTCAGCATTCTTCCGCGCGAAATCAATGATCGCATTCTGCAGGTTCGCAAGGACATTGGCGATCTGGCGGCCCGAATCTGCGGCGTGGTGTTCCTGATCAGCCGGCTGAAGCCCCAAGCCGGTATGGATACGGGCATCCGCTCGACCAAGGAGCACATCGCCGATCTGCTGGTGGACGACCTGACGGCGGATAACGGTAAGCTCCGGGCCGATGTCGAGGACACGCTGAAACGGCTGGTGGACCGCGGCGACCTGATGCCGGTCGAAGAGGAGTATCGCCTCCAGACCCGCGAGGGCGCCGATTGGGACCGGGAGTTCCGGGCTCAGCAGAACCGGGCGGCCGCCGACACCTCCACGGTTTACTTCCGCCGCGAACAGTTGATCGGCGCGGAGTTCGAAACCGCCATCAAGGGCGTCCAGCTGCTGCAAGGCGCCGCGAAGGAGGCGCGGAAGCTCGTCATTCACTGGGGTGACACGGCTCCTCCGGCCGACACGAACGCCATCCCGGTCTGGGTGCGTGATGGTTGGACCAGCACGGAGAAGCAGGTCCAGGACTCGGCTCGGGCCGCTGGAAACGAGAGCCCGACCATTTTCATCTTCATCCCTCCAAGGTCCCGGGAGGAGCTGCGGCAGGCGATCATCGACATGATCGCGGCCAAGGCCACGATCGATGCCAAGGGTACGCCTTCGACCAAGGAGGGAGAGGAAGCCAAGCTGAGCATGGAAAGCCGATTGGGCATCGCGACCAGGTCGGTGCACGGCTACGTCAAGGAGATCGTCGGTCAGGCCAGGGTGTTCCAGGGCGGTGGGAACGAGATCACGCGCCTTTCCGTCGCCGACCAGGTCCAGGCGGCGGCGGAGGACTCGCTGATCCGCCTGTTCCCCCGGTTCAAGGAGGCGGACAGCGCCCACTGGGAGACCGTGATCAAGCGGGCGCGTGAAGGTGCGGACAGCCCCTTCCAGGTGGTCGGACATTCCGGCACGCTGGAGTCGCACCCCGTCTGCCAGCAGGTGCTCACCACCATCGGCGCCGGCCGGGGTGGAAGCGACATCCGCAGGGAGCTTCAGGCGGCCCCGCTCGGTTGGCCCAAGGACGCCATCGACGCGGCGCTGATCGCCCTGCATACCGCCGGGGTCATCACGGCCGTGGCGAACGGCGAGGGGATCGCCCCGAAACAGCTCGATCAGAACCGAATCCCCAAGGCGGATTTCCGGCGCGAGGGGTTCGCCCTGAACGCGACGCAGAAGCTCGCGCTGCGCAAGCTCTTCCAGGCGCTGGGCAGCCCCAACGCGGCGGACCAGCTGTCGGCGAACGCGCCAGACTTCCTCGCCAAACTCAAGGCCCTGGCCGCGGAGTCCGGAGGGCCCGCGCCATTGCCCCCCGCGCCCGATACGAAGGACATCGCCGATCTGGAGCATCTTGCCGGCAACGAGCGGCTCGGTGCCATCCTCGCCCTGGCCGACGACCTCGCCGCCCGGATCGAGCGGTGGACTGCCCTGAAGACGCTGAAGGACAAGCGCCTGCCCGCCTGGACCCTGCTGGAGCGTCTCGCCGCCCATGCCCGCGGGCTGGATGGCGTGGCCGAGCCCTTGGCCCAGATGGAGGCGATCCGGGACAAGCGGCTGCTCCTGGACGGGGCGGATCATGTGCCGGCGGTGCGCGCCGCCGTTGCCTCCCTGCTGCGGGAGGAGGTCGGCAGGCTCTACGCCCAGCACCTGAAGGCGCACCTGGCCGCCACGGCCGATCTGTCCGGCAATGCCCTGTGGGGCCGCCTCGGCGAGGATCAGCGGAAGGCCATCCTGGCGGAGGTCGGGCTGGCGGCACCGGCAGAGCCCAACCTGTCCTCCGACGAGGCGCTGCTGCAGCAGCTCGACCGCAAGCCCCTCGGCACCGCGCGCACGGAGATCGACGCGATCGCCGGCCGCGTGCAGCGGGCCCTGGAGAAGGCGGCGAAGCTGCTGGAACCGACGGTCCGCATGGTCAGCCTGGAACGTGCGACGTTGCGCGATGCGAAAGACGTGGACGACTATCTGGCCAAGACGCGCGCGACCCTGATGGCGGCGGTCGGCGACGGCCCGGTGATGGTGGGGTGAGGGAGATGTTCGAATCCATTCGCATTGGCGGTCTTCTGTCATTTTCGCCAGAAACCCCAGAACTCACATTGAATAAACTAAATGTGTTGATCGGTCCGAATGGATCCGGCAAGTCTAATTTTCTCGACGTATTTGAAGTGATCTCGCGGCTTCCCTTAAACCAAGAAATACCACTTGTACCAAATGGTATGGAAGGCTCATGGCTATGGAACGAAGGTTCGTCGGCAACTCTCGAGATAACCACAAAGGAGCCGCGCTACCGCATATTTCATAAGCTAAGATTTGACTTTGAAATGGAAATTTCAGATGAAATAATTGGCTATCGCGAAAAAACTAATAGTGGAAAGCCGGAGATACTGGCAAAGTCCGGGAGACTAGAATTTGGCAAAGACAATACAGAAACAATTCCAACTAATTTTAAATCTGCGCTATCGCTAAAGTTGCCAAGTCATTCAAGTGGACCAATAGTTACCAGGCTCGCTAGGGTTTATAGTTCAGTATATTTGTTGAATGGCTGGTGTTTCGGCCGACAAACTCAGGTGCGAGAAGTTAACGCGCCTAACCTTCCTCATGATCGCCTTCTGCCTAACGGCTCCAATCTAGCTCACATTCTGCACCAGATTGATGCTGAAGATCATCAACTGGTTGCCTCATGGCTTGTTCGGCTCTTGCCACGAGCGAAACGGGCGGTTTCTCGCTTCAGTAAAGGCGGCTTCTCGCTTTTTCTTCAGGAGTCTGGTTTATCGGAGCATCTGCATGCGACCCGCATATCTGACGGAACCCTTCGTTTCCTGTTCCTTGTCGCTCTTGCATTCGGGCCGAACAGACCGTCGCTGATTTGTATCGAGGAACCGGAACTTGGTCTTCATCCTGATGCGGTTTGTCTCGTCGCCGAATTGCTGATCGAGGCTTCCAAACGGACGCAGGTGATCGCCACCACCCATTCGCCGGACCTAGTTTCGGCGCTTTCCGACCAGCCTGAGGCCGTTGTCGTCTGCCAGAACATCGGACATGGCACGGTGATGCAACGGGTCGACCCGGACAGGCTGAGCCACTGGCTGGGCAAATATCGGCTGGGCGAGATCTGGAGAATCGGTGAGATCGGGGGCAACCCGTGAAGGTTGTCTACCTGTACTTCGAGGGTGGCGGTCCGGAAAAAGCGCGCAACTTCCCGCTACGCCGCGCCATGACCGCGTTTCTGCGCCCGATCATCACGAAGTTAGAGGCCCGCAATGTGACGGTGCGTCCGATCGCGTCCGGGGGCAGGAGCGAAGCGTTTGCAGACTTCCAGAATGGCCGCGCCACTCATCCGGATGCCACGCATATCCTGCTGGTCGACGCGGAAGCCAGGATTGCCGAGGACGGTTCCCGCTGCCGGCATCTGGCCCAGCGTGACAAGTGGAATATGAATGGCGTCGCCGAGGAGCACGTGTACTTCATGGCTTCCTGTATGGAGGCATGGCTCATGGCTGATCGCGAGAACATCAAGGCGAGGTTCGGGAAAGATGCTGATCTGAGCGTCATTCCAGAGAACAGCGATCTGGGTGCGATCAAACCTGAAGACTGCAAGCGAAAGCTTACCAGGGCGAAGAATAAACCCAAACATTCGTATAACGAAATCGATGACGGAGCTAGGCTTCTGGAAAGTACGGATCTTGAAAGGGTGCGTTCGCGCTGCCGTCATGCTCGCGCTTTCTTCGAATATCTCGAAAGCTTAGGACGATAAGACCCATGCCCACCCTTCCCCGCGATCTTCGCAAAGACCTGGAGACCAAGGCCCGGGAGGCGCGGGCGCTGGCGGAGGCGGGCGCGCGCAAGGCGGTGGAGCGCCTGGGCGTGCACCTGGCCGCCAGCCCCGCCTACCTGACCGAGGCGGAGAAGAAGCTGCGGGCCAAGCTGCGCGCCCATGCCAAGCGGCTGGGCGACCGGCGTCATCCCGATGGCGCCCAGGATATCGAGCGGCTGGTGTCGGAGGTGGCGTACGAGCACTGGCACCGCATGCTGTTCGCCCGCTTCCTGGCGGAGAACGACCTGCTGATCGCCGACGGGCTGTCGCTCACCCTGGACGATGTGCGCGAACTGGCGCGGGAACAGGGGCGGGACTGGCTGGACCTCGCCGCCGGCTACGCCCAGCGCATGCTGCCGGAGATCTTCCGCACCGAGGACCCGGCCCTGTCCCTCGCCCTGCCGCCGGAGACGCGCGGGGCGCTGGAGGACCGGCTGAAGGCGCTGGCCCCGGCCGTGTTCCGGGCGGATGACAGCCTGGGCTGGGTCTACCAGTTCTGGCAGGCGGACGAGAAGGAGCGGGTGAACAAGTCCGGCCGCAAGATCGGGGCGGACGAGCTGCCGGCCGTCACCCAGCTGTTCACCGAGGACTACATGGTCCTGTTCCTGCTGCACAACACGCTGGGCGCGTGGTGGGCGGGCAAGGTGCTGGCGAAGGACCCGGCGCTCGCGGCCGGGGCGGCGGACGAGGCGGCGCTGCGCGCGGCCTGCGCGCTGCCGGGCGTGGACTGGGCCTATCTGCGCTTCGTGCGGGAGACGGCGGAGGACGGGACCCAGGGTGACTGGCGCCCGGCGGCCGGCGCCTTCCCCGGCTGGCCCACGGCGGCGAAGGACATCACCATGCTGGACCCCTGCATGGGGTCCGGCCATTTCCTGGTCTTCGCCCTGCCCATCTTGGTGGCGCTGCGCATGGCGGAGGAGGAGCTGTCCCGGACCGACGCCGTGCTGGCCGTGCTGCGGGACAATCTGCACGGGCTGGAGATCGACCCCCGCTGCACCCAGATCGCCGCCTTCAACCTGGCCTTCGCCGCATGGCGCCTGATCGGCGGCTACGTGACGCTGCCGGCGCTGCACCTCGCCTGCTCCGGCCTGTCCATCGGCATGCAGAAGCACGAGTTCCTGAAGCTGGCGGACAAGGTGGCCCGCGTCGCCGACCCCGGTGCGAAGGCGGACCTGCTGGGGGCGGAGACGACGCTGCTGAACGCGGGCGTGGACGGCCGCATCCGCACCGGGCTGGAGCGCATGTACGACCTGTTCGAGAAGGCGCCGGTGCTGGGCAGCCTGATCGACCCGCGCCGCGCCGGCGGCGACCTGTTCGCGGCCGACTGGGACCTGCTGGCCCCGATCCTGACCCAGGCCCTGGCCGACGGCAGCGACGAGGTCGCCGAAATGGCCGTCGCCGCCCAGGGGCTTGCCAAGGCGGCGGAGCTGCTGGCGAAGCGGTATGTGCTGGTGGCGACAAATGTGCCGTATTTAGGACGGGGGAAGCAGGAAACGCATCTTCGAGATTTTTCCGACCTATTTTTTTCAAATGCCAAATCTGATTTGGCCACAGTCTTCATTCTCCGAATAGCTGGCTTAGTTGCAAATGGAGGGGCGTATTCTGTTGTATCTCCGCAGAACTGGTTTTCTTCGGGCGTTTATAAGGAATTCAGAGAATATATGCTGCGGTACTTCAAGGCGGCCTGTATAATTAAGCTCGGCCCCGCCGCTTTCCAGGACATGTACTGGTGGGCCGCGAACACGAGCTTAATAACATTTGAGAATTCTAGTCCCGATAAGGGGGCTCGATTTCTGGCAATTGATGCATCGGAGATCAGAGATGCCTTAGAAAAAAGCTTTCTTCTTGTTAGGCAGAGTGTAGTAACTCCGAGTCAAGCTGCACAGCTCAGGGTCCCTGATTCGCGGATAAACTTCAGCGCAAACGACGGAAAGAAGTTTTTACAAGAATATGCTGCGTCATTCGTCGGAGTACAGAATGGAGACAATCCTCGATTTTTGCATCTTTTCTGGGAGCAGCCATGTTTGAGCTGGGAGCCAGCCCAAGTATCTTTCGATGCAAGTGGCTACGCATGCGGTATGCAGGGGATACTTCGCCCGGGTGTGTCGGCGGGTGAGTTTTCAGATCTTGCATGGCGACCTCAAGCGGAAGGATCGCGAGGCAAGCGGGGTATTCTTGTTCGGCATACGAACCACCTACCAATAACAAATTACTTTGGGCAGAGTTTTGATCAGAATGTCTGCGCTATCGTGCCCAAAGACTCAAATATCATTGCAGCAATTCTTGAATTCCTATCATCAGAGTTATTCCGCAGTTTAGTCAGAGAGATTGATCAAAATCTCAAAGTAACTGTTGCAACCTTGGTCAAGGTCCCCTTCGACCTCGCCCACTGGCAGAAGGTCGCGGCGGAGAAGTACCCGGACGGGCTGCCCAAGCCGCATTCCGACGACCCGACCCAATGGCTGTTCAACGGCCATCCCGTGGGCTCCGACGATCCGCTGCAGGTGGCGGTGGCCCGGTTGGTTGGCTATCGCTGGCCGCGGCAGACGGGCAGCAGCTTCATGGACTGCCCCGCCATCACGGAGCCGGACGGGCTGGAGCCCCACGCCGACGGGGACGGCATCGTCTGCCTGTCCCCCATCAAGGGGGAGGCGCCGGCGGCGGAGCGGCTGTCGGCCCTGCTGGCCACCGCCTATGGCGCCGACTGGACGCCCCAGCGCCTGACGACCCTGCTGACGGCCGCGACGGAGGGCAGGGCGCGGGACCTGGACGGATACCTGCGCGACCATTTCTTCAAGCGGCATGTGGAGCTGTTCCAGAACCGGCCCTTCGTCTGGCACGTCTGGGACGGCCGTCAGGACGGCTTCCACGCCCTGGTCAACTATCACCGGCTGGCCGCCCCGGACGGGGAGGGGCGGCGCACGCTGGAGAAGCTGATCTTCACCTACCTGCGGGAATGGATCGACCGCTGCCGGGCGGAGGTGAAGGCGGGGGCCGAGGGGGCGGAGGGCCGGCTGGCGGCGGCGGAACACCTGCGCGGCCGGCTGCAGGCCATCCTGGAGGGCGAGCCGCCCTACGACATCTTCGTCCGCTGGAAGCCGCTGCACCGCCAGGCGATCGGCTGGGAGCCGGACGTGAACGACGGCGTGCGCATGAACATCCGCCCCTTCCTCACCGCCCGCCCCCTGGACGCAAAGGCCGCCGGCGCCTGCATCCTGCGCGTCACCCCGCGCATCAAATGGGACAAGGACCGCGGCGGGGAGCCCCACCGCCCCAAGGACGAATACCCCTGGTTCTGGAGCTGGGACGGCAAAACCCCGAACTTCCAGGGCGGCGAGACCTTCGACGGCAACCGCTGGAACGACCTGCACTACGACACCGAAACCAAGCGCGCGGCGCGCGACGGTAAAGGGAGGGAGAGATGACCCTCACCGCCCAGATCCTCGACCAGCGCATCCGCCATGCGGAGGAGGTCATGCGTGGCCGGCTGACCGCCGTGCTGGGGCCGAAGGCTGGCGGCGACGAGCATCGCCGCCTGTCGGCCGCCTTCACGGTCATGGTGATGAAGACGGCCCTGGGGCTGGACGATTCCGACGCAATCGACGCGCTTGTGGACGGGGGTGACGATTTCGGCGTGGACGCGGTCCATTGGACGGCCCCGCGCGGCGGCGTGTTCAAGGTCATGCTGGTCCAGACCAAGCTGAAGAAACGGCTGGACGCCGAAAGCCACTTCGAGGAGGGCGGCGTGCGCGGCATGATCGACGCCGTCCGCACCCTGCTGGACGTCAATGCCGACTTCACGGGGAACCCGAGGCTGCTGACGAAGATCGCCCCGATCCGGGCGCTGGTCGGCCAGGGCAACATCCCCCAGGTCACCGCCGTGCTGGCCAACAACGGCAGGCGCTGGACCGCGGCGGCGCAGAAGCGGATCGACAATGCCCGCCTCGGCGATCAGGTCGACTGGGTGCATGTGGGCCCGGACCGCATGATCGAGCTGCTGCGGCCGCAGGCCAGCATCGACGCCACCCTGCAACTGACCGGGAAGTACATGGTGGAAGAGTTCGACTTCCGTCGGGCGCTGATCGGCCGCGTCGCCGTCGGCGAGCTGGCCCGCCTGTTCGCGGAGCATGGCGACCAGCTTTTGGAGCGCAACGTGCGCCGCTTCCTGGGCATGGGCGACAGCCGCATCAACCAGGGGATCGCGGCGACCCTGAAGGACCCCGCCGAGCATGCGAACTTCTACTTCTACAACAACGGTTTGACGGTCATCTGCCGGAAGTTCAGGCACCATGGCCTGCAGGACAGGGACACGCCGGTGCAGGTCGAGGGCATGCAGATCGTCAATGGCGGCCAGACCAGCCAGGTGGTCGCCCGGGTCCTGGCGGAGATGCCAGAGAAACCCGACGCCAGCGTCTTGCTGCGCATCTACGAGCTGGAGGACGATGCCGCCCAGGTCGTGAACAACATCACCTATGCCACCAACAGCCAGAACCCCGTGGTCCTGTCCGACCTGAAGGCCAACGACCCGATCCAGATCCGGCTGGAACAGTCCATCGAGGCGCTGGGCTACAAGTACCGGCGGAAGCGGAGCGAGAAACCCCTTGAGGACAACGAGATCACGAGCGCCGAAGTGGCCCGCTCCGTGCTGTCCGTCTGGCGCCGGCGGGATGGGACCAAGGTCGAGGAGCAGGACCTTTTCGGCTCGCTCTATACCACGATCTTCACGCCCGACCTGAACGGAGCGCAGGCGGTCATGGCCGTTCTGATCTGTCGCGGGCTGAACGCGGAGCAGGATAGACGTATCAATCAAGCAAAATCCCAGTCCAGAGAACTGACTGAAACCGAGAAAGATGACAATGTCGGGGTAATATACAGGAGGATTATGAATACATTCATGTGGAATTTATACAATCCAAGTTATGAATATTTTGGGGCGCAAATTTCTGGCGAAATTTTATTGAATCGGATGGGTGCGGAAGATTTAGCGGAGCTGAACCATCATGCTTTCGCGCAGGCAAGGCAAATTCTGTCAGATCACCTTGTGGAGATCGCCGACGAGGTCCTGAAGCGCCTGAAGGAGTCCCACTTACGGCGCGAGAAGACCAGCTTGGCGGACTGGCTGGATGCGTCTCCGGAGAAGCTTCAACCCGGCCTGCGGCTAAATTCGTCCGCGTCCGCCCCGAAAAGTTCCACCGACGACGGTGCATCGGAATGACCTCCCCCCGCACCCTGCTGGAGGCGCTGCAGCTTTCGTTGCTGGAGGCGACGCGGGCGCCGGATGGGGTGGCGCCGCCGGCCGCGATCCTGTGGACCGATCCGGAGGCGCAATGGCGGCCCGTCATCGAGCCGCTGCGCAAGCTGATGCCGCACGTCTACGCCCTGGGCTCCTATGACCCGGGAAACCTTACCGGGCCGGCGATCTGGCTCAGATGCGTCGTCGACCGCACCCTGCCGGAGGTCGCGCCGCCGGCGGATATCGTTCCCGTCCTCTATCTGCCCGGCGTGTCCCGCGCGGCGCTGCGCTCGGCGGAGGACTGCCCGACGCCGTACCAGCCGTTGGTGGAGCTCTGTTACCGCGGGCAGACCTGGCATCACCGCAACGGACGCGACTGGACCGTCGAGGCGTTCGCCGAGGCGGTGCTGGGCATCGACCTCGCCGGCGACCGGGCCACCCGGGAGGCCCTGCTGCGGATGCTGCCCCGCGTGGCGGTCGAGCCCGTGGTCGCCTTCCATGGGCGCCGCATCGACGCGGAGATCCTGCTGAAGCTCGACGTGGACGATCCGGTCGGCGACCTTCTCGGCTGGATGAGCGAACCCGAGGCGTTCCGCCACCGCTGCGACGATGGGAAATGGCAGTCCATCCGTCAGCTCTGGGCCAGGACCTATGGCTTCGACCCGGAGACGGACGGCGTGACGGCGGCCGGCGAGAAGCTGGTGAATGACCAGTCCAAGGCCTGGACCGGGGTCTGGAGGCGCTTCTGCTCCAATCCCCGTCTCTATCCGGGCCTCTCCAAGGTGCTGCGCATGTCCTACAAGGACCTGTTCGCCGGCAGCGATCGCAACCCGCGCTTCAACGAGGAGGGGGAGACGCGCCTCCGCGCCGGGCTGGAGGCCGCCGTCGATCTGCCGCACCAGGACGCTTGTGAAAGGGTCATAGCCCTGGAGACCGAACACGCCGAACGGCGCAACACGCCATGGGCCGAGCTGGGGGAAAGCCCGCTCGCCCAGGCCTTGCAGCCACTTGCGAAGCTGGCCCAGATGGCGCGTTCCGGCCTGGGAGGCGTCAGCGCCGCCGCGATGGCGGAGACCTACGCGACCGACGGATGGCGCTGCGATCGCGCGGCGCTGGACGCGCTGACCATGGCGATGTCGCACAAGCCCCAGGCGGGGCTGCTCTGCCGCGTCATCCGCGCACTCTATCTGCCCTGGCTGGATCGGTCCGCCCGCCACCTGCAAGAGTTGCTGCAAGTCTCCGATACAGCCACGTCCGCGTTGGTGCGGCCCGTGACGCTCGAAGCTGGAACCTGCTTCCTGTTCGTGGACGGGCTGCGCTACGACTTGGCGATGACGCTGCGGGAGCGGCTGGAAAGCCGGGGGCTGCCCTGTTCGGTCGCGCATCGGTTCGCGCCCCTGCCAACGGTGACCGCGACAGCCAAGCCGGTCGCCATGCCGGTTGGTCCCATCATCGGTCCGGGAGGAGCGCCCGAGGACTTCTGTCCCTACTTGTCCGGGACGGCGATCGCGGCTGGCGTCCAGAAACTACGCCAATCGCTCGAGCAGAACGGCGCCGCGATCTTCACGCCGTCCAACCCGCAGGGTCCAGCCAGCGCCGATCAAGCGGGATGGTGCGAAACCGGCAAGCTGGATGAGCTCGGACATAAGCTCGAAATAGGACTTGTCCGCCAGATCGAGGACGAAATCACCGACCTGGTCATGGTGATCGAAAACCTGATGGCGATCGGGTGGGCCCGTGTCCGCATCGTCACCGACCACGGCTGGTTGCTCGTGCCGGAAGGGCTGCCGAGGGTGGACCTGCCGAAATCCCTTACTTCGGCGAAATGGGCGCGCTGTGCCGCCGTGAAGGACGGCGCGTCACCCGACGCGGCGACAGTCGCGTGGTACTGGGATCCCCATGTCCGTATCGCCACGCCTGCGGGGGTCGGGTCCTACCTTGCCAATGCGGAATATGCGCATGGCGGCATCAGCCCCCAGGAGTGTGTGATCCCCGACCTGGCCGTTTCCCGCGGCGTCGCGCCCATTGCGGCCACCATCAAGAAGGTCAGCTGGCGTGGCTTGCGCGTCCGGATCACCGTGGAGACAACCGCGGCGGGATTGACCTTGGACTTGCGCCAGAAGCGAAACGATCCCGGCACCAGCATCGCCGCAACGGTGAGAGAGCTGAAAGAGAACGGCGAAGCCAGCCTTGCGGTCGAGGATGACGGCAATGCAGGTGTGGCAGCCTTCGTCGTCGTGCTGGACACGAATGGCAATGTGATCGCGGCACAGATGACGACGGTCGGAGACGAATGATGACTGTGGACATGGATGCCCTGGATAGGCTCGGCGCCGCGGCCTTCGACGGCTTTCTCGTGCGCAAGGACCTGGTTCGCAGGTACGCCCGGCAGTATCCGGTACCGACCTACGTCGTCGAGTTCCTTCTGGGCCGTTATTGCGCCAGTGTCGACGAGCAGGAGATCGCCGAAGGTCTGGAGATTGTGGAGAAGCAGCTCCGCGACCGCACTGTCCGCACCGGGACGGAGGAGCTGTTCAAGGCACAGGCGCGTGATCGTGGATCCGTCAAGATCATCGATGTCGTCAAGGCGCGACTGGACACCAAGAACGATTGCTATGTCGCGGAGTTGCCGAGCTTGACGCTGCGCGATGTGCGCATTGACGACAATTTCGTGCGCGACAATGAACGTATGCTGACCGACGGCTTCTATGCCGAGGTCACCTTGGCTTACGATGCCGTTATCGCGCAGGAAAAGGGAGGCAGGCCATTCGGGATCGAGGCGTTGCGCCCAATTCAGCTTTCCAAGTCGGATGCGCTGGAGGTCCTCGCCCGTGGCCGATCACGGTTCACTACCCGCGAATGGCTGGATTTTCTGATCCGGTCGGTGGGCATCGAGCCGGCTGCGCTTACGGATCGGGCCAAGCTGGTCATGTTGCTCCGGATGGTGCCGTTCGTCGAACCGAACTACAACCTGGTGGAACTAGGCCCGCGGGGAACCGGGAAAAGTCACCTGTTCCAACAAATCTCGCCCTATGCACACCTCATCTCTGGCGGCAAGGCGACCGTCGCCAAGATGTTTGTCAATAACTCGTCTGGTGAGCGCGGCCTGGTCTGTCGTTACGACGTGGTCTGCTTTGACGAAGTTGCCGGCGTGTCCTTCGATCAGAAGGACGGTGTCAACATTATGAAGGGTTACATGGCCTCCGGCCAGTTCAGCCGGGGCAAGGAGAATATCCGTGCCGAAGGCTGCATCGTCATGGTCGGCAATCTGGACGTCGACTTGGAACAGCAACAAAGGATTGGCCATCTGCTAAGCCCGCTACCCCCCGAGATGCGGAGCGATACGGCATTCATGGACCGTATACATGCCTATGCCCCCGGGTGGGATTTTCCGAAGCTTAGCCCCGGAGAGCACCTGACCGACCACTTCGGTTTGGTCAGCGATTTCCTCAGCGAGTGCTGGACCCGGTTACGCAGTGTCAACCGGACGCAGGCTCTTGAACGCGTGCATCTCGGCGGCGCGCTGAGCGGTCGTGATATCGAAGCAGTGCGCAAGACATTCAACGGCGTCGCCAAGCTGCTCTTTCCAAATCCGGAGTCAGCAATTCCGGAGGAGGACTTGGAATGGATCGTCAGACTGGCGTTAGAGGGACGCAGACGGGTCAAGGAACAACAAAAACGCGTGTTCAAGAGCGAGTTCCGGAACACGCATTTCAGTTATACCCTCGGGGCGGACGGAGTGGAGCAGTTCGTGTCCACACCTGAGCTTCACAACGACGAAGCAATCGAAAGCGATCCCCTGCCCCCCGGCCAGGTATGGGCTGTCGGCGCCTCGGCGGAGAATGCGCCAGGCCTCTATCGGCTGGAGGTGACTTGCGGTCCGGGGAGCGGTGTAAGAATTCTCAACCAGCCGACGCCGCCGGCCTTCCGCGAAAGCGTTAAGGTGGGCGAGCAGAACCTGTATGCCCGTGCCCAGGAAATGGTTGGTGACCGCAACCCACGCGAAGAGGAATTCTCAATTCAGATGCGGGCCATGGACAGCGACAGAACCGGCGCCGGCTTGGGTCTACCGGTTTTGGTCGCGCTTTGCGGAGCGCTGCTTGGCAGAAACAGCCGGGGTGGAACAATTGTGGTGGGGTCCCTAAACCTCGGCGGGTCGGTGGAGCCCATACCGAACGCGGTGCGCATAGCGGAACTTGCCGTCGATCGCCAAGCGCACACGCTGCTCATGCCTGTCGCGGCTCGTAAACAGTTGAACGATCTTCCAGACGAACTTTGGACAAGAATCAGCATCGAATTCTACAAGGACGGGGCCGATGCTGTATTCAAAGCACTGGAGGCATAGAGCCAGATATTTCGGTGGGGGTTCTTATTGCGTGAAGAGTTCACGAGTGATTTCTTTGAACGTTATATGGTCAGCTTGCATCAAAATCGGGCTTTGACATAATCCGTGATGCTGACACCGGCGAGTTCAGCCGTGGCATTGCCGCCGCGAACGAAGAACCGTTGGATACCACCATCCTTGACGAAGGCCGGCTTCGGTCCCGGCTCGCAGCGGATCAGAAGAATGCGCTCCCCGTCCTGATCTTCGAAATGTGGGTGGATGTATGGCAGGAAAACCTCGCCGATCCGGTCCCTGACAAGATTGACCAGATGCAGGGCCATCTTGTCTTCGTTGGGAAATCCGTCGATGGCGGTACCGAGTACCTTCGCGTCGTCAGCGACACCGATGATGAGCGTGCCGCCACGGGCATTTAGGAAAGCCGCGATGGTCTTCAGGGCGGCAAGGTGCATCTTCTCGTCAGCCTGCCCCGTATGCAGGTTAGTCCGCAGCGTTGATTTGAACTCGATGGCTTCCCCTTCGCCCGCGGCAAGAAGCTCCGCGACCGGAACCGGCTTGGCCGACTGATCGCCCGTGAACCCGCAGAGTCTTTCAAATGCTTCGCGCACGAGCGCGGCCATGCGGATACGACGCTCACGCAGGAACGTCTCATAAGGCAGGTCCCACCAGCCCGGGGGAAGCGCGTGCCACTTCTCCATGAGGGTCCGCTCCTCCCCGGACAGGGAGGCGTAGAGTTGCGGAGCATACGTGGCCGGTGCCGTATCACTGATCTTGAGGTTGTCGGGCCACTCCACCAGCGCGTAGTTGGCGATCTGATTGATATCCCGCTGTTCGGTGACGCCGATGCGCGACAGGTAGGCGCGCGGGAAGAGGTGATGCTGTTCAAAAGTCGCCTTCGATCCCTTCACGGCCGGATCGATCATATCGGCGATCTTGAGCGGGCTGAAGAGCGCGCGCGCACCCAGCATGATGAGCGAGGCCTGGTAGGCGAACCGCGACGGGCTGCGCGAGGCGGAGGTCGCCAGGTTCGTCGGCAACGTGATTTCCCAGAAATCGTTGGTCAGTGTCGTTGCGCACATCTGACGCAGCCGGGCGAGATAGGTGTCGCCCGTTCCGATCCCACGAAGCTGCGCCAGGTCGAACTCGAACGCGGTTTCCGGTGAATTCGTATAGCGGCCGGTCAGGGCCGCCATGAAGAAGAATTCGGCGATCGCCTGCCGCATCTTCTGTTTCTCGACGCCGAAATCGACCAGCCCGATCAGATAAAGCACGTATGAGTAGATGATCGCCGTCTGCGACGAGATCATGCCCTCGTGGCGATACCCGGCAAGGCTAAGTGCGCTGAGGAAATGGTGCCAGTTGGCGAGGTTCAGGACCCGCTCCTGCGCCTTCCGCAGAAGCCCGAACTGCTCATCCCGCTTAGCGGCATCCACCTCCCCGGTTGTCGCATTCCTTCCGCGAAGCACGCTGTAGACATTCTCCAGCCGTGCACGCTTGAGGCCCAGCCCTATGCTGACGCGTAGCAGCTGGTCGGGGGCCGGCTTGATGAAGTGGTTATAGGCGGTCGGGCCCCCCGCCCCGGACTTGGTCGCCTCGCGGGCGAAAGTCTCAAGCTCGCTTCTGCCCTCGTCCCAGAAGACGGACATGAGGGTGAGGATGAAGTCGGACTGGTTCAGCTTCTTCCCCTGGCCATTGATACGGACGAACACCTCGGCAACGGTCTCCGCATCCACGCTCGAACTCAATGTGAGGGCAGTGAAGGTGTAGGTCGTAAGGGCATGCAGTTTGCCAATCGCCTTTTGGGCCCGATACACTTCCTCGGGCGACAGGTCCCGAATCGTGCGCAGCTCGGTGATGTAGTTTCCGGCAAAGTCGAAGACATTGACGGACGGATTCCAGAGTTGGGAGATGTCCGGGATGTAGGACTTGTCCTTGGTGATGGAGGCGTCCACCACGTCGAACCGCTCGCTCAGAGGATTGAAAGCGATCTTGATCTTCTCTTTGCTGAAATTGGCGCGGATGACCTCGCGACCCTTGATGACGGCGTAAAGGGAAGTGAGGCGTTGCTGTCCATCCACGATGGCAAGCGCCGGCACCTTCTGGTGTTCCTTCGTGCCGATCGTCTTGGCCCCCATCTCAGCACCGGTCTCCCAGAACAGTAGATAACCAACGGGGTATCCGCGGTAGAGGGAGTCGAAAAGATTGCGGACATTCACGTTGGGCCAGACGAAGGGGCGCTGGATTTCGGGAAGGCCGATCTTTCCCATGTCGATGTCCTCAACCAGGGACGACAGGGGAAAAGACGTCGTCGTGAACAGGGCCATCGATTTTCTCCCCTCGCTTTCCTCAGCTTTGTCCAACTACTTTTTTGGCCCGCAGCCGATTGCATCGTGCTGACCATGGCGGGCTAAGTCAGGTTGTTCTCACGTGCCGGTATCTCACTCAGATTGCTTTTCGGGTGCAATCTAGAATCCAATGGTGAACATTGAGACAGCCTGTCCCGGCTGCCTCGCAAAAAATGTCGACGGTCCTCCGCCAGACCCGACCAGAGCTTCGCAGGAAGACCAGCCACGATCATACGCGGACCATCGATCCGGTTCAGGTTCCCGGTGGCGGCGCCGTTGGCATGACCTTCTGCCCCGGCCAGAAGCAGCCGATTGCATTGACCGGCCCGTGGGACCCCGACCTTGGTCTCGATCTGGGGGTGGTGCAGGCGATGGGGGCCGTGGCCCTGGTCACGCTGATGGAGGCGCACGAACTGCAAACGGTGAAGGTGGCCGTACAGCTCGCGGCGGCCTTGGCGCCGTGCCCAGGCCGGGCTTGCGGACGCCATCGCCCATTGTGCGATCGGCCGGGCCCGGCAAGGGGTGCCGGGGATGGACGGCCGGCCATCACCCGCCTTTCAGAAATTGCTCAGAACCTCCTCATGCCGGCCGTGCGACGCGGCTGGCAAGCTGCCCCGCCCGCGCCGCCGCCGGGGGACCGTCGTCCCGGCGCCGGCAACTGGCGCATGCAGGGAGCGATCATGCGGACCATCCTCGTCACCGTGCTGGCATGCGGCCTCGCCACGGTCATCATCCGTCACGGCCCGCTCGAACCTGGCGGGCCGGGCGAGGCCACCGCCATCGCGCTTGTCTGGCTGACCGGCGTGCTGCGCTGCCTGCACCGGGTCGTGAGGGGCCGACTCTGGGCCCGGCGTCGCCGGTAGCCGGACCCATCCCACCCGGCCCTCCTCGCGACGGAGCCTCCCCGTCCCGGACCCCCGCGTCGGGGGACGCCGGGGCGCGCCGACGCGTTCGATCGGGCGTGGCCTTAGGCCGAAAGTCGACCGGCGGTCGGTAGGGATAAGACGAAGGGCGTGCTGTGGCGCGTCCGGACTTTCGGTACCTAAGCAATCCGAGGAGGCCAGCGCCCCACCCGATCGGAAGACTCCCGGCAAGGGATGCCCCATGCCAGCGCGCCAATCGCTCCGCACGCCGCTCGCGGCCGGCCTTATCCTGCTGGCCGGGCCGGCGGCGGCCGCCGACTTCGAACGTCTCGGCCAGCTGACCCTGGAGGAGCTGACCCTGGTGGAGGTCACCAGCGTCTCCGGCCGGGCGGAGCGGCTGTCGCGTGCGGCGGCCTCCGTGTTCGTGGTGACGGGGGACGACATCGGTCGCGCCAATCCCGGCACCCTCCCGGAAGCCCTTCGGCTCGCCCCGAACCTCTCCGTCAGCCGGGTCGACACGCTGAACTATGTGGTGACCGCGCGGGGCTTCGGCGGGTACGAGCCGGCGAACAAGCTGCTGGTCCTGATCGACGGGCGCAGCGTCTACTCGCCGCTGCAGTCCGGCATCTTCTGGGACGCCCAGAATGTCATGCTGGAGGATGTGGACCGGATCGAGGTGGTGAGCGGGCCCGGCGGCACGCTGTGGGGCAGCAACGCGGTGAACGGGGTGGTCAGCGTCGTCGGCAAGGCGGCGGACGCGACCCAGGGGACACTGGCCACGGCCACCGTCGGCACCGAGGACAGGCGGGTGGCGGCCCGCCACGGCGGGCGGGTCGGGGACGCGGCCTACCGGATCTATGCCATGGGGTTCGACCGCCGGCGCCCGCCGGCCGTGGGCGGGCCGGACACGCGGGACGACTGGCGGGGCGTCCAGGGCGGCTTCCGACTGGACTGGCCGCGGGGCGACTTGGGCCTGACGGTCCAGGGCGACATCTACCGCAGCGAGGCCGAACTGGTGGCCGGGCCGACCCTGCGCGTCCCGTTCCACATCCAGGGCGCCAACCTGCTGGGGCGCTGGACGGCGGCCTTGTCGCCGGGCTCCGACCTTGAGGTGCAGGGTTACGTCGACCGCTTCGACTACAACGCGACCAGCGGCGTGCAGAAGCTGACCACCGTCGACGTCCAGGCCCGGCACGTGGTGCGGCTGGGCACCCATTCGCTGGTCTGGGGCGGCGGGTACCGGGTGCTGCGCGACGACTACCGCAACCCTTTCAACGCCTTCCAGCTCGACCCGCCGCGGCGGTGGCTGCGGCTCGCCAACCTGTTCGTCCAGGACGAGATCGCAGTAGGGCCCGACCTGCGGGTGGTGCTGGGCCTGAAGGTGGAGGACAGCAGTTTCACCGGCTTCGAATACCTGCCGAACGCGCGGGTCGCCTGGACGCCCACGGAGACGGATCTGCTCTGGGCGGCCGTCTCGCGGGCGGCGCGGGCGCCGAACCGGATCGAGCGCGAACTCGTGGCGCCGGGCATCCTGGTGAAGGGCGACTTCGAATCGGAGAAGGTGATCGCCTTAGAGGCCGGGTACCGCGGCGCCCTCGGCTCCGCCGCGACGCTGTCGATCACGGGGTTCTACAATATCTACAACGACATCCGCGCGACGGAGCCGGTCGGCGCGCCCATCCTGCCCGTGCGGTTCGGGAACGCCATCGAGGGCGAGACCTATGGGATCGAGGCCTGGACCGACCTGCGGCTGGCCGAGGGGTGGCAGGTCGGGCTGGGCGTCACCACGCTGGAGAAGGACTTCCGCCTGGAGGCCGGCCGTCGCGACATCACCGGCCTGGGGGCGACGGGCAACGATCCGTCCTGGCAGCTGAGCGCGCGGTCGAAGGTGGATTTCACCGGCGGCGGCTGGCTCGACCTGCGGGTCCGCCGCGTCGGCGCGTTGCCGCGCCCGGCCGTGCCGGCCTACACGGCGGTGGACGCCACGCTGGGCTGGCCGGTCGCGCCGGGGCTCGACCTCATCGTGACGGGCGTGAACCTGCTGGACGCCCGCCATGCGGAGATCGGCCCGCCCCCGGCGCAACGGGCGTTCCGCCGGGCCGTGTCGCTGTCGGCGCGGTGGTCGTTTTGACCTGGCCGGGGACGGGACCTGTCCGCCTGATCGCCCTGGCCCTGGCGCTGGCGGCGGGGAGCGGACCGTTGGGGGCCGCCCCGGTCGCCCCGGAGACGGCGATCAAGGGCACCTACCTCTACAAGTTCATCCCCTTCGTCGAATGGCCCGACGCCGCCTTCGCCGGGCCGGACAGCCCCATCCGGCTCTGCCTGTTCGGGGGCGATCCCTTCGGCGACGATCTGGACCGTGCCATCGCGCGGGACCGTCCGTCGTCGCGCGATGTGCAGGTCGTCCGCCTGCGCGACCCGGCGGAGGTGCCGTCCTGCCATCTGCTGTTCGTGCCGGACCCCGATGACCCGGCCGGGCAGGCGGCCCTGCGGACGGCGGCCGGCAAGCCGGTGCTGACGATCGTCGACGGGCCCTCGACGGGCGAGGCGCCCGGGCTGATCCGGTTCGTCATCAGAGAGAACCGGGTGCGCTTCCATATCGACGATATGTCCGCCGCCTCGGCCGGCCTGACGCTGCGGGCGCCGCTGCTCAACCTCGCGCTGTCGCTCACCTCACGCCGGGAGACGGCGCGATGACGGATCGGACGGAGAATCCCGGAAGCCCCGTGGCGCTGACGCGCCTCGCCCTGATCGGAGCGGTCGTCCTGGCGCTGCTGAGCGTCCTGCTGACCGCCTACAACGACCATGTGTACAGGTCCCTGAAGGCCGAGGAGGCGACGACCCAGGCCGAGATCCTGGCCGCAAGCGTCGCCGCCGCCGTCGCCTTCGACGACCGCAGGGTGGCGCAGGACCATGTCGATGCCGTGGGCCGCAGCCCGCGCGTGCTGGCCGTCGCCGTCTATGGCCAGGACGGCGCGGCGCTGGCCGCCTTCACCCGGGACGGCGGGACCTTGCCGGCGCAGGCGCCGGAGGCCGCGCCACCCCGGTTCGAGGATCGCCGGATCAGCGTGGCGGCCCCGGTGGCGGCGGGCGAGCTCGGGCTTGGCACGGTGTGGCTCAGCCTTGAGACGGACCCGCTGATCATCCGCTTCGGGCGCTACGCGGCGCCGGCCCTGACCCTCGCCATGGCGGCCCTGCTGGTGGCGGCCCTGGGCCGGGCGCAGGCGGCCCTGGCCCGCGCCAATGCCGAACTGGCGCGCCGTGCGGACGCGCTGGGCGAGACCAACCGTCAGCTCACGGCCGAGATCGCGCAACGCGAGGCGGCGGAGGCGAACCTGCGCCAGGCCCAACGGATGGAGGCGGTCGGACAGATGACCGGCGGGCTGGCGCACGACTTCAACAACCTGCTGCAGGCCCTCTCCGGCTGCCTCCAGCTGATCGCCCGGCGGGCGCCGGACGCGGGGCTGGAAGGCCTTATCGAGGCGGGCCAGCAGGCGGTCGACCGTGGGGCCAAGTTGACGCACCAGCTGCTGGCCTTCGCCCGGCGCCAGGCCCTGCGGCCGGAGCCGGTGGCGTTGGCCGACCGGGTGCTGGGCATGGCCGAGCTGTTGGCCCGGGCCCTGCGCGCGGACATCCGCATGGAGCTCGACCTGCAGCCCGACCTCTGGCCGATCGAGGTCGACCCCACGCAGTTCGAGCTCGCCATCCTGAACCTGGTGGTGAACGCGCGCGACGCCATGCCGGGCGGCGGGGTGCTGCGGATCGAGGCGCGCAATGTCCACGGGGCGGATGGCGAGGCCGGCGACCAGGTGGTGATCGCCGTGCGCGACACCGGCACGGGCATGCCGGAAGCGGTCCGCAGCCGCGCCTTCGAGCCGTTCTTCACGACCAAGGGCGTGGGGCGCGGCTCCGGCCTCGGTCTCAGCCAGGTCTACGGCTTCGTGCAGCAGTCGAACGGCGGCATCGCGATCGACAGCGCGGTGGGGGAGGGGACCGCGGTCATCCTGCGTTTCCCGCGCTCGGCCAAGGTGCCCGCGATCGCCAGCGTGACGGCGCGCCGGGAGACCTCCGGCCAAGGGGCGCGGCTGCTGCTTGCCGAGGACGACCCGATCGTCGGCGCGATCCTGACCGCCACCCTGGAGGATATGGGCTTCACGGTCGTGCGCGCCGCCTCGGGCGAGGAGGCGGCGGACCTGTTGCGGGGCCCGACACGGTTCGACGGCCTGCTGAGCGACATCGTCATGCCCGGCGGCCTGAGCGGCATCGACCTCGGCCGCTTGGCCCGCCAGCTTCATCCCGGCCTGCCCATCGTGCTCATGACCGGCTACAGCGAGACGGTGGTGACGGACGAGTTCCAGGTGCTGGCGAAGCCCTTCGGGCGCGATGACGTGTCCCGCACGCTCGCCGGCCTTGCGGACCGGCGGTACCGTGATCCGCCGTCACCGGGCGGGTGAGGGGCGGAACGGCGGACGGCTCCGGCCCGCCGCTCTGGTCCCCAGGTGCGCGTTCGACTGCATGCCGGGCGCCGGTCCGGTCGCCGTCATGGCCACGCCCATGCCCACCCGGTCCTGCCGAGATCCGATGCGCGCCGTGCGTTTGCCCTTCGTCATCCGCCGGACCAGCCGGCAGGAATGGCAGTTTTCTGCGGTGTTGCGCCTCCGTGATTACTTGGGTGTTTGTTATGAAGTCACTGCGGATTTCCAGGATTGCTTTGTTCTTTGGCCGGAGGCGGCGCTTCGGCGGGCGACGCCGTCTTGCGTCGTTGCCCATTTCTTTCACTCAAGCCTGACGCTTGCCGACCTGGACAGCGCCGCGGGCCTGGAGCATGGCGATGAGGGCGCGCAGGGCCGCCGGCACATGGCGCCGGCTGGGATGGTAGAGGTAGAAGCCGGGCCAGGGTGGGCACCAGTCGGCCAGCACCCGCACCAGACGCCCCTGCGCCAGCAACGGCGTGACATAATCCAGGCCGGTGTAGACGAGACCAACCCCGTCGAGCGCGGCGCGGACCATCATCTCCCCGTCGTCCAGGACCAGGGGCCCGTCCACGGCCACCCTCAGCTCCTCCCCGTCCTTCTCGAACTCCCAGCGGTACAGGCCGCCGGAGCCCCGCAACCGGCGCTGGACGCAGGTGTGGCCCCGCAGATCGTGGGGCGTCAGCGGGGCCGGGTGCGTCGCCAGATAGGCGGGGGATGCGACCACCGCCATTTCCATGTCCCGGCTGACCCGCACGGCGACCATGTCCGCCTCCAGCACCTCGCCGAAGCGAAGGCCGGCGTCATACCGTTGCCCGACGATGTCGGCCAACCCGTCGTCCACGGCGATCTCCAGCACCACGTCCGGATAGCTGCGGGCGAAATCGCCGAGCACCGGCCCCAGCACCACGGCGGCGGCAAGCCGGGGCGCGTTGATGCGCAGGGTGCCGCTGGGACGGCCGCCAGCCTCTCCTAATGCGTCAAGGGCGGCATCGATCTCCGCCAGGGCCGGACCAAGCCGGGCCAGCAGCTGCTCGCCTCTTTCCGTCAGGGCGACGCTGCGGGTCGTGCGGTTCAGCAGGCGTGTGCCCAGCCGTTCCTCCAGGCCCCGCAGGGCATGGCTCACGGCGGAGGTGGACACACCCAGTTCCACCGCCGCCAGCCGGAAGCTGCACAGGCGGGCGACGGCGGCGAACACCGCGAGCTCATCCAAGCGGGCGCGGGGCATTGTTGAACTCCCTTCAACACCTCATGCGGGTTTGTCCCGCTTATCACATGGCCCCGTCGTCGTCATTTCCCGGATCGTCGGATGGAAAACCGAGGAGGCGGAGGATGACTGCATTCAACGGCAAGGTGGCCCTGGTGACGGGGGCAGGCTCCGGCATCGGGCAGGCGGCATCACTGGCGCTTGCCGGGGCCGGCGCCCGGGCCGTCGTGCTGGCCGGCCGGCGCGCGGCCGCCCTGGAGACGACGGCCGCCCAGGTCCGCGCCTGCGGGACGGAGGCCCGGGTGGTCATCACCGATGTCGTCCGGGAGAGCGACGTGGAAGCCCTGGTCGCGACCACGGTCGAGCGGTATGGCCGGCTGGACGCGGCCTTCAACAACGCCGGCGTGGAGGGTGCATTCGCGCCCATCGCGGACCTGACCGCCGCCGACTTCGACCACACGATCACGACGAACCTGAAGGGCGTGTGGCTCTGCTGCAAGCATGAGATGGCGGCGATGCTGCGGTTCGGCCGGGGCGGCAGCATCGTCAACACCTCCTCCTGGCTGGCGCACGGGGCCTTTCCCGGCTCCTCGATCTACTCCGCCAGCAAGGCGGCCTTGGATGGGATGGTGCGGGCGCTGGCGCTGGAGGGGGCCGATCAAGGCATCCGGGTCAACAACGTGAATCCCGGCATCATCGACACGCCGATGTTCCGGCGCTTCGCCGACGATGCGGCGGCGCGGCCCTTCGTCGACCATACCCCAGCCCGCCGGCTGGGCACGCCGGACGATGTGGGCCGGGTGGTGGCCTGGCTTGCCTCCGATGCCGCCGCCTTCGTGACCGGTCAGACCCTGCTGGTGGACGGTGGCTACACCATCCCCGGACATCGGGCCTGGCTGACGGGTGCCGTTGTCGCCAGCCACGGCGCGATCTGAACCGGACCGAGAGAGGAGCGAAGCCATGATCCTGTCCCGCCGCACCATCCTGGCCGGTGCCGCTAGCCTTTCCGCCAGCCTCGCGCTGCCCGGCCCCGTTCGGGCCGAGGCGGAGGCCGAACTCTGGCTGCCTCCTGGCTTCCGCTATCCGAACGGCATCGCCCGCGCGGCGGACGGCACGCTCTATGTCGGTTCCGTCACCAGCGGGCAGGTGCTGCGCCGCCGGCATCGGGGGAGCTGGGAGGTGCTGCATCCCGGGTCGGACCACGTCTATGCGGGCACCAGCCTGCGCCTGGACGCGGAGCGCGGCCTGCTCTGGGGCGCCTCGCCGGATTTCCTGCCCGGCGACCGGGCCCGGCCGCATCGCATTTTCGCTCTGGACCCGGCGACGGGCAGCGTTCGGCGGTCGCTGGAGATGCCGGAGGGCGGTTTCGGCAACGACCTGGCCCTGGCGCCGGACGGCACCGTGTTCGTGACCGACAGCCGCAAGGGTCGCCTGCTTCGACTGGATCCCGGCGCGGACGGCCTCCGCACGGTGCTGGAGCATCCGACCCTGGAGCCGGTAGGCGGGATCGGTGTCGCGGGGATCGCCCTGGCCGCCGATGGCCGGATGGTGCTGGGCAACTACGGCGCCGGGACGCTGCACATCCTGGACGGGGGCGACCTGCGCGCCATGGCGCTGCCGAGGCCGCTGGAGAATCCCGATGGCCTGGCCTTCGCGGCGGATGGCGCCCTGGTGGTGCTGGAGGGTGCGGTGGCCAGCGGCGATGGAAAGGTGTTGCGGGTGCCCGACCCCTTCGGCCCCGGCCCGCGGGAGGTCCTGGTGCTACGGGCCGGCCTCACGTCTCCCGTCAACCTGACGGCGGATGGTGCTGGCGGTTTCTGGGTAAGCGAGGCGCGTATCCGTCACCGATTGATCAAGGGACAGGAATCGGCCGTGCCGGAAGCGTTTCGCCTGGTCCGTGTTCACGGCCGGCGATGAGCGCGGTACCCGCCGTCCCTCCATGTCCGGGGAACTCCAACCCGTATGCTGTCACCAAGCAAATCCAATATGCGGAAGGATAGCTTGCTCCCCGGCACAGTGGGGAAGACGCTTGATCGGCGGTGCACCGGGACGCACTGGACAAACGCCGGGAGCCAGGGAGCCGACGGTTGACGCGCACGGGCCAACAGGTGAGACTTGCGACCCTATGCGAACGTATTAACGCGTTCGCACGTGGGGGCGTGGGGCCGCGCTATGGCGAAGTGCATCGACGGGGTCAATCCGCCGAGCAAGGCCGGATTGCGCGATTCCGCAGCGTCCGCGCAGCAGCAGTTCGCCCTGCTTGTGCAAGAACATCACGCATCACTCTACCGGTTCGTTCTGCGCCGGGTGGGCTGTGCCGAAGACGCCGCGGAGATCGTGCAGCAGGCCTTCTACGAAGCGTACCGCGGTCGCGCCAGTTTCCAGGGCGGGGCGGCGCTGTCGACCTGGCTTTACGGCATCGCCCTCAACCTGATCCGCAACCATCATGCGCGCGTGCTGCCGCGCCGCCGTCAGGCCGTTCCAGAGGCGGTGCTGGTGCAGCGCCCCTGCGAAGCGCCCGGTCCCGAGGACGACACCCTGCGTCGGGACCGGATGCGCCGGCTTGCCGCCGGCCTCGCCGATCTCGCCCCGGAGTTCCGCGAGGTGTTCGTGCTGATCAATCTGGAGGATCGCAGCTACGAGGAAGCGGCCGCTCAACTTGGCGTGCCGGTGGGCACCATCCGCAGCCGCTTGTTCCGCGCCCGCGCCCAACTGCGCATGGCGATCGATCCGGACTGAACCCTTCTGACCACAGGGGGACCGCATGAGCGCGGCGGACCCCGGCGATGCTGGCGAGATACTCGATCTTCTGGATCGCGATCTGGCCGGAACGCTTTCCCTTTCTGAACGGCGGCACCTCTATGGTCTGCTCGCGGGGCGGCCTGATGCCGACCGCCTGATCGCCCGGGCGCTCGCCTTCGAGACCGCCGTGGCGGATCTCAAGCACGCCTATGCCACGGCGCGGCCGCCTGCCGGGCTGGAAACCCGCCTCCACGGCATTCCGGCCCAAGGTGCAGCCGGCGTCCCCGGGGCTGCCGACCCGGCCCCGCGCCCCGACGCGGGTCCCGACGAGTCGTCCTGATCCCGGCCGCGCGGGTCCGGTTCCCTACCCCTCCACTTTATTTGGGGAACTTTGCGGCGTCTGCCGCCACCAATCCTCCGTCCCGCAGCCGGCCGTTCACGGGCAATCCCGGACCCGGCGCCCTATCGGAGGAGAAACGCGCGTGAAGACCCCATTCCTGGCCGTATCCCTGCTGGCCCTGACCTGTGCGGCCCTGCCCGCGCAGGCGCAGTCCATCGATGTGAACCTGGAGGTGATGAAGGAGGTCGCGGCCGCCGCGTCGCAGATGCTGGCGCAGCAGGGCTATAAAGGCTCCACGACGGTCACCGCCGCCGGCCCGGCCCGCGGACTGCCCTGGACGCTGAACAACCTGACCTACGGCGAGATGATCCGCGGTCCGGTGAAGCCGCTGTCCGCCCAGCAGTCCCAGGCGAAGAACTGCTCGGGCACCGACCAGCAGGCCGTCCTCCAGTTCGACCGCACGCTGAGCGAAGGCGCCAGCTGGACGGTGACGAACGGCGTGCATGTCGGAACCACGCTGTCCGTGACCGCCACGCTTCCGGGCGCGGAGATCGGCGCCTCGGTCAGCCTCGATTTCACCACGGAGACCAGCTCCTCGACCTCCTCGCAGGTCGATTACGGCTTCACCTTCGCGCAGACGGTGAACGTGCCGTCCAAGTCCAAGATGGCCGGCACGCTGGTCGTCGACACCCAGACCGTGCAGATGCCCTGGACGGCGAACGTGGCCCTGGACGCGACCAAGGTGCGCGGGGCCGATCTGCTGCCGTATCTGGCGACCACGGACATGATCCAGCACACCGCCGTGCTCACCCGGCTGACCCCGATGACCCTGGCCGACATCCTCGGCAAGAAGACCCTCAGCTTCCAGATCGGCGGCACCTACCAATCGGTGGACGCGTCCGAGGGCAACGTGGTCTGGAGCGCCGAAACGCCCGTGACCGCGCAGGATTGCGGCGGCCCGACCGCGGCGACCGCGACCGTGCAAAAGAGCGCC
>JAJUIU010000015.1 GCA_029267445.1 Rhodospirillaceae bacterium
AGCCGCCGCCCAGGCCGGTGCGCCAACGCACCCCGACCTCCCCGAATCGGAGCGGCGCGCCGCCGCTGCCCGGCTCCGCCGCGTCGGCCCGCCCCAGGCCCGCCATGGCGTGCAGGCGCGGCCCGTCGCCGCCCAGGGCGTGGCTGCCGAACAGGGCGAGGCTGGCGGATTCCAGCCCGTCCTCGCCGCCCGCGTTCATGTAGCTGGCCGCCACCCCGACCGCACCCCGCGGCAGGTCCAGGTCGGCCCCGGCGGTCAGCCCGTCCGTCCACAGCGTGTCGCCCACCCAGCGGGCGACGCCGGTGAGGAACAGGCCGAGCCGCCGGGCGAACCCGGCCCCCTCGGTGAGACCGGGCGCCAGTGCCGCCGCCGGCAGCTCCTGCCCCTGGAGTTCCAGCGCCAGCGTGTCCATGGACAGGGCGGGTGCCGGCCCGGCGGCGCGCAGGTCGAGCCGGTGGGCCATCTGCTCCAGCGCCACCGCCTGCGGCCCCTCCGGCCAGGGCTGCGCCACCGATCCGCCCGTCGGCGACGCGAGGCCGAGCATCGCCGCCGCGACAAGGGCCGGCGGTCCGATCCGCCGGCAGCGTCCCCTCCGCATCCCCAACCTCCCCGATATTGCCGGGGCGAAGGTCGGGCGGCAGGGCTGTCATCATGGTTAACGGGCGGTCGGGGTCACCCTCTTGTCACTGGTTCCCGTCACGCCCGGTCACCGCCGGGGCGGGGATCGGCCGTCTGCGCGCCGGGACCGGCCTGCGACCGATCATACGCTTATGGCTGCCCTGACCGAATTGCGGATTGACCTTGGCGGCTCGAACGTCCAATTAGCCGTTCCATGCAGGAAATTCGTTAACCGGCGCCATCACGCCTCGCCGTTGGGCGCCCTACCCGTGGCGGTCCCGAAAGGGGTCGCCGCATCTTCCGCCGCGTCGCGGGCGCGGCCCCGTGGACCTTTCGTCCGCCGCCGTCGTTGGCACCAGACCCGGGGGGGAACGCCCGCCGGCGGGGCCATGAAAGGCAGGCCGGGCGGGCCAGGGCCCGGTCCCGCGGCATCGCCGGACACCAACCAAGGAGAAAGACATTGACCGATCAGCCGCTCGCCGGAAAGACCGTCGCCATCCTCGTCGCCAACGGCTTCGAGGAGCTGGAGATGACCGAGCCGCAGCGCGCGCTGCTGAAGCTGGGCGCCGCGCCGAAGATCATTTCGCCGGAGCAGGGCCTCGTGAACGGGTGGCACGGCGCCGCCTGGGGCCACTACTTCCCGACCGACAAGCATGTCGGTGACGTGCTGGCCGCCGACTTCGACCTTCTGGTCCTGCCGGGCGGCGAGCGCAGCATCACCAAGCTCGCCAACAACGCCCATACCCGCCGTATCGTCGGCAGCTTCATGGACGCCGGCAAGGGTGTCGCCGCCATCGGCGGTGGTGTCGGCCTGCTGGCCGTTGCGGAGCGCGCCAAGGGCCGCACCGTGGCCGCCCCGGAGGGTGCGGTCGAGGCGCTGACCGCCCAGGGCGCCAAGGTCGCCGAGGAGGACGCCGTCGTGGTCGACCGCTTCCTGGTCACCGCGAAGGGCCAGGAGAACCTGGCCGAGTTCGTCGAGCAGATGGGCAAGGTCTTCGCCGAGGCGATCGCCCAGCGCAAGCAGGCCGCCTGACGGTTATCGCCTCTGGCATTGCCGCCGGGGGGCCGACAGGGTACGGGCGCGTTCGGGATGCCGGACGCGCCCTTTTTCTGTTATGGGTCGATTGGCTCCGCCGACGAAGGCCCAATCGGACCCCATGCCCCGCCCGCAGACCTCCAATCCCATCGCCCGTCCCCTGCAACGGCTGCGACGGGAATTCGCCCGCGATGCGTCGAGGCCCGACGCGGACCGCGCCGTCGAACAGGGTGACGAGCGTGTGGGCGAAGTTCCGCCCGGCTGGACGCCGGTCAGCATCGCCACCTGGAACATCCATTCCTGCGTCGGGCTGGACGCGCGCTTCGCGCCGGAGCGGACCGCCAAGGTGATCAAGGCGCTCGACGCCGACGTGATCGGCCTGCAGGAGGTCGGCTGGCATCACCGGGGTGAGATCGGCATCGACCAGTTCGCCTTCCTGGCCGAGGCCACCGGGCACCGGGCGATTCCAGGCCCGACCAAGAACAACCGGGCCGCCCATTACGGCAACGCCGTGCTCACCCGGCTGCCGGTGCTGGACGTGCGGAGCGTGGACCTGTCCCTGCCGATCCGGGAGCCACGCGGCGCGCTCGCCGTGACGGTGGAGGCGGCGGGGGCCCCGCTCAGGGTGGTGGTGGCCCATCTCGGCCTCGACCCCTGGGAACGCAACGCCCAGGTCACCCGCGTTCTGGACTTCCTGGAGGCCGAGCCCGCCCTGCCCACCGTCTTCATGGGCGACCTCAACGAATGGCGTCCGTCGGCCCCGCGCCTGCGCCGTCTTTACGAACGGCTGCCGGACTGCGCGGCCCCGCGTAGCTTCCACGCGCGTCTTCCCACGCTGCGGCTGGACCGCATCTTCGTGTCGGACGACCTGCGCCTCGCCAGCTTCCACGTGGTGCGCAACGCGCTGACCCGCCGCGCGTCGGACCATCTGCCGGTGAAGGCGGTGGTGGGCGTCAGGCCGGCCGCGTGACCACGCCCGCCGCCTCGCCGACGTCCCTCGCCCTTCGACAGGCTCAGGGTGAGGGACTTCACGGTGAGCAGCGCTCCTGAACGGGGCGTTGCCATGGGCATCACCCACCCCTCACCCTGAGCCTGTCGAAGGGGGAGATCGGTTCTTCGCCGTCCATCCGTCCAGCGGCTACGCCGCCTCCGGCCGGGCCAGCTCGTGGAAGCACCAGACGATCAGGGCCACCAGCACGAAGGCCCCGCCCTGGTGGGCCGCCGCCAGCGGGATCCAGACGAAGCTGAGCAGGGTGGAGATGCCGAGCAGCACCTGCACGCCCATCATCGCCGCCAGCGCCAGGGCCAGCGTGCGCAGCCGCCCCTCCGCCCCGCCCTTGACCACCCGCCAGCACCAGGCCCAGACGGCGAGGCCGGTCAGGATGGCCAGCCAGCGGTGGGTGAACTGCACGGCGGCCGTGTTCTCCACGAAGTTCACGGCGGCGGGCGACAGGTTCCACATCTCCGGCGGGGCGAAGGTGCCGGCCATCAGCGGCCAGGTGTTGTAGGCGTGACCCGCGTCCATGCCGGCGACGAAGGCGCCCCAGACGATGGTGATCGACAGGAGCGCCGTCGCGGCCCACAGATGGCCGGAGAGCGCCCCGGCCCGCGATGGCCGCATCCCCGCCGGGCGCGGGTCCAGCACGTCCAGCGCCACCTTGAACAGCAGCGCGAAGATGATGAAGGCCACACCCAGGTGCAGGGCCAGCCGGTAGTGGCTGACGTCCGTGCGGTCGACCAGGCCCGACTGCACCATGAACCAGCCGAGGAAGCCCTGCAGCCCGCCCAGCGCGAACAGGCCCAGGCCCTTCCACTTCAGCTCCCGCGTCAGGCGGCCGGTGGCCCAGAACCAGACGAACGGGACGAAGAAGACGAGGCCGATCAGCCGGCCCCATAGGCGGTGGAACCACTCCCAGAAATAGATGTACTTGAATTCGTCCAGGCTCATGCCCCGGTTGATCACCTGGTACTCCGGGATCTGCCGGTACTTCTCGAACTCGGCCAGCCACTGCGCCTCGTTCAGGGGCGGCAGCGTGCCGGTGATCGGCCGCCATTCGGTGATGCTGAGCCCGCTTTCCGTCAGCCGGGTGATGGCGCCGATGATGGCCATGGCGAAGACCATGCCGGCACAGGCGAGCAGCCACGCGCCCACGGCGCGGGTGGCCCGCGCGGCCTTGTCGCTGATGCCGCCGGCGGCGGCCCGGTCGAGGGTGGCGGTGGTCACGGCAACGGGTCTTCCGGATGGTTCGCGACGCCGATATGGACCCTGACCACCCCCGTGGTCAAACCCTTGCGACCCGGCGTCGCGGGGACGCCGGGTCGTCGAGCCCCCTCACTCCACCCCGTGCGCCCGCAGCAGGAAGGCCTGGGCGAGCGCGATCTCCTTCAGCCGGTCGAACCGGCCGGAGGCGCCGCCATGGCCGGCCCCCAGGTTGGTGTAGGAGAGCAGGACGTTGTCGTCCGTCTTGCGCGCCCGCAGCAGGGCCGCCCACTTCGCCGGCTCCCAATAGGTCACCTGGCTGTCGGCGATGCCGGCGGTCATCAGCACGTGCGGGTAGGGCCGCGCCGTGACGTTGTCGTAGGGGCTGTAGGACTTCAGACGGAAATAGGCGTCGGGCTCGTTGGGGTTGCCCCACTCGTCATACTCGCCCTCGGTCAGGGGCAGCGTGTCGTCCAGCATGGTGGTGACCACGTCGACGAAGGGCACGTAGGCGACGGCCGCCCCGTACAGCCCCTCCGGCGCCATGTTCATCACGGCACCCACCAGCAACCCGCCGGCGGACCCGCCGGACATGCTGATGTTGCCGGGCTTGGCGAAGCCCTTCTCCACCAGGAACTGGGTGGCGTCGATGAAGTCGGTGAAGGTGTTGACCTTGTGCTCCAGCTTCCCGTTCTCGTACCAGGCGCGGCCCAGGTCGTCGCCGCCGCGCACATGCAGGATGGCGTAGGCGAAACCCCGGTTCAGCAGCGACAGCGCGGTGGTGGAGAAGGTCGGGTCGGTGCCGAACCCGTAGGAGCCGTAGCCGTAGACGTGCAGCGGGGCGGACCCGTCGGTCGGGCGGTCCTTGCGGTAGACGATGCTGATCGGGATCATCGTCTTGCCGTCGCGGGCCGGGGCCATCAGCCGCTCCGACGTGTACAGGCTGGCGTCGTAGCCGCTGGGGATCTCCTGCACCTTGCGCACGGTCAGCGTCCGCGCGGCCATGTCGTAGTCGTAGGTGGTCGGCGGTGTGACCATCGACTGGTATCCCAGGCGCAGCACGTCGGTGTCGTAATGCTCGTTGGCGCCCGCGAACACCGTGAAGGCGGCATCCGGGAAGGCGATCGTGTGCTCGTTCCCGGCCGCGTCGCGCACCCGCACCCGGTCCTGTCCGTCCACCTTGTCGAACACGACCAGCCAGTTGCGGAAGGCGAGCACGCCGGTGATGTAGACGTGGTCGTCGCCGGGGATCACCTCCACCCAGTTCTCCTTGCGCGGATCGGCGGCCGGGGCGCGGACGAGGCGGAAGTTCCGGTGGGTGTCGTTGGTGCGGATCCAGAGGGTGTCGCCCTGGTTGGTGACGTAGGTCTCCACGAAGGGCTTGCGCTCCACGAACAGGGTGGGCGTCGCCTCCGGCTGGTCGGCCGGCAGCAGCCGCACCTCGTTGGTGGCGTTGTTGTCGGAGTAGATGACGATCCGCTCGCCCGACAGGGTGCGCGTCAGGCCGACGGTCCAGGGGCCGTCCGGCTCCGCGTGCACCACGGCGTCGTTGCCGGGGGCGCTGCCCATGGCATGGCGCATGACCTTCTTCGGGCGGATGTTCTCGTCCTGCAGGGTGTAGAACAGGTGCCTGCCGTCGGCCGACCAGGCGATGGAGGCACTGCTGGTCTCCGTCAGGTCGGGCAGGTATTCGCCGGTCTGCAGGTCCTTGATCCGGACCGTGAATCGGATCGATCCGTCGTCATCCTCCGCATAGGCGAGGTAGCGGCCGTCCGGGCTGGGCGTCAGCGAGGCCACGCGGATGTAGCCAGTCCGCTCGGCCAGCTGGTTCACGTCCAGGATGGTGGTGAACTCCCCGGCGGAGCCCCAGGGGCGGCGCACGAAGATCGGGTACTGCTTGCCGGTCTCGAATCGCGACTGGTACTCCCAGTCGCCCTCGCGGTAGGGCACGCCAGTGTCGTCCTGCTTGATGCGGCCCAGCAGCTCGTCGAACAGGGCCTTGCGCAGGCCCTCGTCCTCCTTGCCCAGAACCTGCTCGATGTAGGCGTTCTCCGCCTTCAGGTGGTCCAGGATCGGCGCGTCGTCCACGGTGGGATAGTCGGGATCGCGCAGCCAGAAATAGGGGTCGACGCGGACATCGCCATGCTTCTCGAGCTTGGTTTCGATGACGGTGGCGACCGGCACGGGGCCGAAACTGCTCTGCTGGAACGGCACTGTCTTCCTGTCCTCCGTTGCGGCCTCGGCCGCCGGGGCCGCCGTGGCCTTCGACGCGGCGGCGGAGTTCGCGGCCGAGACCTGATCGAACGCGATGTAGGTTAAACCAACCACTGCCGCACCGAGGAATACGGTGACCGCACCCTTGCCCAACGCCGAACCCGACATGCCAGCCCGCTCCCTGAATTGACGAACCGGAACGACAATATGGGTGCCCCGTCCGTTCGGCCATACCCTTCTGGGTGCCGCTTCGACATCGCGGGATCGATGGGCGGCGTCTTGCCACAGGGCGGACCGGCGGATGGACCCGATGATGCGGAGGGCGAACTTGTACACCCCGAAGGATTGCGCCATGTCAACGACGGGGCGCACGGCAGCCGGAAATCTGGCATGCTTCCGCAAGCGCCACGGAACCGTTCACCGGCCTCATGATGACCGACCTGACCCTCGCCTTCGGCCTCGCCTTCACGGACCTTTACGACCGCGACGGTCTGGTGCGCATCGACAAGCGGTTCCTCGACCATCTGCGGGAGGCTGACGCCGCGCTTCACACCCGCCTGCTGGCCGGCCGCGCCGATCCGGACGCGCTGGAGCCCAAGGCGGAAAGCGACCTGCTGATCGCCCTGGGCCCGCACCTGGACGATTTCCTGGGCGCCTTGTTCGGCATCCGGGCGGAACTGACGGCGTTGCAGGCGAAGCACCGGGAGCTGGCGCCGCTCTACACCGTGAAGCGGCTGTTCGTGCAGCGCCGCGCGGCCAAGGCCGTGGCGCCGGAGGAGGCGGCCACCCTCGACCCCGCCCACCTGCTCCAGACCCTGGACCTTCCCGCCGATCCCGGCACCCCCGCCTTCGAACTGGCCTTCGCGCATGCCGTCACCGCGTGGGAGGCGGACGAGGCCGCGAACGCCGCGAAGCTGGACGCCGCCGCCCGCTACGCCGCCTGGGCCCTGCATGCGCCTGAGGGTCGCGCCGTGCACGGTTCCGGCCTGCTGTTCCAGGTGCCGCGCAAGACGGACCCGATGAACCTCGTCCATCCCGAGACGATCGAGGTCGACGGGGTCACCATGCTCCAGCTGCCGTGGGAGAAGCGGCGGCACCGGGAAGGCTTCGCCCTGACCGACGCGGGTGCGGACCTCGCGGGGGCTCTCGATCAGGCGAACTACTGCATTTGGTGCCACAACCAGGGCAAGGACAGCTGCTCAAAGGGGCTGAGGGACCGCAAGACGGGCGAGTTCCAGAAGTCGCCCTTCGGCGTCACGCTGGCGGGCTGCCCGCTGGAGGAGAAGATCAGCGAGTTCCACGCGCTGAAGGCGGAGGGGCACCCGGTCGGGGCGCTGGCCATGATCGCTGTGGACAACCCGCTCTGCGCGGCCACGGGCCACCGCATCTGCAACGACTGCATGAAGTCCTGCATCTACCAGAAGCAGCAGCCGGTCGACATCCCGCAGGCGGAGACGCGGACGCTCAAGGATGTGCTGGCCCTGCCCTGGGGCTTCGAGATTTATGGCCTGCTGACCCGGTGGAACCCGCTGAACCTGCGCCGCCCGCTGCCCCGGCCGGACAGCGGCTACAAGGTGCTGGTGGTGGGGCTGGGGCCGGCCGGCTTCAACCTGTCGCACCACCTGATGAACGACGGGCACACGGTCGTCGCAATCGACGGGCTGAAGATCGAGCCGCTGCGGCCGGAGGTGAGCGGCGTCGATCCGCTGGGCAACCGGGTGCCGTTCCGCCCGATCCGGGACATCGCGTCCTTGCGCGAACCGCTGGACGACCGGGTGATGGCCGGCTTCGGCGGCGTGGCGGAGTACGGGATCACCGTCCGCTGGGACAAGAACTTCCTGAAGATCGTCCGCCTGCTGCTGGAACGGCGGGCCGCCTTCGCAATGATCGGCGGGGTGCGCTTCGGCGGCACCCTCACCATCGACGACGCCTTCGCGGCCGGGTTCGACCATGTCGCCCTGTGCATGGGTGCGGGCCGCCCGACCGTGATCCCGATGAGGAACGGCCTCGCCCGCGGCGTGCGGCAGGCGTCCGACTTCCTGATGGCGCTGCAGCTCACGGGGGCGGCCCGGCTGGACACGCTGGCGAACCTGGAGGTGCGCCTGCCCATCGTCGTCGTGGGTGGTGGGCTGACCGCCATCGACACCGCGACCGAGAGCCTCGCCTACTATCCGGTGCAGGTGGAGAAGTTCCTCCAGCGGCACGAGGCGCTGGCGGCGGAGATCGGGGTGGAAGCCCTGCGCGCCCGCTGGACGGAGGAGGAGCGGGAGGTCGCGGACGAGTTCATCGCCCACGCCCGAGCCCTGCGCGCCGAGCGCGAGGCCGCCGCGCGGGAGGGCCGGGCGCCGCGCATCCAGGCGCTGCTGACGGAATGGGGCGGTGCCACCCTGGCCTATCGCCGCCGCATGGTGGACGCGCCCAGCTACACCCTGAACCACGAGGAGGTGGAGAAGGGCTTCGAGGAGGGCATCCGCTTCGTCGAGACCGCCACGCCCACCGCCGTGGAGGTGGACCGGTACGGCCACGCGTCGGGCCTGACGGTGACGCTGGGCGACGGCAGGGCGAAGACCCTGCCCGCCCGCACCATCCTGATCGCCGCCGGAACCCAGCCGAACACCGTGCTGGCGCGGGAAGACGGCCGGATCGAGCTGGACGGCAAGTATTTCCGCGCCCTGGACACGGACGGCAGGCCGGTGACGCCGGAGCGCCTGTCCAAGCCGGCGGCGGTGCATGTGCTGATGCACGGGGCGGGCGACGGCCGGTTCGTCAGCTTCTTCGGCGATCTGCACCCCAGCTTCGCCGGCAACGTGGTGAAGGCCATGGGCGGGGCCAAGCAGGGCTACCCGGTGGTGAGCCGCATCCTGGCGGGGCGGCCGCCGGTCGAACTTCAAACCTCGCCCTTCGACGGGCTCAGGGTGAGGTCGGAGGGGACGACCGCCGCAACCGGCCCTCATCCCGAGCCTGTCGAGGGAGGGGGCCGGCGCACGCCCGCGCAGACGCTGATCGCCCGCATGAACCAGGAACTCCGCGCCGTGGTGGAGCGGGTGGAGCGGCTGACGCCGACCATCATCGAGGTGGTGGTGCGCGCCCCCCGCGCCGCGCGGCGGTTCGAGCCGGGGCAGTTCTACCGCCTGCAGAACTTCGAGGTGCTGGCGCCCAAGGCCGCCGGCACCACGCTCGCCATGGAGGGCCTCGCCCTGACCGGCGCCTGGGTGGACAAGGACCAGGGCCTGCTCTCCACCATCGTGCTGGAGATGGGCGGCAGCTCCGACCTCTGCGCCTACTTGAAGCCCGGCGAGCCGGTGATCCTGATGGGTCCGACGGGCGAGCCGACGGAGATCCCGGCCGGGGAGACGCTGTGCCTCGTGGGCGGGGGTCTCGGCAACGCGGTGCTGTTCTCGATCGGGCAGGCGGCGCGGGCCAAGGGCAACCGGGTCGTCTACTTCGCCGGCTACAAGAAGCTGATCGACCGCTACAAGGTGGAGCAGATCGAGGCGGCGGCCGACGAGGTGATCTGGTGCAGCGACGAGGCCCCCGGCTTCGCGCCCACCCGGCCGCGGGACAAGAGCTTCGTCGGCAACATCGTGCAGGCGATGGTCGCCTATGCGGAGGGGCGTTTAGGCGAACCGGGCGTGTCGCTGGTGGAGGTTGACCGCATCGTCGCCATCGGCTCCGACCGGATGATGGCCGCCGTGGCCCAGGCCCGGCACGGGGTGCTGGCCCCGCATCTGAAGCCGGGCCATGTCGGCATCGGCTCCATCAACTCCCCCATGCAGTGCATGATGAAGGAGATCTGCGCCCAGTGCCTCCAGCTCCACAAGGACCCGGTGACGGGGGAGGAGACGGTGGTGTTCTCCTGCTTCAACCAGGACCAGAGCCTGGACCGGGTGGACTGGGGCGTGCTGCGCGAGCGGCTGGGCCAGAACAGCGTGCAGGAGAAGCTGACCGCCGCCTGGATCGACCGCTGCCTGGGCGTGCGCCCCTGGCGGCAGGCGGCGGAGTAGGTGCCGGTTGATAAGGGCGGCGGCCGCGTTATCTTCCGGCGCCCCACCAGCTGAAGGCCCCCATGCCCTTCCCCCGCCCGATCCGGGCCGTCGTGTTCGACATGGACGGCCTGCTGCTGGATACCGAGAAGCCGGTGCGCACGGCGTCGCTGGCGGCGGCGGCGCGGCTGGGCCGGCCGATGGACGAGGCGACGTACGCCCTGCTGATCGGCCGCACCTTCCCCACCGTGCGGTCCCTGCTGCTGGAGCATTTCGGCGGGGAGGCGGAGCTGGAGGCGTTCTGGACCGCCTTCCGCGGCATCCTGGCCGATGTGTCGGCGGGCGGCATCGCCCTGATGCCGGGGGTTGTGGAGCTGATCGACCATCTGGACGCGCGCGGGCTGCCGCTGGCCGTCTGCACCTCCACGGGGCGGGAGCGGGCGCTGCACCACCTCGCCAAGGCCGGGATCTCCCACCGCTTCCGCCATGTGGTGGGCGGGGACGACGTGGAGCGGGGCAAGCCGCACCCGGACCCCTACCTGAAGGCGGCCGGCCTGCTGGGCCAGGACCCGGCCCACTGCCTGGCCCTGGAGGACAGCCACAACGGCATCCGCGCCGCCCACGCGGCCGGCATGATGGCGGTGATGGTGCCGGACCTGCTGCCTGCGACGGACGAGATGCGGGGCCTCTGCCTGCACGTGGCGGACGACCTGCACGCCGTGCGCGCCCTGCTCGCCCGGATCGACGCGGCGGCCTAGCCTTTCCAGGCCCGGATCAGGGCGGCCATGGCGGCCCCCGGATATTCCGCCGCCATCACCCCGCCCATGACGGCGATCCCCGCCGCCCCGCCCGCGCGGCAGGCGGCGGCGTTGGCGGGCGCGATCCCGCCAAGGGCCAGGACGGGGACGCCGAACCGTTCCGCCTGCGCAACGATGCCGGACCCCAGCGCCGGGCCGTAGCCGGGCTTGCTGTCCGTCGGGAAGATCGGGCTGAGGGTCACGTAGTCTGCCCCGGCCTCCGCCGCGCGGCGCACATCGTCAAGCGTGTGGCAGGAGAGGCCGACGAGGGAATCCCGGCCCAAAACCGCCCGCGCGGCGCGGACGTCCCCACCGCCGGGCAGGTGGATGCCGTCGCAAAGCCGGGCGGCCTCCAGGTCGCCATGGACGGTGAGCACCGCGCCATGGCGGCGGGCGACCGGCAGCAGCGCGCGCAACAGGTCCAGCCGCTCGGCCGGCGTCAGGTCCTTCTCCCGCAGGCTGGCCCAGCGGCAGCCGGCGGCGAAGGCTTCCTCCAGCACAGCGGCAAGCGGCGTCCGCGCACCGAGCCGGTCGGTGATCAGCAGGATCGGCGGATCGGGCAGCGCCGTCACCCCTCACCCCCCTCGCTCACGCTCGGGACCCTCTCCCGCAGGGGGAGAGGGGGAACCTGCACCGGCGCCCTTCTGGCGCAGCTGATGTCGCGGCAAGGGAAATGACGCGGTCCCAGTGAACCCTCTCCCCTTGCGGGAGAGGGTGGCGAGGCGGAGCCGAGCCGGGTGAGAGGGAGCTCGCCGCTTCACGTGCCGATCAGGCCCAGTTCGGGGCTGGAGGCCTCCGCCCGGGTGCGCTTGGGGATGCGGCCGGCGAGGCGGGCGAGGCGGCCGCCCTCCACCCCCGCCTTCATGGCGGCGGCCATGCGCACGGGATCGGTGCTGCGGGACACGGCCGTGTTCAGCAGCACCGCGTCGCAGCCCAGCTCCATGGCGAGCGCCGCGTCGCTGGCGGTGCCAATCCCGGCGTCCAGCACCACCGGCACCGGGCTGCGCGCGCAGATCGTTTCGATGTTGTAAGGATTGAGGATGCCGAGTCCGGTGCCGATGGGGGAACCCAGCGGCATCACGGCCGCACAGCCCACGTCGGCCAGCCGCTGGCAGACCACCGGATCGTCGGTGCAGTAGGGCAGCACGGTGAAGCCGTCGCGCACCAGCTGGTCCGCCGCGCGCAGCAGCTGTTCCACGTCCGGGTACAGCGTCTCACGGTCGCCGATCAGCTCCAGCTTCACCCAGTCGGTGTCCAGCGCCTCGCGGGCGAGCTGGGCGGTCAGCACGGCGTCCTTCACCGTGGCGCAGCCGGCCGTGTTGGGCAGCAGCCAGACCTTGCCGGCGACAAGGTCCAGCAGCCCCTCACCGTGCCCGGTCAGGTCCGCCCGGCGGATCGACACGGTCAGGATCTCGGCCCCCGAGGCGGCGAGCGCGTCCAGGAACACCTGCTGGTTCGGATACCCCGCCGAACCGAGGAACAGCCGGGAGGCGAAGGACTTGCCGGCGATGGTCAGAAGGTCGGACATGATCGGCTTTCAGGCTTCGAACCGGGTGTACGGAACATGGACCCTGGCAGGTTCGGTCCACAGATGGACACAGATGGACACAGATGCCGTGCTTGAGGATCTGCCAGATGAAACCCTGCTGTCCTCAATCGCCTGCGGCGCAGAAGCGTCGCCAGGCCAGCCGCAGCATCTGTGTTCATCTGTGTCCATCCGTGGACGAAATAAACAGGCCTCACCCGCCCTGCAGCACCTTGACGATCTCCACGCTGTCGCCGGGGTTCAGCATGGTCGCCTCCCAGGCGGAGCGGGGCACCACCTCCCCGTTCAGCGCCACGGCGATGCCCCGGGCCCCTGGCTGGACGCCGTCGGCCGCCAGCAGCTCGATCAATGACGGCGGCGCGTCGGGCCGGGGCTTGCCATTCACCGTGATCATGCGGCGGCCTCCCGTCCCTTCAGGAACCGGTCCAGGCCGAAGCCGGCGATGCGCGGGTCGATGCGGCCGGTCAGCACGAAGTCGGCCACGCAGTCGGCGGTGACCGGGGTCAACAGGATGCCGTTGCGATGGTGCCCGGTGGCGAGCACGAGGCCGTCCACACCCGGCACCGGGCCCAGCACCGGCGCGTCGTCCCTGCTGCCGGGGCGGAAGCCGGTCCACATCTCCGCGATCGGAAGCTCCTCGATGCCGGGGATGGCGCGCCACGCGGCCTCCAGCAGGGCCAGCACCCCGCCGGCCGTGAGGTCGGCGTTCCAGCCCTTCTCCTCCGTCGTGGCGCCGACGATCAGGGTGCCGTCCGCACGGGGCACGAGATAGCATTTGGGCGCCCAGATCACATGGCTGGCCAGCGGGGCCGCCGGGTCCATCCGCAGCGACAGCATCTGCCCCTTCACCGGGCGCACGGGCGGCAGCAGCTCCGGCGGCAGGCCGCCGATCCGGCGCGACCAGGCGCCGGCGGCCAGCACGACCATGTCCGCCCGGCGCACCTCCCCGTTCACCACCACGCCCCGGACGCGCCCGCCGTCCAGCTCCAGCGCGTCCACGGCGAAGCCCTCGTGGATGGTGCCGCCGGACGCGACGAAGGCGTCGACCAGCGCGGCGGTGACCGCGCGGTTGTCCACCTGCCCGTCGGCCGGGCTGAACACGGCGGCGGCGGCGCGCGGGTTCAGGTGCGGTTCGCGCTCCTTCGCTTCGGCCCCGTTCAGCCAGTGGAGGTCGAGGCCCAGCTTCCGCTGGAATTCGTAGTTCGTGCGCAGCAGGGCCACGTCGTCCCGCGTCAGGGCCACGACCAGCGTCCCCTCCCGCCGCAGGCCGACAGGGCGGCCGCTCGCCGCCTTGAGCTCCGCCGCGAAGCCGGGCCAGAGCGCCTGGCTTTCGCGGCACAGCGGCAGCAGCGGCTGTTCGCCCGGCTCCGCCTCCACCCCGGCGGCCAGCATCCCGGCGGCGGCGTGGCTGGCGCCCATGCCCACCGGCCCCTTGTCGTAGAGGTCGACCCGGCAGCCGGAAGCGGCCAGCCGCCAGCCGATGGACAGGCCGATGACGCCACCGCCGATGACGATGACGTGCGGCCTGGAGGATGCGCGTGTTGGGGTGGATGTCGCGGAAATCTTGGGACCTCCCTTCGCCGGCATGACCCGGATCAGGTTCGACGGGTGTGATCTCAGCCGCCCGCATGGTCGGACGGCACCCCGGATGATGCCCGGATTCATGGACATCCCGGCTCACGAAAGCAAGGGCCTGGAACGCCCGGATTCCGCCAAGCTGTAAAGGCACCGCGTCAATCGGTAAAGGACGCTTGACAGGCCCATCGCGCCGATGTAAAGGTCCCTTGTCATTTGGTCAGGTGTGGTTGACAGGCGGGCTGGATCGGCCCGCGCCACACCGGACCGCGAGGGACGGAGGGCGTCATGGGACGGGAGCGGATGGCGGCGGCGCGGCGGAAGGGGTTGGCGATCGCGCTCGCCTTCTTCGCGCTGGGCTACGCCGCTGGCGCCGACCGGACTGAGGCTCCGGCCCCGCATCACGCCGACCGGCAGGCGGCGGAGCAGGTGACGGCGCTCAGCCACGCCGTACGCGACCTGGCCGAGGCGGTGGCGGCGATCGCCACCACGCGGAACCCCTGACGGCGGCGAGGGAAACGGACATGACCGACGGGATCGACACGAACACCAAGGGCTGGGCGTTCGGCGGCTGGTGCGGCAACTCGGAGGAGGAGCGGCGGCTGCTCCGCCGGGCGTTCCTGCTCGGCTTCTTCTGCGGCGCGCTGACGGTGCTGTCCCTGCTGGAATCCTGCCATGTGTCGCTGAGCATGGTGACGGGCGACGCGTGCCGGCCCTGGCCCGCCTGGGTCGCCGGCCTGACCGGCGGCCTGCCGATCGCGGCGCTGGCCTGGATGATCGTCGGCGCCGTGCGCAAGGCGCGGGCGGGGGACGAACTGGCCCAGCGGATCGAGATGGAGGCCTGGACCCTGGCCGCATGGGTCACACTGGCGACACTGGGGATTCTGGGCTTCGTTGAACTTGTCATCGACGGGTTCGACGTGCCGCTGGTCGTCTTCATCCTGCCGCTGGTCTTCGGCTACGTGGTCGGGCTCGCCCGCGCCATGGGCCGCTACAACTGAGGGGAGCCGGGACGATGACCGACATCATGACCGATCGGCGCCGCCGCTTCGCCAGGTACCGGGACGGGGCCGTCCTGTTCGTCGCCGGCATGGTGTCGGGCTATCTGGGCTCGGCCGCCTTGCGGGAAAGCTGCCACGGCTTCTGGACGGACGCGACCTGCGTGCCTGAGCCGGGCTGGAGTGCGGCGATCAAGGCGGCCCTGTCCATGGGCGTGCTGCTGCTCGCCCTGGTCATGGCCCAGAGGGTCAGCCGGGGCTGTGACGAGATGGTCCAGATGATCGACCTCAAGGGCTGGCGCCTGTCGGCCTGGATCGCCGTCGCCGCGCTGGGCGTGATCGGCGTGCTCGAGGTCGCCATTCCCGGCTTTGACGTGCCTGCGCTGCTGCTGGCCCTGATCCTGCTGCTGGGGCAGGCGGTCGGCCGCACGCTGGTCGGCTGGCAATACGGTGCCACGGAGGATTGACCCATGACCGACATCCTGAACATCGCGGAGGGGACCATGACCGACGGCGAAACCCGTGAGACCGGCCAGGGCCGGGGCCGCTTCGCCCAGTGGCTCTCCTGCCTGTCCGCCGCCGACCGCAAGGACCTGCGGTGGCTCGGCGTGGGCGGCCTGGGCATGGGCTTCTTCACCGGCCTGCAGGCCGGGGGCGACGCGGCCGGCCTGTCGGCGGCCAACATCGGCATGATCCTGGCGACGCTGGCCTTCCTGGCGCTCACCATCCGCCACTGGCTGCGCATCTCCGGCCGGCAGGACGAGATGTACCGGCAGATCGAGGGCTTCGGCCTGCGCGCCGCCGGGATCGCCGTGGTGGCGCTGGCCGTGTTGAGCGGGCTGCTGGAGCTGCACCTGGGCACGCCCGTCGTGCCCATCTGGGTCGCCATCCCCGTGTTCATGGTCACACTGGTCGCTGGCACGGTGATCGCCGGCCGCCGGTACGAGTGACCGGGTGCTGCGAGGATGAGGAACCCGACCGATGGCTGAGATCACCCTGGGCGGCCTCTGGATCAAATGGTCCAGCCTGTCCAAGCGCGACAAGCGGACCCTGCTGGCCGCCGCCGGGCTGTCGGGTCTGGCCGGCGGTCTGGCGGGCGCGATGGACGACCTGATCGCCGGCCCGAAGGACGCCCTCGGCCCGGTCGACATGCTGTGGATCGCCGCCCCCCTCGCCTGCCTCGGTGGCATGATCTGGCTGCTGGCCCGCTTCTCCGCCCGCCAGGACGAGCTCTACCGGACGCTGGAGACGCTCGCCCTGAAGATCGCCGCCGTCATCACCTTCTCCGTGCTGTTCGCCGCCATGGTGATCGAAGAGGCGCTGGGCGTCTGGCTGTTGAAAAGCGACGGCACCTTCCTGGTCTGCGTCCTGGCCTACGTGATCGGCTGGGTCGTCGCCACCCGGAGACACCTGTGATGCACAACCGTCTCCACATCCTGCGTGCCGAACACCGCTGGTCCCAGGGGGAGCTGGCCGAACGGCTTGGCGTCTCCCGGCAGACGGTGAACGCGATCGAGACCGGCAAGTACGACCCGTCCCTGCCGCTCGCGATCAAGATCGGCCGGCTGTTCGGCCAGCCGGTGGAGGCGATCTTCCTTCTCGACGAACCGGGAACGGAGGCCGCCGCAGAGTAACCGCCTGTGCACGGCGCCGATGGCGCCGCGCCCCAACCGACAACCAGAGGAACAGAATCCTCCGCGTCGCAGCGACAATGACGGCGCGGACGGGGCCCCACAGCCCCGGAAACGGGCAGAAACCATCAACCACGCACATGCTGAGGAGCACATCGATGAGGACCTTCCGAAACCGCCTTCTGGGCGCCGCCGCCATGGCCGTCGTCGCCTTCGCCATCGCTGGTGCCACGCCGGCTCCGGCCCACGCCCAGGGCAAGACCGTGATCGAGAGCGCGGCCGACCTGCCCCGCTTCGCCTACAGGCTGGACCAGAAGCCGAGCGCCTATCTGGCCGACGAGGCGGCGGCCAAGGCGCTGCTGGACCGCGCCGCCAAGGACGCGGCGGCCGTGCTTGAGAAGTACGAGATCAAGGACCGCCAGGGCCGCGACCTCTATCGCGGGCTGCTGCGCGACCAGGCGATCGTCGAGAAGCGCTGGGACGACGCGCTGAAGATCATGGACGCCATGGCGGCGGAGATCGAGAAGCCGTCGGACAAGCTGACCGCCGGCCTGCTGTCCCGTCCCTATATCGCCGCCGAGCGGGCGGGCGGCGACGCCGCCGCGAAGAAGGCCGCCTTCCGCAAGGCGCTGGAGGACCGGCTGAAGACCCTGCCCTGGGAGGTCGTGCAGGACAGCGTCAAGGCGACCAAGGGCCAGCTCGAAACCTTCAATCCGGAGCTGATCAAGGGCGCCTTCGAGGCCCAGCTGGACAAGATCCACGCGGGCAACCCGGAAATGGGCTTCGACGTGGTGCGCGGCATCATCGGCGCCCGCATGACCCTGGCGATGCTGCCGCCCTACCGGGAGGAGGCGTTGGCCGCCATCACCGCCTACATCGCCGCCAACGACACCTCCGGCACCAAGGCCAACATCTGGGCCGCCCGCGACGTGACGCTGCCGAACGATCCGCGCCTGTCGCCGGTGGTCGTCGCCGTCTGGGACAGCGGCGTGGACACCTCCCTGTTTGACGGCCAGTGGTGGGCAAACGCCAAGGAGACGGCCAACGGCAAGGACGATGACGGCAACGGCTTCGTCGACGACGTCCACGGCATCGCCTTCGACCTGAAGTACCAGCGCACCGCAGGCGGGCTGAACCCGCTGACCGACGCGCAGAAGGCCCGCACGCCGCAGATGCTGGCCACCACCAAGGGCGCGCTAGACCTGCAGGCCAATCTGGACACGCCGGAGGCGCAGGCCTTCCGGGCCAAGCTGTCCTCCATGAAGCGGGAGGAGGTGCCGGCCTTCATCGAGGAGGCGGGCCTTTACAGCAACTACATCCACGGCACGCACGTGGCCGGTATCGCCGCGAAGGGCAATCCGGCGGCCCGCCTGCTGCACATCCGCAACCACTGGCCGACGGGCATCCTGCCGCCGGCGATCGACGAGACCTATGCGGCGGCCATGGTGAAGGCGGCGGAGGAGAGTGTCGCCTACATGAAGGCGAACGGCGTGCGCGTGGTGAACATGAGCTGGCGCATCACCCGACCGATGATCGAGGGCACGCTGGCCGCCAACAATATCGAGACGGATCCGAAGGCCCGCGCGGCGCGCGCCGACAAGATCTTCGGCCAGATCCGCGACGGCCTGACCGCCGCCTTCAAGACCGCCCCGGAGATCCTGTTCGTGGCCGGCGCCGGCAACGAGGACCAGGACATCAACTTCGCGGGCTCCGTCCCGGCCGGCATCGACCTGCCGAACGTGGTCACGGTGGGTGCCGTGGATCAGGCGGGTGAGGAGACGGGATTCACCAGCGTCGGCGCCTCGGTCGACTTGCACGCCAACGGCTTCCAGGTGGACAGCCTGGTGCCCGGCGGCACGCCGCTGAAGCTGTCCGGCACCAGCATGGCGGCACCGCAGGTGACCAATCTGGCCGCCAAGCTGTTCGCCGCGGCCCCGGCCCTGACGGCCGAGCAGGCGCTGGAGCTGATCCGCAAGGGGGCCGATCCGCGCACCCCGCGCGGCGTCAGCCTGATCAACCCGAAGAAGACCTTCCAGCTGGCTTCCGGCCAGTAGGACCGGTCACGGGGCCCGTGGGGGACCGGCGGCCAGCTCCGCCGGTCCCGCCCCGCGACATCACAATGCAACCGATGCCGAAGGGACCGATGCGAAACACGATCCTGATCTCCACCGCGCTCGCGGGCATTCTGCTGGCCGGTCCGGCGCCGGCCCAGACGCCGTCGGGCGCCGCGGGCCGGCCGGCCGGCACCGCCTGCCACGTGCAGGGCGTGTCCGACCGCGCCGTCTGCCACACCATCGCGGTGCCGCTGGACCGTGCCAACCCGGGCGACGGCCGGACCGTGGACCTGCATGTGGCGGTGCTGCCGGCCCGGTCGCCCAACCCGGCCGCCAGCGCCCTGTTCCTTCTGGCGGGCGGACCCGGCCAGGCGGCGACCGAGTACGGCGCCCTGGTCAACCGCTTCCTGGAGGGTGTGCGGGAGACGCGCGACATCGTGCTGATGGACCAGCGGGGCACCGGCAAGTCAGGCGGGCTCGCCTGCCCCGTCACCGGCGACTTGGACGAGGCGCTGGACCCGTCCAGCCTGCCCCGCCTGCTGGCGGAGTGCCGGAAGGGCTGGAACGCCGACCTCACCCATTACGACACCCCCGCCGTGGTGGAGGATGTGGAGCAGGTGCGGGCCACGCTGGGCTATCCGCAGCTCGACCTCTGGGGCGGGTCCTGGGGTACGCGCACGGCCCTGCTGTACATGCGTGCATATCCCGCGTCCGTCCGCAGCGCCGTGCTGGACGGGGTGGCCCCGCCGCACCGCCGCCTGCTGGCGGACGAACCCGGGTTCAGCCAGGCGGCCCTGGACGCGGCCTTTCGCGCCTGCGCCGACGATGCCGCCTGCGCCGCCGCCTTCCCGGACCTGGAGCGCCGGTTCAAGGACTGGCTCGCCGGGTTCGACGGCCCGCGCGATTTCGACGTGATCCGGCCCGACACCGGCCGTCCGGACACGGTCAGCCTCGTCCGCGAGGGTGTCGCCCAGGTGATCCGGGGCGCCCTTTACACACCGTCCGGCGCCGCCCTCGTCCCCTTCGTGGTCGACCGGCTGATCGCCGGCGACGCCACCGCCCTGCTCACGCTCGGCGTCAACGGCATGGGCTTGGCGGAAAGCATGTATCTCGGCGCCACGCTGGCCTCGCTCTGCCGGGAGGAGGTGCAGCGCACCCCGGCGGCGGAGCTGGCCGCCCCGGCCGCCGCCAGCTTCACCGGCTCGAGCTGGTACACCGGCTGGGTGGAGGCCTGCGCCGATGTGGCCGTGCGCCCGCTGCCCGACGGCTATGACGCGCCGGTGACGGTGGACGTGCCGGTGCTGATCCTGTCGGGCGGCATCGACCCGATCACCCCGCCCTTCTACGGGGAGGAGGCGAAGAAACACCTGCCGCGCGCCTGGCACATCGTGGCGCCCGTGGCCGGGCACAACGTCACCGTCGCCCGCTGCGCCGACGACATCGTCGCCGACTTCGTCAAGGCGGCGGACGGCGGCGGCCTGGACGCGAGCTGCCTGGAGAAGCAGACCCGCCCGCCCTTCAGCGTCGGCCCCACCGGGCCGAAGCCCTGATCACCGGCCAACCTGATCACCGGATGAAAGGACCACTGCCATGATGACGGTTGAGACCCTGGTGAAGCGCTTCGGCAAGGTGACGGCCGTGGACGGCGTCGGCTTCACCGCCCGGGACGGCGAGATCACGACCCTGCTGGGCGCCAACGGCTCGGGCAAGACCACCACGCTGGTCAGCCTCGTCGGCCTGTACCGGCCGGACGGGGGCCGGGCGCTGATCGACGGGATCGACGTGCAGGCCGATCCGAAGGCGGCCCGGCGCGCGCTGGGCTGGTTCCCGGACGCCTTCGGCCTGTACCCGCGCCTGACCAGTCGCGAGCATCTGCGCTACTTCGCGCGGCTGCACGGCATGCGGGGTGCCGCCCTGGAATCGGCGATGGAGGAGGTGATCGGCCTCCTGGGCATGGAGGAGATCGCCGACCGCCGGACGGAAGGCTTCTCCACCGGCCAGCAGATGAAGGTCGCCCTGGGGCGCGCCCTCATCCACAAGCCCCGCAACCTGATCCTGGACGAGCCGACGCGCGGCCTGGACGTGATGAGCATCCGCCTGCTGCGCGAGACCCTGCGGGCGCTGAAGCGGGAGGGGCGCTGCATCCTGCTGTCCAGCCACGTGATGGCGGAGGTGGAGGAGCTGTCCGACCGGGTGGTCTGCATCGCCCGGGGCCGCATCGTCGCCGACAGCACACCGGCCGAGCTCATCGCCAGCACCGGCGCTGCAAACCTTGAAGACGCCTTCGTGCAAGTCGCCGCCTGAGGAGGACGGACCCATGCTGCAAGACATCCTGACGGTCCTCCGCACCGAGCTGGTGGACCACAGCCGCGACCGGCGCTCGCTGTTCGCGGCCTTCGCCTACGCCCTGTTCGGGCCGGTCTTCCTGGTGGTCGGGCTGAATTTCGCCGTGGGCGAGATCACCCGGGACGAGACGGCGGTGGTCGCCGTCTACGGGGCCGCCAACGCGCCCACGCTCGTTTCGGAGCTGGAACGGCGTGGCCTTAACGTGGAGCGGCGCGACGGCGACGAAGCCATCCCGACCCTCGGCTCCGCCCAGGTGGCGATCCGCATCCCGGCCGACTATGCGGAGAAATGGACGGCCGGCCGCAGTGCCGAGATCACCCTGTTCCGGGACGAGGCGCGCCAGTCCTCGCTGCGCGCGTCGCGGCAGGTGGCCGGCGCCATCCGCGCCTTCGGCACGGAGGTGGCGCAGGCCCGGCTGCTGGCGCGCGGCGTGCCGGGGGAGACGGTGGCCCCCATCGCCATCACCGAGGCCAACGTCGCCGTCACCGGCGTCGGCACCGTCCAGATCGCCAACATGCTGCTCTACTTCTTCCTGCTCGCACCGTTCTTCATCGGCATGAGCATGGCGATCGACAGCACCGCCGGGGAGCGGGAACGGCGCAGCCTGCGCCCCCTGCTGGCCCAGCCGGTGACGCCGTTGTCCCTGATCCTGGGCAAATGGGCGAACGCCACGATGTTCTCCGTCATCGGGACCGGCGTCACCATCGTGCTGGGCGTCAACCTGCTGCGCTTCGCACCGCTGGAGCAGCTCGGCATCACCATGCAGCTGACGGCGACCACGCAGCTGCTGATGTGGCTGACGCTGCTGCCGGTCTGCCTCGCCGTCTCGGCCTGCCAAGTCCTGCTGGCCCTGCTGGCGAAGAACTTCAAGGAGGCCCAGACCTACATCCAGCTGTTCAGCTTCCTGCCGGTGATCCTGGTCGTGTTCACCAGCTTCTCCGGCCGCGATCCGGAGGGCGCGCAGAAACTGGCGCCCATCATGGGCCACAGCGACGTGCTGCGCCGCCTCGTTTCCGAAGGGGCGTACGAGGCGGGCCAGGGGCTGATCGTGTCCCTGATCACCCTGGCCGTCTGCGCCGCCGCCCTCTGGTACGCGCAGCAGAAGCTTCGCGACGAGCGGATCCTGACGGCGGCGTGAACTCCGGCCGGGACCTGCTGGCGTGACCTGTGGGCAACACCCGTTGCGAATGGGCGGCGTTTTCGGACGCCGCCCTTTCTTTTCCCCCGCCGTGCCGATTGTTCGCCACGGTTCCGTCTCGATATCCTGTCCCCGTCGGGATCGGGGCGGAGCTGGGACGGGCTGACACATGATCGACACGGTGAACCTCGCGATCCTGATCGGTGCGGGGCTCATCGCGATCAGTGTTTTCACCAGCCTCATCTCCCAGCGCATCGGCGCGCCGCTGCTGCTGATCTTCCTCGGCATCGGCCTGCTGGCCGGCGAGGACGGCCTGCTCCGCATCGATTTCGACGACGGCCCGGCGGCCTATTTCATCGGCTCGCTGGCGCTGGCCATCATCCTGTTCGACAGCGGCTTCGAGACGCGGCTGCGCAGCTACCGGGTCGCCGCGGCCCCGGCGCTGACGCTCGCGACCGTCGGTGTCGTCCTGACGGCGGGATTCCTGGGCCTGGCCGCCAAGCCGCTGCTGGGTCTCACCTGGACGGAGGCGCTGCTGCTGGGCGCCATCATCGCCTCCACGGATGCGGCGGCGGTGTTCTTCCTGCTGCGGGTCGGCGGTGTCAATATGCGGGAAAGGGTCGGCGCCACGCTGGAGATCGAGTCCGGGACCAACGATCCCATGGCGATCTTCCTGACGCTGGCGCTGGTGGAGCTGGCGGCCGCGCAGGCGTCGTTTGAGGCGTGGGGCTGGGGCCTCGCCTTGACCTTCATCCAGCAGATGGGCATCGGGCTTCCGGCCGGGATGATCGGAGGGTTCGCCATCGCCGCCGTGCTGGGCCGCGTCAGAAACCTGGAGATCGGACTCTACCCCATCGCCGCCCTCAGCATGGCGCTGGTGGTCTTCGCCGCGACGGGCATGGTGGGCGGCAGCGGCTTCCTCGCGGCCTATGTGGCGGGGCTGGTCGCCGGCAACCTGAACATCCGGCACGCGGCCCGGCTCCGCCGCTTCCAGCTGGGCATGACCTGGCTGGCCCAGATCGGCATGTTCCTCACCCTCGGCCTGCTGGCCACGCCGTCGCAGTTCGGAAGTGTCGCCCTCCCGGCGGTGATGCTGGCGCTGGTGCTGATCCTGTTCGCCCGGCCGCTGGCGGTCTGGCTCTGCCTGCTTCCCTTCGGATTCAGCCGGCGGGAGATCGTGTTCTCGGGCTGGGTGGGGCTGCGCGGCGCGGTGTCCATCCTGCTGGCGATCCTGCCGACCATCGGCGGTGTCGAGAACGGGCAGCTTTACTTCAACGTCGTCTTCATCATGGTCCTCGCGTCGCTGCTGATCCAGGGATGGACGGTCGGGCCGATGGCCCGCTGGCTGAAGCTGGCGGTACCCCCACGCACCGGGCCCGTGGACCGGCAGGAACTTGAACTGCCGGGCGGCACGGAGCACGAGCTGGTCGGCTACCGCATCCACCCCGACAGCGCGATCGCCAAGGGCGACCGCGTGCCCCGCTGGGCGCGACCCGTCCTGGTGCTGCGGGGCGGGCAGGCGCTGAACGTGCACAATGCGGGACCGCTTCAGCCCAAGGACCAGGTCTACCTGTTCGCCTCGGCCCGGCAGATCCCCCTGCTGGACAAGGTCTATGCGGGGCCGTCGGGTGAGACCGACGCCGGCTTCTACGGCGATTTCCCCCTGGCCGCCGACACTACGCTGGGCGAACTCGCCGCCCAATACGGCATCCTGATCAGCGAGGCCGATCCGGAGACCCGCTTGGGCGACATGCTGTCACGCGCCTTCAACGGCCGCCCGGAGGTCGGGGACCGCCTGGCCGCCGGCCCGGTGGAGCTGGTCGTGCGGTCATTGGCCGAAACGGGCGCCGTCGCCGAGGCCGGGATCGTCCTCGACCCGTCACGCGGCGGCGACGGGCCGCGCTGGCTGGTGCTTGCGCGCCGCTGGCTGTCGTCCCGCTGAGGCCTACTTCGCCGCCGTCTCGAGCCGCGGCGGGAGGGGCATCGCCAGCACCTTGTCGATGCGGCGGCCGTCCATGTCGACCACCTCGAAGCGCCAGCCGTCATGGTCGAAGGCCTCCCCCGCCGTGGGGATGTGGCCCAGCTTGAACAGGATGAAGCCGGCCAGCGTGTGGTAGTCGCCGTCCTCGTCCTTCAGGCTCCTCAGCGCCAGGACGTTCTCCACCTCCTCCACCGCCAGCAGCCCCTCGATCAGGTAGCTGCCGTCGGCGCGGCGGACGATGTCGGCCTCCTCGTCGGTGGCGCCCATTTCCGGCATCTCGCCGGCAATCGCCTCCAGCACGTCGGTCAGGGTGACGATCCCCTCCACCGTGCCGTACTCGTCCACCACCACGGCCATCTGCTGGCCGGACTGCTTGAACAGCTCCAGCATCCGCATCGCCTCGGTGCCGTCATGCACGACGAGCGCGTCCGTCACGGCGGCCCTTATGTCGAAGGGCTTGTCGGCGAAATGCGCGTGTAGCAGGTCGCGGGTGTGGACGATGCCGACCACGTCGTCGAAGTCGCCCCGGCAGACGGGGAAGCGGCTGTGGCCGCTGTCCACGATCTCCTTGCGGATGGCGTCGGGATCGTCGTCGATGTCGAGCCAGGTCACGTCCAGGCGCGGCGTCATGATGCTGCGCACGGTGCGGTCGGTCAGGCGCATCACGCCCTCGATCAGGCGGCGCTCCTCCTCCTCGAACACGCCGCTGGCCGTCCCCTCCGCGATCAAGCTCTTCACCTCCTCCTCGGTCACGGCGTTGTCCGCCTTCTCCGGCACACGGAGCAGGCGGAGCACGAACGAGGTGGAGGCGCCCAGGAACCAGACGACGGGCCCCGCCACCCGCGACAGGCCGCGCATGAAGGGGGCGACGCCGGCGGCGATCCGTTCCGCGTTCACCAGCGCGAACCGCTTCGGCACCAGCTCGCCCGCGATCAGCTGCAGGTAGGCGATGGGGATGACCACCACCGTGATGGCGATCAGGCCGGACCAGTCGTCCAGCGTCGGGAACCGGGCCAGCCACACGTCAAGCCGGTCGCCCAGCGTGGCGCCGCCGAACGCGGCGCTGATGGTCCCGACCAGGGTGATGCCGACCTGCACGGTGGACAGGAAGCGCGACGGATCGTCCTGCAGCTCGAGCGCGACGCGGGCGCCCTTGCTGCCGTCGTCGGCCATCTGCTGAAGCCGTACGCGGCGGGCCGAGACCACCGCGAGTTCCGACATGGCGAAGAATCCGTTCAGCAGCGCCAGAAGGACGATGACGGCGATTTCGAAATAAAGCATCGAGTCCGGGGTGGCGGCACGGGCACGGTCGCGGCCCGCGGGCCCATAGTACGGCATTGGACAGGAAATGCGAGGGGGTGGCGCAGGGACTTTCGGGCCCGCCCGTCCTCGCGCTCTTCCCGCCAGTGAGCGGCGTCACTTCACTTTATCGAACGGTACATTATTTCATCACGCAGTGACCCCTCCCCCTCCCGACCGGGACCCATCATGACCGACAGCATCCTGTTCACGCCCGTCCGCGCGGGCGCCGTCACCCTGCCGAACCGTCTGGTGATGGCGCCGCTGACGCGCAGCCGCGCCCTGTCCGGCAACGTGCCGAACCCCCTGGCCGCGACATACTATGCCCAGCGCGCCACCGCCGGCCTGATCGTGGCGGAGGCCACCCAGGTGACGCCGGAGGGTCAGGGCTATCCGGACACGCCCGGCATCCATTCCGACGCGCAGGTGGAGGGCTGGAAGTCCATCGTCGAGGCCGTGCACGCGGCCGGCGGGCGCATCTACCTGCAGCTCTGGCATGTCGGCCGGGTGTCGCATCCGCTCTATCAGCCGGCGGGCGCCCTGCCCGTGTCGGCCAGCGCCATCGGCATCAAGGGGCAGCTCTACACCCATGAGGGCATGAAGGATTACGTCACCCCCCGCGCGCTGGAGACCGAGGAGGTGCCGGGTGTCGTCGCCCAGTACGCCGACGGGGCGGCCAAGGCGAAGCGGGCCGGGTTCGACGGCGTGGAGGTCCACGCCGCCAACGGCTACCTGATCGACCAGTTCCTGCGCAGCGGCAGCAACATCCGCACCGACCGCTACGGCGGCAGCGTGGAGAACCGCGCCCGCTTCCTGCTGGAGGTGACGGAGGCGGTGGTCGACGTCTGGGGTGCCGAGCGGGTGGGGGTGCGCTTCTCCCCCACCGGGAACGGCAACGGCATGTGGGATGCGGACCCCGTTGCCACCTTCGGCCACGCCACCGAACGGCTGAACCGCTTCGGTCTGTCCTACCTGCATGTGATCGAGCCGCCGGTGGACGGCCACCCGATGAGTGTGCCGCCCGGCGTGCCGCGCGTGGCCGACCATCTGCGCGGCCTGTTCAAGGGCACCTTCATCCTGAACGGCGGCTTCACGAAGGAGCTGGCGGAACAGGCGATCGCGCAGGGCCGGGCGGACGCGGTGGCGTTCGGCGTGCCCTACCTCGCCAACCCCGACCTTCTGGAGCGCTTCCGCCGGAACGCGCCCCTGAACCCGCCCGACCGCGACACCTTCTACGGCGGCGGCGCCAAGGGCTACACCGACTATCCGTTCCTGGACACGGTGGCGGCGGAGTGACGGGCGGCTCCCTCACCCCTCACCCGGCTCACTGACGTTCGCCACCCTCTCCCGCAAGGGGAGAGGGTTGACTTGGGGCCGCGCTTGATCCCGTGGCCGCCTAGCCCGCGACGGCAGAACCGCGTCGGTGTCCAGTTCCCCCTCTCCCCTTGCGGGAGAGGGTCCCGAGCGGAGCGAGGGGGGTGAGGGGTGGAACCCACCCTGGGTTCGGTCACCCCCCGCCGGTCAGGCGGCGGATCAGGCCGGCGATGCCGCCGCCGTCGGTGTCGGGGCGCTCCACCGTTTCGGGGCGGGGCGCGTCGGCGGGCTGTTCGGCCACGAGCTCGTCCTGGGTCGGCCGGCGCACGCCACCGCCCAGGGCCGGCAGGTCGCGCGGCGGCATCCCGGCATGGGCGTCCACCATGATGTCCCGCCACAGCCGCGAGGGCAGGCCGCCGCCGGTCACCCGCCGCATCGGCGCGCCGGTGTCATTGCCAAGCCAGACGCCGGCGACGAGGTCGGCGGTGAACCCGACGAACCAGGCGTCGCGGTAATCCTGGGTGGTGCCGGTCTTGCCCGCCGCCATGCGCCCGCCCAGGTTCGCCGCCGTGCCGGTGCCGAAGGCGATGGGGCCCAGCAGCAGCTTCGTCGCCGCCTCCACGTCCGGGGCCGCGATGGCGAAGCCGGCCCCCGACCCGCGCCGCTGGTACAGCAGCTGCCCGTCCATGTCGCGGATTTCCAGGATGGCGTAGGGGATGACCCCGCGCCCGCCGTTGGCGATGGTGGCGTAGGCGCCGGTCAGCTCCAGCAGCGTGGTCTCGCTGGTGCCCAGCGCCAGCGACAGGTCGCGGCGCATCTGGCTGGTCAGGCCCAGGCGCCGGGCCATGGACATGGCGCGGTCCACCCCCACCGCCTCCAGCAGGCGCACGGTGGCGGTGTTGGAGGAATGGGCCAGCGCCTCGTTCAGGGTGACCTCACCCCGGTACTTGCCATCATAATTCTCCGGCGCCCATTTGCCCTTGCGGTAGGGCGCATCCTCGATCGTCGACGCCTCCGTCCAGCCGGCCTCCAGGGCCGCCAGGAAGACCACCGGCTTGAAGGCGGAGCCCGGCTGGCGCAGCGCCTGGGTGGCGCGGTTGAACTGGCTCTCGTCGTAGTCGCCCCCGCCCACCAGCGCGCGCACGGCCCCGTCCGGCGTCATCACCACGGCGGCCGCCTGCCCCACCCGCGCCTCCGCCCCCGGCCCGCGCAGCATGTCGGCCACATGGCTGGATGCGGCGCGCTGCATGCCGGGATCGAAGGTCGTGTAGACGATCAGGTCGCCATGGTCCGGCCCGACGAAGGCGGCCACCTGATCGGCCACCCAGGCGGCGAAGTAGCGCCCGTCGCCCTCGCTGCCGGGCTTGCGGCGGGGGATGGTCGGCGTCTCCAGCGCCGCCTTCATTTCAGCCGGCTGGATGAAGCCCGCCTCCACCATGGCGGCCAGCACCACCTCCGCCCGCCGCACGGCGCGCTCGGGGCTGGAGGTGGGGCTGTAGCGCGACGGCGCCTTCAGGAGGCCGACGACGATGGCGCTTTCGCGCAGAGTCAGCTCGGTCGCCGGCTTGTTGAAGTAGGTGCGGGCGGCCGCGTCCACCCCGAAGGTGCCGGCCCCCAGATAGACCCGGTTCAGATAGGCGGTGAGGATCTCGTCCTTGCTGTATTTGCGCTCCAGCCAGACGGCGAGCATCGCCTCCTGGATCTTGCGCTTGAGGGTCTGTTCCGGGGTCAGGAACAGGTTCTTCACCAGCTGCTGGGTGATGGTGGACCCGCCCTGCACGGTACGCCCGGCCTGCCAGTTGACGTAGAAGGCGCGGGCGATGCCCAGCGGATCAACACCGAAATGGCTGTAAAATCGCCGATCCTCGGTCGCGATCAGGGCCTGCACCAGATGCTTGGGCAGGTGCGCCACATCCACCGTGGCGCCGCGCAGGTCGCCCAGCCGGCCGAACTTCGACCCGTCGGCGGCCACCAGCGTGATAGCCGGGCGCCGTTCGACCTGCACCGCCTGGTTCACGTCCGGCAGGTCGTGGGCGAACCAGGCCAGCGCGAACAGGCCGCCCATGAAGCCCCAGATGGCGGCCAGTGCCGCCGCCTTGCCCAGCAGCGCGCCCCAGCGCCGGGGCTTCGCCCGCTTCGGCTTGGCCTCCGTCTTCCTCGGTTTCGGCTTCGCCCGGTCGGGGGCGCGGAGCGGGCTCACAGGGTCTACCATGCGTGGTGGCGGCCGGCGGGTTGGCCACAAGATAATGGGAATGGCCGGACAAGGGGAGGGGCAAAGGACCGCTTCCCCCCGATCCGGCCCCGATCCGCCTCCGGTGTGCGCCGCGATCTGGGCGATTTGTGGGCGCGGGCGGCTCGACCTGGACGCGAACTATCCGCCCGCTTATACTCGTAGGCGCGCTCGACCCCATCGGAACCGCCCCGCCATGCGGGCCCCCGCCGCCCTGGCCCTGCTCACCCTCCTCGCCACCGCGCCCGCCCGGGCCGGCGGGGAGGAGCCGGTCGTCTGCACCCTGAAGAACCAGGAGTTCTGTGGGTTTTGGTGGGGTTCCGCAGCGTTTGGCGACGTGACGATTCAGGATGGCGGCTGGCGCGACCCGAAGCGGGACTCCACACGTCGGTGCACGGTCCTTGAGGAGTTCCGGCGTGAGGGGCGGCCTTTCTCGGTCTTCGAATGCGTCTACTCCAGCCCGCGCGTCACCAATCCCGCCGAATTCGTCCTGCTCAGTCTGATAGTGAGGTATGGAGTTCCGAGAATGGTGTTTACGTCGGCAAGATCCAGAGCATGCCTGGACATCTCCATCCAAGAGATGTTGACCGACCGTCGGATTCTGGCCAATTGCATAACGGGTCAGCACTACTTCAGACGCCCTGATTAGGCGGGGTTCGACTGACAGGGCACAAGGGACGAGCCGGAACGGTCCATCCGAGCGCGCGATTCAGCGGGCGCTGGCTCTTCCACCTTGACGTGAATAGCAGCAATATTCATACTCGTTTGAATGCGTCGTCCTTGGTCGGCCGTGCTGCCATGCGGGTCCCTGCCGCCCCGGTCCTCCTTACCCTGCTCGCCGCCGCGCCCGCCCTGGCCGGCGGGGATGAGCCGATCGTCTGTACGCTGAAGAACCAGGAGTTCTGTGGGGAGTGGGGTGCGGCGAAAACGGGCGGAAGGCTCACCATACAGGATGGCGCCTGGACTTATGCCCCCGGTGACAGCGGCCATCGTTGCACGGTCCTGGAGGAGTTCCGGAGGGCGGACCGGCCGTTCTCGGTGTTCGAGTGCGTCTATTTCAGTCCCCGCAGCACCAATCCCGCAACCTACGTTTTGTTGAGCACACGCAAGCGGGACAACGAGCGAATACTGGTGTTCACGTCCTCCTCCAGGCGGGCCTGCTTCGACGGGGTAATCGACGGGGAACTTACCGGACGCGAGCTGCCAGTGAATTGTATCACCGGACAGCATTTCCACGGGCGCTTCCCGCAATGGCGGTATCGCGGAGATACGGGCTGGAGATAGCCTCAGGGCTCGGACAAGCCATCAATGGAAAGCGCCTTCAGGAACTCGGTCTTGGTTCTTTCGTTTCTTTCGGGCTGAACCTCAAATCGATTGCTCTCCGCCGCAGCCCTCTCCCAATCGCGATCCCGTACCGCCTGGAACAGATTGGGCCACTCCAGGGCCGAAAATTTTGTGGCACCGATATTGTAGATAAGGTCCATCAGCGCTGATTTGGCCGGAGTCGGCAAACAGTCGAAATCCGCAAACTTCTGCCGAAGATCGTGATGGAAGCGCTCGATCTTCTGCCTGACGATTTTCAATGCATCACCACGACTGAGTCTCAGTAGTGTGTAATCTATGTAGTCACCAGCCTCCCATTTCAACTTCTTGGCTCCCTGTCCGGCCGCCTTCCAGGCGGCTGCCACCGCTTTCTCCATCGCTTCGAAACCGGCAGCCTTCTCTGCTTCGGTGGCCAGTGGGCCATCTTCCGCGCCAATGCGGAAGGGCATGCCCTGAAAGTCGCTCAAGGCGTTCACGTTGAAGCCGAAGCCCGTGGTGATCTTGCCCTTTGTGTCGCCATAGGGGTGGGGCACGAAGCCCTCGTTCCGCTCCACAAGGTCCAGGGCCTCCTTGAGCCACGGCCCGGTGTGGCAAACGGGGCCGACGGGTTCGGCCCAGCAGCGGCAGCCGGGGGCCGTGCCGGGGTGGCCCTCGGCCGGGGGTGCGGCCCAGGTGAAGCTTCGCCCCTCCAGCGCCGCGTGGGCCGGGCGCACCCTGTCGTCGCCGACGGTGCGCCAGACATAGCGGCGGCCGCCGGGCCACGCCGCAAGCGCCGCGTTCAGCACGCCGATGGCGGGATCGTCCGGCCGCAGCGGAGCGCCCGTCGGCAGGCCGTTGTTGCGCCGGAACCGGTCCAGCGCGTCGAACAGGTCGGTGCCGGCATAGGCGTTCATGCCCAGGCGGCGGTCGGGCACGAACAGGCCCAGCCGGTTCAGCACCCGCCTCAGCGCCAGCGTGTCGTCCGGCTGCGCATGGGACTTGGTGAGCGGCTGGGCGATCCGCAGGACTGGGGCGGCGGGCGACTGGGCGGTCATGGCGGCGGCGGGCTCCGGACAAAAAGAAAGCCCGCCGGGCGGCGGGCGCACGGCGGGCGTTGGTTGCAGGACTATAGTCCTGGCGCCTTGTGCCCGTCAAGCCGGGTGGGCCCGGCGGGCCTGACGCCTTTGCCCGCCTTGCCCCGCCGCCGCCGCGCGCCGATGATGCGGGCCCCATGCCGCCCCTGCCCCCCATCCCCGACGCGTGGCTGTCCCCGCCGGACCTGACCGTGGCCTCCACGGTGCAGCGGGATCTGGCGGCGCGGGTGACGCCCGAGGGTGCTCCCGGGCCGCTGCGGACCGTGGCGGGGGTGGACGTCAGCAGCTTTCCGCGCGACCCGGCGGGGCGCATCTTCGCGGCGGTGGTGCTGCTGGACGCCGACACGCTGCGGCCGCTGGAGACGGCGACGGCCATGCGGATCGCACCCATCCCCTATGTGCCGGGATATCTGGGATTCCGTGAGGTGCCGGCCCTGCTGGCGGCGTTCGCGGAACTGTCGCGCTGGCCGGACCTGATCGTGGTGGACGGGCATGGGGTCAGCCACCCGCGCGGGCTGGGCATTGCCGCCCATCTGGGCGTGCTGCTGGACCGGCCCACCCTGGGCTGCGCCAAATCCATCCTGGTGGGGGCACCGGCGGGGCCGCTGGCGGACGCGCGCGGGGCCACGGTGCCGCTTGTCTGGAAGGGCCGGTCCATCGGCACGGTGCTGCGCACCCGGCCGGGGGTGGCGCCGGTCTATGTCTCCCCCGGCCAGCGTATCGGGCCGGAGGCGGCGACGGCGGCCGTGTTGCGCCTCGCCCCGCGCTGGCGCCTGCCGGAGCCGGTGCGCGCCGCCCACGCCGCCGCCAACGCGTTCCGCCGGGACTGGGCGGCGGCCAATGGCCGGCAATAAAGGGGTAAGTCGCGGTTCGGCGGCGAGGTATAAACGTTCAAGTAACCAGAGCCTATGAGGATTGGCCTACTTCATCCGGACCAAGTAGGCCGCAATGTCCGCCGACTCCTCACTCTTGCGTGGCATCGGGCGTCTCTACGCCACCTTGTGGCGGGAGGCCAAGGGCGACAGGCTGCGCGTGGTCGCCGCCCTGGCCCTGCTCACGGGTGCCGTCCTCGTCAACCTGCTGGGCCCCTGGTACACCGCGCAGGCGGTGAACGCGCTGCAGATCGGTGGGGCCGGGGCCGTGGCGGAGGCCGGATGGTACCTGCTGGCCACACTGGGGGTCAGCATCGTCGGCTGGGCGCTGCATGGGCCCGGCCGGGTCCTGGAGCGGTTCGCCGCCGTGGCCCTGCGCGGGCGGTACGCGGACGCCCTGTACCACCGGCTGCTGACCCTGCCCATCGCTTGGCACGCGCGGCACCATTCGGGCGAGATCATCCAGCGCATGGGCCGGTCCGTCGGCGCGCTGCACAGCTTCGGCCAGAGCCAGTTCATCTACATCCAGAACGCCGTGAACCTGGTCGGCCCGCTGGTCGCCCTGCTGGTGATCTGCTGGCCGGTCGGTGTCACCGGGATGCTGGGCTACGTGGTCCTGGCAACCATCCTGGTGCGCCTGGACCGGGTGATGGTCCGCCTGCTGAGGGAGGAGGCGGAGGCGGACGGCCGCTTCGGCGCCACCATCATCGACGGGCTGGGCAACATCGGCACGGTGCGGGCGCTCAGGATCGAGGAACCGCTCCGCGATCTCGCCGCCCGGCGGATGGAGGATGCCGCCCGCCCGCACCGCCGGTCCGTCGTCATGAACGAGGCCAAATGGGCCACCATCGACCTCCTGTCCGCCACGCTCCGGGTGGCCCTCGTCGGCCTCTATGGCTGGATCGCCTGGCGGGAGGGCGGCACGGTCATGGTCGGCACGGCGGTGCTGGTGCACCAGTACGCGCACCAGGCCGGCGGCGTGGTGAACGCCATGGCGGCGCACTGGGGCAACCTGGTGCGCTGGCAGGCGGAACTCGGCCTCGTCGACCCGATCCGGGACGCCGCCGACACCGTGCCGCCCGCCACACCCGTTCCGGCCGATTGGCGCGAGCTGTCGGTCCAAGGCCTGTCGTTCCGCCATCGCAACGGTGAGGAGGAGGGCCGTGCCGCCGGCGTGGCGGAGGTGGACATCACGCTGCGCCGGGGGGAGCGCGTGGCCCTGATCGGGGAGAGCGGATCGGGCAAGAGCACGCTGCTGCGCCTGCTGGCCGGGCTCTACGCGCCGGAGACGGTCCGGGTGGCCGTGGACGGGGTGCCCCGCCTGGACATGCGCCACCTGGGCGGGGCGGGCACCCTGATCCCGCAGGAATCCGACATGTTCGAGGCGACCCTGCGCCACAACCTGACCTTCGGGCTGGCGGCACGGGAGGAGGAGATCGAGGCCGCCCTGGCCGGGGCCGCCCTGACCGGGCTGGTGTCAAGCCTGCCCCAGGGGCTGGAAAGCCGGATCGAGGAGCGCGGGGCGAACCTGTCCGGCGGCCAGCGCCAGCGCGTGGCCCTCGCCCGCGGCCTGCTGGCGGCCAGGGGCAAGGGCCTGCTGCTGCTGGACGAGCCGACGGCGAGCCTGGACCCCGCCACGGAGGCGCAGGTCTACGACGCGCTGTTCGACCGCTTCCACGACGCCTGCGTCGTCTCCACCCTGCACCGGCTGCACCTGCTGGACCGGTTCGACCGGGTGGTGGTGATGGCCGATGGCCGCATCGTCGACCAGGGCCGCCCCGACGAGGTGCTGGCCCGCCTGCCGGACCTTGCGGGCAAGGCGGCACCGGAGGTGCCGGTGGCCGCCTGAGCCGTGCGGCGGGCGCCCCCGACGCTGCGTCAGCCCACCATCTGCTTGTTCATCTGGACCTGCTGCTCGATCATCTGGAGCTGCGAGGCCTCGAGCTGCTTCTGCATGCGCGGGAAGATCTCGCTCTCCTCCTCCTCGACATGCTCCGTGATCGTCCGGGTGAGCTGCTTGACCTTGCCCTCCCAATCCTCGCCCGTCATGGCGGCCATCTCCACCTCGAACAGGTGGACCTTCATCAGGGCATGCTCCTCATAGGCCTCCTGCGCCTCCTCCTCGCTGTCGGCGATGGTCTGGAGGGCCGGGTAGAGGGCGTTCTCCTCCGCCACGGCATGGGCCGTCAGCAAGGTCTTCAGTTGCTTCACATCCCGCTGCCGTTCCTGGGAGTCCGTCAGCGTCGCCATCTTCTGGAGCATCTGCGAGATTTGCCGATGGTCCTGGATCAGGTCGGCGAAGGGCTGGCCGCCGGCGGCGGTGGCGCGGCTGGGGCCGGTGGCGGCCCCGCCGGAGCCCTGGGTCTGGGCCAGTGCCGGCCCGGCGACGGCCGTGGCCGCGAGGGCGCCGGCGAGGCTGCCGGCAAGGGTGCCGAAGGCGCGGCGGTCGAAGGTGCGCTGGTCGGACATGGCGTGTCTCCCGCATGGGTGGCCGGGCGGGGTGCCCGGGGCTGCGGGCTACAACATCGGCCGCCGGTTCCCGTTACGCGGGAAGGACCGCCTGCGAATCACTCTCATGGCAGGCGGCGTGATTCCCGATCACAGGTCCGTATAGGCCAGCCGGACGACCCGCCCCTCAACCGCCACCACGGCGGCCGCGCGGTCGGCGACCCAGCCGGACACGGTCAGCAGGGCGTGGTCGCCCGTCACCACGCCATGCCCCTCCGCAAGCTGCAGGCTGGCGCCGGTGCGCGACAGGTTGCGCGTGTGTCCGGCCAGCACCCGGTCGGCCACGGTCAGCAGCGCCGCCGACTCCACCGGGACACGGGGGAAACGCCGGCGCTCCCGGCCGTCGCGGGCACCGGAAGCAGCGCCGGTTCCGGCCCGCCGGTGGCCCAGGGATTCGGCGAGATCCACCCACTTGCGGCTTTCATCCGGGTCGTCCGTGTTCAGGGCCGCGCGCCAGCATTCGCGGATGCGGGCGATGCGCTCCTCCGTGTCCAAGGGATCGGTTTCGGGGCGGTCGCTGTCGACGGTGGCGGCCATGCGGGCGGCTTCCGGAAGGGGTGGTCTGCCGCCGCATCCTACGCCATGCGGCGGCGGCGCGCACCAGTCGCGCATGGCCCTATCTCCGTTGGGGAATATGTCGGCCGGCACCGGACCTGTTGAACCTTCCCGATTGATAACCGGCGGCGCCGCGCCATTTAGGGGTAGCCGCCGGGCGCCGCCCGGTCCCGCCACCATGACACCGGTTCCGATGTCCAACACCGCCCCGTCCCCCATCATGGCAGCCCGCCGCCTCGCCGGCACCGCCGCCGCCATCGCCACCCTGGCCGCCACGTCCTTCGCGGTCCCCGCCGCCGCCCAGCAGGAACCGCGCGGCCCCACGCCGCCCGCCCTGGGCGCCCAGGGCCCCGGCCAGCCGCTGTGGGAAGCGGGCCTGTTCGCCGCCGGCGGCTGGGTCGCCGACTATCCCGCCTCCGGCGAGGGGCGGTGGCGCGGCCTGCCGGTGCCCTACGTCATCTACCGGGGTGAGATCATCCGCATCGGCGACCAGGGCGCCATCCGCGCCCGCCGCACCTTCATGGACGACCGGCTGGAGCTGGACATCGGCCTGGGCGGCGCCTTCGACGTCGACAGCGACGACAACGACGCCCGCCAGGGCATGCCCGACCTCGACTTCCTGTTCGAGCTGGGCCCGTCGGTCGAGTACCGCTTCCTGCCGGCGGATTCGCCGGTGCAGGTGGAGGCGTCGCTGGAGGTCCGCGCCGTCTTCTCCACCGATTTCGGCAGCGTCGACCACCAGGGCTATGTCATCAACCCGCAGCTCAGCTACTTCAACCGCGCCGTCGGCGGCTCCCCCGTCAGCCTGTTCCTGGCCGTCGGGCCGATCTGGGGGCTGGGCGGGGTGAACGACTACTTCTACACGGTCGAGCCGCAGTTCGCCCGCCCCGGCCGCGCCGCCTACGAGGCGGATGACGGATACATCGGCACGGAATTCACGCTGGGGTTGAGCTACAAGGTGACGGACAGGCTCCGCGCCTTCTTCGGCGGCCAAGTCGGATACTTTGGCGGCTCCGCGAACGAGGACAGCCCTCTGTTCCAAGACGAGGTCAACTACAGCGTCGGCTTTGGCCTCAACTGGACCATCTACGAGAGCGCGAGTAGGGCGCGGAGTTAATTACTTAGAAACCTATTCATACTTATGCATCACCGCGTGTTCGCCCTTCCGCAGATGAACGCAATCTGATATACCACGATCGAGCGTGCGGGCCGGTGCGGGTGCCCGCTTGTCCGAGGGTTCGATGGCATCGACGGTGTTGGTGAGCGATGCGCGACTTCAGGGGCCGGCCTGGGCGCGTATCGACAGGCTTGTGCGTCTCTGGAAGTCCCACGCCGACCGCGGCTGGCCGCCGCGGTTCGAGGCGCTGGACCTTCCCTTCTCCATCGCGGAGTACCTGCCCGGCGTGCTGATCGTCGGCCGCGCGCCGGATGGCCGCTTCCGGTTCCGCCTGATCGGGACGGAGGTGGTGGCCTGGGCCGGCCGCGACCGCACGGGCCAGATCGTTCCACCCGACGCCTATGGCGAGGGCATGGAGAGCTGGCAGCGGATCATGAACGCGACGATCGAGGGTGAGGGCATTCCCCGCTGGCTCGCCATCGGCCTGTGGCCCGGCTTCTCCACCCCGATCCGGGCCGTGTCGCTGCCGCTGGTCCGCAACGGCGAGCGGCAGATCCTCTCCTATCTCGAGCTCGAGGAATGGCCGCCGATCCCGGTCAAGGTCGCCCCAACCCACAGGCTGGTCGCCGAGTCGTGGGAGCGGATCGACTCCGCCGGCTGATCTAGGCCGCGCGCAGGTCCGTTCCGCCGGTGAGGGCCGCGCCGATGGCCGCGCGAAGCTGTTCCGGATGGAAGGGCTTGGCCAGCACCGTCGTGTCGGGCGGCAGCCCGTCGCGCAGCAGCAGCTCCCCCGTCACCAGCAGGGCCGGCATGTCACGGCCGGAGGCCTGCCGCAGGGCGGTGACCATGGCGATCCCGTCCCGGTCCCCGCGCAGGCGGAAATCCGTCAGCAGCAGGTCCGGCGGGTCCGCGCGGGCGGCCTCCAGCGCCGCCTCCACCGTCGATACCGCCGTCACCCGGCAGCCCCAGTCGCCCAGCATCATCTCGGTGGCGGCGAGCTGCAGCGCGTCGTCCTCCAGGACGAGCACATGGCGGCCGCGCGGCTCCGCCGTCACGGTCGCGGCCCTCTGCGGCGCCGCCTCGGCCCGCCGGGCCCGTGGCACGGTTATGGCGAAGACGCTGCCCCGTCCCGGCTCCGAGCGGAGGGTCAGCGGCAGGCCCAGCAGCTTCGTCAGCCTGTCCACGGTGGCGAGCCCGATGCCGAGACCCTTGGCCCGGTCCCGCTCGGGGTTCTGGAGCTGGTGGAACTCCTTGAAGATCTCCTCACGCTGGGCGGCGGGAATGCCGGGGCCCGTGTCCCAGACCTCGATCCGCAGCCGGTCGCCCGCCGGCCGGCAGCCCACGGCCACGCCGCCGGATCCCGTGTGCCGGATCGCGTTGGAGACGAGGTTGCGCACGATGGCGCCCAGAAGGTCGCGGTCGGTCTCCAGCCAGCCGGCGCAGGGCATCACGCGCAGGCGCAGCCCCTTCTCCGCCGCCACCGGACCGAACTCCACCGCCATCTCGTCCAGCAGCTCCTGCGCCGGGAAGCGGGTCGGCCGGGGCTCGGTCAGGCCGGCGTCCAGCTTGGAGATATCCAGCAGCGCGTTGACCAGCCCGGCGTTCGCGCGCACCGCCACCTGCAGCTTGGCCGCCAGTTCCCGCTCCGGCCCCTCCGGCAGCCGCTCCACCAGCAGGTGCGACAGGCTGCGCATGGCCTGCAGCGGCTGGCGCAGATCGTGGCTGGCCGCCGCCAGGAAGCGCGTCTTGTCCCGGTCGGCGGCTTCGGCCCTGGCGCGGGCGGCATCGATCTCGGCCTGCATGCGCTCCAGCTCCGCCACGTGCCGCTCGGTCGCCACCAGATCCCGCTCGGCCTCCGTCCGGCGGTCAACCTCTGCCCGCAGCGCGTCGGCAGCACGGCGCCACCGGGCGGTGGCCTTGCGTTCCCGCCGCGCGTTCGCCATCGCCAGTACCGTCATGCCGGTAAGGGCCGCGCTGCCCAGGAGAGCCGCCAGCAGGATCCAGCCCATCTGGTCGCGCCAGGGCTTCAGCGCCCCCAACCTGTCGATGCCGAAGACCAGGAAGGCCGGATAGTCGCCCAGCTTGGCGAAGCCGTAGATGCGCTCCACCCCGTCGGCGGCGGAGACGAATTCGTAGGTCCCCGAACGCCGCTCGCCCATCAGGCGGTAGAGCGGGCTCGCCTCCGGGATGCGGGGCGGCGGCCGGTCCATGCCGGGATAGCGGGCCAGCAGCTTCCCGTCGGCCCGGACCAGCCCGACCACATGCGGCGCCATGGCATGGATGCCGCCCCAGAACGCCTCGAAGTACTCCAGCGAGGAGGTGACGAGGATCAACCCGTCGAAGGTGCCCGGCGGCTGGCCGGCCGTCGGGCTGCGGCGGCGGCTGAGATTGAAGTTCAGGTTCCCCTTCAGACGGCCGACGATCATCTCTCCCAGGTGCGTCTCGTCCCGGTCCCGCAGGACCTGGAAATACTCCCGCTCCGTCACGGTGGAGTGGGGCATGGGGAAAAAGTCGGCGCTGTTGACGGTCCGCCCCTGGGGGTCGACCAGCCAGATGCCGTCCACATGGGGCGACTGGTCGCGCATGGTCTGAAGCAGGCCGTGGATGTCGGCCGACGTCTCGATGGTGTCCCAGGACAGGCCGCGCGTGCGGGCGTCGATGCGCGCGATCACCTGCTCTTGCGCCTCCAGCACGCGCAGCGCGTGCTCACGCAGCAGCAGGGCCATGTCCTCCGCCTCCGCCCGGGCCTGCGCCAGGGTGGATTCGCGCAACAGCAGCCCGCTCGCCACCGCCGCGATCAACGGCAGGAGCAGGCAGGCCGCCAACAGGATGGGGAGGGGACGCATGCGCCGGACCCGAACGATTCGGTCCCTAAGGATGGGACGGCGCAGTGTGCAACCCGTTCTCGCGTGGGGCGATACGCCCCTTTCGGCTATGACCTACAGCCTACCACGCCCGCGCGGGCGCGGCGGTCGCCGGGCCGGTCAGTTCGGATCGGTGAGCAGGCAGAGCGCGCCGATGGCGATCAGGATGGCGATGACCATGAGGGACTGGTCCATGGGGGAACTCCAGACTGGGTTTCGCGATCGCCGCGCACTCTATCCATCCCCGCGGGCGCCGTCACGCGTCCGTTGGTCGCGGCCCGATGTCTCCGGTTCGGGGCAGCGCCGTCAGTTCACGACATTGTAGGAGGTGAGCTCGGCCGGGGTGAGCCAGTGGATGTCGTCGTGGAAGGTGCCGAAGATGCGGTCGAGGACGCGCAACGACACCCCCATCTTCACCAGGTGGACGGCCTGCGCCCCGGCGGCGGAGGCGGCGAACCTCTCAGTCACCATGATGATCTGCTCCACACGCTGATCGACGCTTCCCAAAGTCGGGTCGAGCAGCGCCTCGGTGATGAGCTGGCGATACCGCTCGCTGCCCGACCGGGAGGCGTTGTGCAGGCCGATCCGGCCGCCCGGCTCGACGGTCCGGGAGAAGCCGCCGACGAAGGCGAAGAAACAGGCGCTCGCGCAGGTGGTCCCCGCGCGGACCCTCGTCGGAAGGCGTTTCTCACGGATGAGGTCGCCCATCGCGATGCCGGCCCCGAGGCTGCCGCCCTGGGAGGCCAGCCAGACCTCGCCGACGCCCGGGTTGGCGGCAAGGGCCGCCTGGAACCGCCGGTCGTCTTCCGGGAGGATACGCCCACTGACGGTCAGGATCGGATAATGCGGCCCGGCGACCACCGCGAACTCCACCGCCGCGGCCGGCCCGGCCGACACCAGGACGGCAAGCCCGAGGCCGAGCCCAAGTCGGAGCCGGAGAAGGACCCGCAGCGCGCCGCTCAGGCCAGGGACCATGCCCCGTTCCTGAAGCAGAAGCGGGAGGTTTCCGCCTTCTCCTGGCCATCGATCACATAGACGCTCCGCACATCCTTGCAGAGATCATTGTTAACGACCTTCGCCGGCGACGCGGGCTCGGCATATCCATGGACTCCGGGGTTCTTCTCACTCTCCCAGATGATCCGGTCGGCACCCTGGGCGTTCGCGGCCCGGGTGGCGGCGGCCTGGGCCCTGATCCGGTCGGCTTCGTCAAGCTCCCGGCCGATGGCGCCGCCGGCTGCCGCCCCCAAGGCGGCACCGGCGAGGATGGCGGCGGTGTTTCCCCGGCCATCCCCGATCTGGGAACCGAGCGCGGCACCCAGGATGGCCCCCAGAATCGCCCCCGTCTGTTGCTTGTTGGCTTGTCCGTCCTGTGTGGCGCACCCCGTGAGCATCAAGGAGACGGCGCCAAGGACCGCGACGACGCGTGCGAAATCAGAGAGGGAAGTCCGCATGGATTGCCCCTTCATCATCGTCCCACCTCGTCGGATTAGGGCGATTCCGCCGGACACTGTCCAGGATTTTTCCGCAAAGGTTGCCCTGGCGGTACCGGGGGTGGGTCGGGCGGGCGTCGTTCCGGCCCTATTCCGCCGCGAGCGCGCGCAGCGTGCGGCGCCGGGGGCCGCGCAGGAGCTTCAGCCAGAGGGCCAGATAGGCCGGCTCGCCCGTCTCGTCCGCCAGCGGCTGCATCAGCCGTTCATAGGCGACCTCGCCCAGGCGGGTGTCGAAGCTGACGAGTTGCGCCGTCAGCCCATGCCCGCGCAGCCCGGCCAGATGGTGGCGCCGCGTCTCGTCGTCCGGCTCCCCGGTGACGAGGGATCCCAATTCCATGCCGGTGATCTCCCCGCCGTAACTGCCGCAGATGCTGGTCCCGGCGAGCCGGACCCACAGCCTGTCCGGCGGCGTGAAGCGCAGAATGCACAGGTTGGGAAGCAGGGCGGGGCCCAGGTTCTCGGGCACGAAGCGGCACTTCGGCACCAGGCCGTCGACGGCATGGGCCATGCAGAACGCCGCGAAGGCGGCGGCACCGCAGCTGTAGTCACGCATGGCGAGCGGGCGGGTCGGCATTGTTCGCCGTCTCCCTGGGAGCACCGCCGCCAGCGTAGGGAGCGATTCCTTAAACGGGGGTTAAGGAACCGCCCCCCGCCATCAGACGAAGACGAACCACTCGGCCGTGACCGCCGTCCAGACGACCGCGCCCATGCTGATGGTGGAGCCGTCGCCCAGGGTGATCAGCGCCTCGCCGCCGTTCCCCTGGCTGACGGACCATGTCGTGCCGGGGGCGAGCTGGATGCGGTCGCCCTCGCCGAAGTTGAAGTCGGCGATCCGGTCGGCCCCGCCGCCCGTTCGGAACACGAACCGGTCGGCACCCGCCCCGCCCCAGAGCGTGTCGTCGCCGAGGTCGCCGGACAGGGTGTCGTTCCCGGCCCCGCCATACAGCAGGTCCTGGCCCTGGCCGCCGAAGACGGCATCGCCGCCGTCGTCGCCGTACACCGTGTCATTGCCGATGTTGCCGTTGACGTGCAGGTCGTTGCCGGCACCGCCATAGACAAGATCGTTTCCTTGGCCTCCACGGACCCAAGAGTCGTCGCCATCGCCACCATAAACGGTGTCCTGGCCTAGATTGCCATTAAGGTCGTCCGAGCCGTCACCACCATAAATCAGATCATTATCATCAAGGCCACGGACACTATCATTCCCGGCATCGCCGTAGATCGTGTCATTTCCCGCATCACCGTCGATCCAATCAGCGCCTCCATTGCCCCAAATCCTATCCCCGGCCAGGCCTCCATAGATCTGTTCACCGATGTTCTCACCGCGGATGAAGTCAGGGTCGGGCGTTCCAAACAACGTCGACGGACGAGTAGCACCTGGCGCGAGAGAAATACCAACACCCGTAGTACCAAATGCGCCTTGGACAAATTCCCAGGAGACAAACAGGTAATATGTTCCGCTCTGTGGTGGCGTAAAGTTGATGATTGTATCTTCCCTGAAGCCCTCTATGGCACTGCCGCCGTCAGTAAAACTTAGCAAATACCCAGCAGAATCGTATATAGAGATTGACGGTGTGTAGTCAGCTACTAGCGCCGCGATAAGCGGGACTCTCTCTCCTCCCGTCAGATTTACGGGAATGAATACAGCAGATCGAGATGAGCTGAGTGTAATAATATCGGCCGCAATTAACCTTCCCTCATCATTTAATCTGAAAGTCAGCTGATTTTCCGGAAAGAGCCACGTATTCAAGCTTCTTGCCAGAGCGGCGTCTGACGCTGTCCAGAATAGATTCCGTGCCATTGTTGTCCCCATATCACCGCATTTCGACGTACTCCCATAGAGTATGCACAAGGAAGTTATTCAATCAACCAGATGAACATGTTTAGGTTTCTAAGAAGTCTGGCTGCTAGCTAGTTAATTGTTATGCACCTTGAGTTTGCATCCAGACGGCCAGTTGAAGCTCGGCACCGTCAGACGAACAGGAACCAGTCGGCCGTGACCGCCGTCCAGACGACCGCGCCCATGGTGATGGTGGAGCCGTCGCCCAGGGTGATCAGCGCCTCGCCGCCCGCACCCTGGCTGACCGACCATGTCGTGCCGGGGGCGAGCTGGATGCGATCGCCCTCGCCGAAGTTGAAGTCGGCGATCCGGTCGGCCCCGCCGCCCGTCCGGAACACGAACCGGTCGGCACCCGCCCCGCCCCAGAGCGTGTCGTCGCCGAGGTCGCCGGACAGGGTGTCGTTCCCGGCCCCGCCATACAGCAGGTCCTGGCCCTGGCCGCCGAACACGGCGTCGTCGCCGTCGTCGCCGTACACCGTGTCGTTGCCGATGTTACCGTTGACATGCAGGTCGTTTCCCGCGCCGCCCTGGACGACGTCATCGCCCTGGCCGCCGCGCAGCCACGTGTCGTCGCCGTCGCCGCCGATCACAGTGTCGGCGCCGAGATTGCCGTTTAGATCGTCGGCCCCGGCGCCGCCATCGATCCAGTCGTCGCCGTCCAGGCCGCGCACGCTGTCGTCCCCGGCGCCGCCGAACACGGTATCCGCGCCGGCCCCGGCATCGATCCGGTCGTTGCCGCCATCGCCCATGATGCGGTCGTCGCCGGCACCGCCATCGATGACGTCATGGCCGTCCATGCCGCGGATCGTGTCGTTGCCGTCCAGGCCGAAGATGACGTTGTCGGCCAGGTTCCCGGTGATGCGGTTGTCCAGGCCGTTGCCGGTTCCGTTCAGGGCCCACTGGCCTTCGGGGATGGGCTGGGGAATGGGGCCCGACCGGTAGGTGTGGCTGAGGATCAGGTCCTCGACATGGTCCGGCAGCCTGAAGTCGCGCACGCGGGAGATGACGGTGTCATGCCCTTCGCCCGCCAGCTCGCGGACGACGGTACCACCGTAAATGACGTCGTAGGCATCGTCGCCGGCACCGCCGGCGAGCGTGCTGCCCGGCGCCAGGTCCATCAGGTCGTCGTCGGCCGGGGTGCCGTTCTGAGTCAACGGCGCGCCGGTGAACCAATCGTAGATCATGAGACTTCACCCAATCAGCGCCCCCACGCGGCCGGGGTGTTTACGCCTCTAGATTTGTCCGGACAAGTCGCTTGTCTCGGGCATGTCATGCCCAACTCTTGGCAGTTTTCACCGGTCTGACAGGATCGTTCCCGCGCGGACTTCGGCGCGCACGATGCTTTCGCGCGCCGCCCGTCGGCGGGAAGAAGATGGCCCGAGGATTGAACCGGGATCGGGTTTCACATGCGCCGGGCGCATTGCCCGGGGACCCGGTCGCTCCATCGTCACTAATATTTCGATGATCGTCGAAATATATCGTTGACAGCCATCCCGACCCCTGATATTTCGATGATCGTCGAAACGTTGTGGGCGGCCTCCAAGCCGCACACGCCGGGTGGACGCCGGACCAATTATTCGATACTCTTCGAATCATGGAACAGACAGCCGCCATCGACGCCCTTGGCGCCCTCGCGCAGGACACGCGCCTTTCCGTCTTCCGCCTGCTGGTCCGCATGGGGCCGAACGGGCTGAACGCCGGGGAGATCGCGGATCGCCTGGGCGTGGCCGCCTCCACCCTGTCGCACCACCTGTCCCAGCTCGAGCGGGCGGGACTGCTCCGCTCCTGGCGGGTGGCGCGGCAGATCTTCTACGCGACCGACTATGAGGGCATGCGGCGGCTCCTCGCCTTCCTGATGGAGGATTGCTGCCAGGGCCGTCCGGAGATCTGCGGCGGGATCGCCGCGCCCTCCGACTGCGCCCCCACCGCCTGCACCCCGGCCGCCGGCGCGTCCGATATGAAGGACATCACCGATGAAGCGTCTGCATCTCCATGTCGCGGTTGAGGACCTCTCCGCCTCCATCCGCTTCTATTCCACCCTGTTCGCCGCCGAGCCCACCGTCCGCAAGGACGACTACGCCAAGTGGATGCTGGAGGACCCCCGCGTGAACTTCGCGATCAGCGCGCGCGGACACGCCGGGATCGAGCATCTGGGCATCCAGGTCGACGACGCCGGCGAGCTGGCGGAGGTCTACGGCCGCCTGAAGGAAGCCGGCCGGCCGGTGCTGGAGGAGGGTCACACCACCTGCTGCTACGCCAAGTCGGAGAAGTCGTGGGTGACCGATCCGGCCGGCGTGGCGTGGGAGGTCTTCCACACCTATGGCGGCAGCGCCGTCTATGGCGGCGGGGAGACGGCGGTCGATCCGCGCCTCGCCTCCACGGCCGCACCTGTCGCGGCGGCGCCCGTCGCGGCGCCCGGCAGCGCCGTCTCCGCCGGCTGCGGCTGCGGCCCGGCGACAGTTCCGGAACCGAAACCAGTGCCGGTCGCGGCATCCTGCTGCGCCCCGGCCGCCTGAGAGGGAGGACCACCATGGCCTTGGAAGCGGCACCCGACAGTCCCCGCGTCTTCAACGTGCTGTTCCTGTGCACGCACAACAGCGCCCGCAGCGTGATGGCGGAAGCCATCCTGAACCGCGAGGGCCGGGGCCGCTTCCAGGCCTTCAGCGCCGGCAGCCACCCGTCGGGGCGGATCAACCCCTATGTGCTGGACCTGCTGGCGAAGCTGAAATACCCGACCGAGGGGCTGCGCTCGAAGGACTGGACGGAGTTCGCGCAGGATGGCGCTCCCCGGCTGGACTTCGCCTTCACCGTCTGCGACCGGGCGGCGGGGGAGGTCTGTCCGGTCTGGCCGGGGCAGCCGATGACGGCGCACTGGGGTTTCCCCGACCCTGGCGACGCCACCGGCACGGACGCGGAGAAGGCGGCCTTCGTGGCCGACGTCTACCGCATGATCCATCGGCGCATTGGCATCTTCGTCAACCTGCCGATCGGCTCGCTCGACCGGCTCAGCCTGCAGAAGCGGCTGGACGACATCGGCCGGATGGACCCGGCGCTGGCCGACATGCCCCAGGCATCCTGACACCCGTCACGCATCCCGAGGACCCAATGCCAGCACGCGTCGCCGTCAACGGTCTCGGCCGCATCGGCCGTCTCGCCATCCGCGCCCTCCATTCCGGGGCCGGACCCGGCCTGACCCTGGCCCATGCCAACGAGATGAAGGGCGGTGCCGTCACGGCGGCCCACCTGCTGGAGTTCGACAGCGTGCACGGCCGCTGGCCGGTTCCGGTGCGGGCCGAGGGGGACACGGCCCTGGCGATCGACGGCGCCCCCGTCGCCTTCACCGAGGTGGCGAAGCCCGGCGACGTGGCCTGGGGCGATCTCGGCATCGACATCGTGCTGGAGTGCACCGGCAAGTTCCGCACGCCGGAGGCGCTCCAGCCCTATTTCGACCGGGGCGTGAAGACCGTGATCGTGGCAGCACCCGTGAAGGCGGCCGAGGCGCTCAACATCGTCATGGGTGTGAACGATCACCTCTACGATCCCGCCCGGCACCGCCTGCTGACGGCGGCCAGTTGCACCACAAACTGCCTCGCCCCGGTGGTGAAGGTGGTGCATGAGGGGCTGGGCATCCGCCATGGCGTCATCACCACCATCCACGACGTGACCAACACCCAGGTGGTGGTGGACGCCCCGCACAAGGACCTGCGCCGGGCCCGCTCCGCCCTGATGAACCTGATCCCCACCTCCACCGGATCGGCCACGGCCATCGGACTGATCTATCCGGAACTCCAGGGCAAGCTGAACGGCATCGCCGTGCGCGTGCCGCTGCTGAACGCCAGCCTGACCGACTGCGTGTTCGAGGTGGCGCGCCCGACCACCGTGGCGGAGGTGAACGGCCTGCTCCAGGCGGCGGCGGAGGGGCCGCTGAAGGGCATCCTGGGCTACGAGACCCGGCCGCTGGTCAGCATGGACTATGTCAACGACACCCGCAGCGGCATCGTCGACGCGCCCTCCACCATGGTGGTCGACGGAACGCAGGTGAAGGTGCTGGCCTGGTACGACAACGAGATGGGCTACGCCTGGCGCATCGTCGAACTGGCCGCCAAGGTCGCGGCGATTTCGACATGACAACCACGACCGCCGAGAAGGGGGCCGCCCGAGGCCTGCGCGATTACGCCATCGTCACGGCCTCCTACTGGGGGTTCACCCTGACGGACGGCGCGTTGCGCATGCTGGTGCTGCTGCATTTCAACCAGCTGGGCTACACGCCCTTCCAGCTGGCCTTCCTGTTCGTGCTGTACGAGTTCTTCGGCATCGTCACCAACCTGTTCGGGGGCTATCTCGGCGCCCGCTTCGGGTTGCGCTGGACGCTCTATGCCGGGCTCGGCCTCCAGGTGGCGGCCCTGCTGATGCTGTCCATGCTGGACCCGGAATGGGCGCTGGCGGCCTCCGTCGCCTATGTGGTGGCGGCACAGGGCCTGGCCGGCATCGCCAAGGACCTGACCAAGATGTCGTCCAAGAGCGCCATCAAGCTGGTGGTGCCGGACGGCGGGAACTCCACCCTGTTCCGCTGGGTGGCGATCCTGACGGGGTCGAAGAACGCGCTGAAGGGGCTGGGCTTCTTCGTCGGCGGGCTGCTGCTGTCCACCGCCGGGTTCCAGGGCGGGCTGTGGATCATGGCCGGTGCCCTCGCGTGCGTGCTGCTGGGGGCGCTGCTGCTGCTGCGCGGCGATCTCGGCCGGTCCAAGGCCAAGCCGAAGTTCAGCACGCTCCTGTCCAAGACGACGGAGATCAACTGGCTGTCCGCCGCCCGCTTCTTCCTGTTCGGGGCGCGGGACGTCTGGTTCGTCGTCGGCGTGCCGGTGTTCCTCTACAGCCAGCTCGGCTGGACCTTCATCCAGGTCGGCACCTTCCTGGCCGCCTGGGTGATCGGCTACGGCTTCGTGCAGGCCGCCGCCCCCGCCGTCGTCAGCCGCTCCCCCGACGGGCGCAGTGCCGAGACCCGGGCCGCCCGCCTCTACGCGCTGCAGCTCGCCTTCATCCCCGTGCTGATCGTCGTCGGCCTGAATGCCGGCTTCCCGCCGGACATCGTCATCATCGCGGGGCTGCTGCTGTTCGGCGTCTATTTCGCCATCAACTCCTCCGTCCACAGCTATCTGATCCTGGCCTATTCGGACGGTGACAAGGTCGCCCTCAATGTCGGCTTCTACTACATGGCGAACGCCGGCGGCCGGCTGGTCGGCAGCCTGCTGTCCGGCCTCGTCTACCAGTATGCCGGGATCGTGGGCTGCCTGCTGACGGCCAGCGCCATGGTGGCCGCTTCCTTCATCATCACCCTGGTGCTGCCCACGAAGGGGTTCGAGGGCGTGGTCGCCCCCCAGGGCGCCCTGCCGGATTCGGAGTGACCCGCCCATGACCAGCACGACCTCGGACGCGGCCCCCAAGCTCGCCGCCCCCATGGGCCTGTTCGAACGCTGGCTCACCCTCTGGGTGGCGCTGGCGATCGTGGGCGGCATCGGCCTCGGCACCCTGTTCCCCGGCCTGTTCGGGTTCCTGTCGGGGCTGGAGGTGGCGAACGTCAACCTCGTGGTCGCCGTCCTGATCTGGGTGATGATCTACCCGATGATGGTGTCGGTGGATTTCGGCGCCCTGCGACGGGTGGGCGACAAGCCCAAGGGCCTCGTCATCACCCTGGTGGTGAACTGGCTGATCAAGCCCTTCACCATGGCCGCGCTCGGCATCCTGTTCTTCGAGGTGCTGTTCAAGGGCCTGGTCGATCCGCAGGACGCCAAGGAATACATCGCCGGCATGATCCTGCTGGGGGCCGCCCCCTGCACCGCCATGGTGTTCGTCTGGTCGCAGATGACCAGGGGGGACGCCACATACACCCTGGTCCAGGTCGGGCTGAACGACGTGATCATGGTGATCGCCTTCGCGCCCATCGTCGCCCTTCTGCTGGGCGTGACGGACGTGATCGTGCCCTGGGACACGCTGCTGCTGTCCGTGATCCTCTACGTCGTGCTTCCGCTGGCCGCCGGCTACGCCACCCGCCGGGCGTTGGAACGCACGGGCGACAGTGCGGCCGTCGCCCGCTTCACCGGCGGGTGCAAGCCCTACACGGTGGTGGGGCTGCTGGCGACGGTGGTGCTGCTGTTCGGCTTCCAGGGCGGCACCATCCTGGAGCAGCCCTTCGTCATCCTGCTGATCGCGGTGCCGTTGCTGGTGCAGAGCTACGGCATCTTCCTGATCGCCTACGCCTGGGCCTGGGTGTGGCGCGTCCCCTTCGCCATCGCCGCCCCCGCCGCCCTGATCGGCACGTCGAACTTCTTCGAGCTGGCGGTGGCCGTGGCGATCAGCCTGTTCGGCCTGGACAGCGGGGCCGCACTCGCCACCGTGGTCGGCGTGCTGGTGGAGGTGCCGGTGATGCTGTCCCTGGTGGCGCTGGCCAACCGTACCCGCGCGCACTTCCCCGCCACGGCGTGAGGGCCCCGCGACGGTGTCCTGGGGTCAGTCGCCCCGAGGCACGAAATCGATCCTGACACGGGTTCCCGTCGCGGCCGCGAACCGGGCCAGGGTCTTCGTGCTGGGCATGGTCTTCCCGCTCTCAAGCCGCGCCACGGTCGACTGCGTCGTGCCCATCCGGTTCGCGACTTCGGCCTGGGTCAGCCCGGCAGACAGCCGCGCGCGAATGAGATTGGCTGCGATTTCATACTCCTGCGCCAGCGCCTCATACGCGGCCCGTGTTTCGGGATCGTCGAGCAGGCGCTCTTTAACCACGTCAAACGGAATGGTCATCGATCCAATTCCTTCATGCGTTCAAGGGCGATGTCGATCTCGCGCCGGGGCGTCTTCTGCGTCTTCTTCTGAAAGGCGCGTAGCACCACCACCCGGCGCCCGATAGCCGCGACGTAGAGCGCACGGCCTATCCCGTCCCGCCCCGACATGCGCATTTCCCAGATCTTCCCTTCAAGGTGCTTCACATGCGGCTCCCCCATAGCGGGCAGCCCGAATGTGCGGATGAGATCGGAAATCCTGATGAACCGCGCACGCAAGTCCGCAGGCAGGGCTGCGATCTCGTCTTCGACGGTCGCATTCAGGATTTCAACTCGCCAGACCACACCGTCAATATCGCATTTTTGCGATGAGGATTCAATCCCCCGCGGCCGCCAGCGCCTCCGGCTCCGCGCCGAACAGGTCGCGCAGCAGGTCGCGCCCCACCGCGCGCGGCGGCAGGTCGAAGGCGATCCGCCCGTCCTTCAGGCCCAGCACCCGGTCGGCGAAGCGCAGCGCCAGATCCACCTGGTGCAGGCTGACCAGGCAGGCGGCGTTCCGTTCCGCCGCCACGTCGCGCAGCAGGGCCAGAACCCCGGCCGCCGTCTCCGGGTCCAGGCTCGCCACCGGCTCGTCCGCCAGGATCAGGGCCGGGTCCTGCACCAGGGCGCGGGCGATCGCCACCCGCTGCTGCTGCCCGCCGGACAGGCGGTCGGCCCTGGTATAGGCGTGGTCCAGCAGGCCCACCCGGTCCAGTGCGGACAAGGCGTCCTGCCGGTCGGCATCCGGGAACCGGCGCAGCACGGCGCGCCAGACCGGCACCGCCGCCAGCCGGGCGGCCAGCACGTTGTCCACGGCCGACAGGCGCCGCACCAGGTTGAACTGCTGGAACACCAGCCCGATCCGCCGCCGCGCGGCGACAAGCTCCCGCCCCGACAGCGCCGCCAGATCGGCCCCGTCCAGCCGCACCACACCCGCGTCCGGCTCGATCAGCCGGGTGACGCAGCGGAACAGGGTGGTCTTGCCCGCCCCGCTGGGGCCCAGCAGGGCCACCACCTCCCCCGGCGTCACGGTCAGGTCCACGCCCGCCAGCACCCGCCGCCCGGCGAGGTCCTTGGATAGGTCCCGGATGACGAGCCCCCTCATGCCAGCCTCGCCCGCAGGTACGCGCTCGTCCGATCGATGGCGGTGACCAGCAGCAGGATCACGATCAGGATCGCCAGCACCCGGTCGAACAGCAGCAGGTCCACCGCACTCTTCAGCTCCTGCCCCAGCCCGCCGGCCCCCACGATGCCCAGCACGGTGGAGGCGCGGACGTTGAATTCCCAGATGTACAGCACCGTGCCGGTCAGGTTCGGCAGCCGGTCGGGCAGGATGGCGAAGGCCGCCATGCGCGACCGCCCCGCCCCGGTCAGGGACAGGGCCTCGATCGGCCCCTTGTCGGCGCCCTCGATATCCTCCGCCCACAGCTTGGCGATGCTGCCGGCCGAATGCAGCAGCACGCCCAGCATCCCGGCGAAGGGTCCCAGCCCCACCGCCGCCACGAACAGCAGGGCGAAGACGAACCCGTCCACCCCGCGCAGCGTGTCCAGCACCGCCCGCACCGGCTGACGCACCGCCGGCGACGGGGTCAGGGGCTTGGCCGCGAGGACTGCCAGCGGCAGGGCCAGCACCGTCGCGAACAGGGTGCCCAGCGTGCCGATGGCCAGCGTCTCCCCCGCCCGCAGCAGCAGCGCGTCCCATTCCGCGAAGTCCGGCGGCCAGGCCCGTCCGGCCCAGTCGATCAGGCGCGGGATGCCGCGGACCAGCCGGCCCAGGTCCACGTCCACGATCCACAGGCACAGCGCCACGAAGCCCGCGAACGCGCCGATCCCGGCCAGCAGCCGGAGGGACGGGCGCCACGCCGGCTCCCGGTAGCCGCCATGGCCGTCGCGGATCGGGCCGGGCCTCGCTTCAGGCTGGCTCACTTCAACCGGCCCACGGCCTTGCCCGCCGCCTCGATCGATGCGTAAGCGGAATGATCGGCGGCGACCCAGCCCGTGTAGTTCTTCGGCATCAGCGTGGCCGCCTGATCCTCCGTGATCGCCACGGCGGCGGCGCGCAGGGTCGCCACCAGGGCCGGGTCCAGGCCGGTGCGCACGGCCAGCGCGTCGTTCGGCAGCGGGTCGGAGGTCCAGACCACTTTCACGTCGCCCTCCCTGATTGTGCCGCGCTCCATCATCGCCCGCAGGTTCCGGTCGAAATCGGTGGCCAGGTCGACCTGACCCGTGGCGACCGCCGTCACGTTGGCGGCGTGGCTCGCCCCCTCCCGGTACCGGAAGAAGCTCTTGGGATCGATGCCACGCGCCATCAGGTCGTGGGTCGGGATCAGCCAGCCGGAGGTGGAGCCCGGGTCGGCGAAACTGATGGACAGGCCCTTGGCGTCGTCCGGCCAATTCGCGATTGTCAGGTCCGGCCGGCCGATGACGACCGCGTGGTATGTCGGCTTGCCCTGGTACTTCACCGTGGCGATGGCCTCCGCCCCGCCGGCATGGTGGGCCAGCACATAGCCCCAGGGGCCCATCCAGGCCACGTCCACATTGCCGGTCGCCAGCGCCGTGGCGATGCCCGCCCAGTCCGTCGTCACCGTCAGCTCGTAGGGCCGGCCCACCGTCTCCGCCAGATGCTTGAAGAAGGGCTCGTAGGCGCGGCGCGTGTCCGTCGGGCTCGCCTGGAACGGCCCGACCGCGAACCGGATCGGCTCGGCGGCCCCGGTCGGCCCCGCGACGAGCGTGGCGGCGAGGGCGAGAAGGGACAGGACGCGCTTCAGCATGGGGACGTTCCGGACCGTTTGGCTGGGCGGGAGTGTGCCGCCCGGCGTGAACTGGCCCAAGTCACAATCCTGTCAACGAGCGGTTCGACCGCACCCTCCACCCTCGCGCCCGCCGTCCGGGCGCGCTAGCATCGCTCCATGACGATTCCCGTGCTGCGACCGCCCGGCCCCCTCCTCGTCTTCGGCGGCCCTTATTCCAACCTCCAGGCGCTGACGGCCCTCAAGGCGGAGGCCGGCCGGCTGGGCCTGCCGCCCGCATCCGTCCTCTGCACCGGGGACGTCGTGGCCTATGCCGCCGATCCGGGACCTTGCGTCGACCTCGTCCGGGCCTGGGGCATCCCGGTGCTGGCCGGCAACGTGGAGGAGCAGCTGGGCGCCGGGGCCGACGATTGCGGCTGCGGCTATGACGAAGGGACCGCCTGCGACGCCCTGGCCGCCCGCTGGTACCGCCACGCCGACGCCGCGATGACGCCGGCGATGCGCGCCTGGATGCGCGGACTGCCGCAGCGGATGGTGGTGGAGATGGCGGGCCGGTGCCTCGCCGTGCTGCACGGGGCGGCCAGCGCCATCAACCGCTTCCTCTTCCCCTCCGCCCCCGATGCCGATCTCGCGGGCGAACTGGACCTCGCCGCACGGCAGGTCGGCGGCTGCGACGGCGTCATCGCCGGGCACAGCGGCATGCCCTTCACCCAGGTCCTGCCGGACGGCCGCCTGTGGCACAACGCCGGCGTGATCGGCATGCCGCCCGACGACGGCACCCCGCGCGTCTGGTACGCCCTGCTGACGCCGGGGCCGGACGGCCTGCGGATCGAGCACCGGCCCCTGTCCTACGACCATGCGGGCGCCGCCGCCGCCATGCGCGCGGCCGGGCTGCCCGAGGGCTACGCCGCCTGCCTTGAAACCGGCCTCTGGCCGACGGACGACACGCTGCCCCCGGCGGAACGGCTGATCCGGGGCCAACGCCGGGATCCGTCGCCGCGGGTCTGGCCCTCAAAAGGAACGCCGCGCCCGGTCTGCCCGGACGCGGCGTGAACCTCGCCTCAGCGCTGGACCGGCGTCAGCCGACCAGGGACACGGATGCCAGCGTGGCGTTCGCCTTCGCCTGCGGCTCGCCGGTCGGCACGATCTGCACCGTCGGGGTGTCCGACAGCAGGTTGCGCCGCGCCAGCTCGGCAAGCGTGTCCGTCACGTTGAGGAGGCGGGTATCCCCCTCCGCCCCATGGCTGCCATGGGAGTCGCCGTCCGTATGGGCGATGACGCCGAAGAAGTTGACCGTCCCCACATAGTGCGGGCTGTCGGCGGTGGGCGGCTGCCCGGCCGGCAGGTCCAGGAACACATTGTAGGCGACGCCCGGCTGCTCGTCCGCCTTCAGCCCGCCGATCCGCAGATAGGTCTGGCCGCTGCGGCTGGCCAGCGCCCCGGCGGCGGCGGCGGCCGGCGCCTGCTGCAGCGGCAGGCTGACGGGCTTGCCGGTCAGCGCCACCGGCTGCGGAACGGATGCGACGCGCAGGGTGGCCGCCGTTGCCCCGGCCGCCGACGCGACGGCCGCGGCGGCCGCCGGAGCGGATTTGGGCGTCGACAGGAACTCCTTGTACGTGTAGCCGAGCGGCGCGATGTCGAGGAAATCCTTGATCGTGGCCACGACCCGCTGCCCGTTCTCATCCACGAAGACGAAGGTCTGCGCCTGCCAGGTGGAATCCGTCGGATTCTTGTTGCCCTCCTTGTTCCAGCTGGCCCACACGCGGTCGATGTTGCAGTGGTGGAACCAGAAGACCGGGTCGCCCGCCGCCGTGGGCACGCTGCCCATGCCCTGGGTGTTGCCGGTGAAGACATGCACGTTGCCGTGCAGCCCGCCGTCCAGCGCGTTGCAGAAGCCGGTCGCCCCGCTGTAGTTCGTCTGCTTCATGGAATTGAGGTTGAGGGCCCCCGGGCCGCCATTGCCGACGGTGATCGCGGTCCCGTCGTTCACCCCCGGGTTGCGATTGGGCCGGTAGAGCGGGTTGGTCGCGCCGCCAGGCTTGTAGAAGGCGTCCGGCAGGGCCTGCCGCGCGGGATCGGTGTAATCCCAGTAGGGCAGCGTCCAGGTGGCGTCCCCCGTCAGCTTCCGGACGATGCGTTCGAAGAAGTAGACGTACATCCGGTGCCAGGGCAGGAAGTTGTCCGGGTTCATGCCGCCGCCGTGCGGCTGGCAGGTGTTCCACATCTGTTGGGCCAGCGTGTTCCCGCTCGGACCGAACAGACGCAGGATCTCGGCCGACTTGCCGGGGCTGGGCGTCCAGTGCGTGTACCACTGCCAGACCCAGGACAGCGGGTCGGTGGCCTTCGTGCCCATCATCGTCTGGACGGCGGCGGCGTATTTCGTCGTCATCGCCTGTCCCTCGGCCGAGGCGGCGTTGAAACGCGTCAGGGTCGTCTGGGCGGAAGCCTGACGCTCGAACCAGACGGGAAACGGAATGGCCGCAAGGCCGGCACCGGCTGCACTGGCTGCGAGAATCGAACGGCGGGATACGCTTTTCATGGTTATTACCCCCTCCCGGTTAGCCAACTTGGGAGCGGACGATATACCATCTGATGCGTATTAGCTGCAATTGCAGATCAGAATTTCTCGTATGACGCTTTTGCGGCGCGCCGCGCGGCCGCGCTAGCGACGCTCGATGCGGACAGCGCGGATGCTGGCCCCGGCGCCCGCGGCGGCACGGGCCTCCCCGAGCGGCCGGATGTCCACCGTGAGCGGCGCATCCGGTGAGGACGCCATCTCCGCCAGCCAGCCCTCCAGCGGCAGCACCCTGTCACGGCCCGGCGCCTCGGCGCCCGGCAGGGTGACGGCGTCGAAGAAGCTCAGGGTCCCGACATGGTGCGGGCTCTCCACCGTGGCGGGCGCGCCGGCTGGAAGGTTCAGCCACACGCCATAGACGACGCCGGGCGGATTGTCGGCGCGGACACCCTCGAGCACCAGGCCGATGGCGGCGGGCGGCTCACTGCCGGCGGGCCGGGCGGCGGTCTCCCCGGCCGGGGGCGTGCGCAGGGTGATGCGGGCGCCGTCCGGGCCCAGCGCGACCGGCCCGGAACCGTCCGGGGTGTGCGCGGGCATGGTCATGGGAGCCTCCCCGGGCGCGGCCGCCGGGGCGCCGACGACCGCCGCGACAAGGGCCACGGCCGACAAGGCGCGTGCCAGACGGCCGTTGGCGCGACGACGTGGCGTGATCCGGTGCATGGCGAAACCTTCCGCTCGTCCAATGGAGATATGGCCCTTTCCGCCAACACGGTCAATCCAACCGGCGCCTACAGCCCAGAGTGGTGGCGCCATCGCGCATTGCCCGGCCCGTTCCGATGGAGTAGGACACGCCATCGGCCTGCCGGGGATCACCCACCATGCGCACACCGGAGATGTCGAGCGTCGCCGTGCCCCGCTGGGCGTTGCGGCTGTTCCTCGGCCTGTGCCCCTATTTCGCGGCGCTGATCGGCGTCCACGCCTTCAGCCTGCTGTCGGCCGGGATCGGCGCCCAGGGCTGGCTGGACGCGCTGTTCTGGGTGGCGGTGGTCTGCTTCGTCATCTCCAGCCTGGGCGCGTTCCTCGTCTACCTGACGAAGGAACCGGCGCTGGGCCGCGTCGGCCGTCTGGTCATCGGCGGCCTCGCGTCCGCCGTCATGGCGGTGACGGCCGCGCTCTCGGTGGCGATGCTCTCCGCCGGCTGACCCCTTCCATTCCCGACCCCGCCCGTCCATCCTGGGCGGGCAGGGGAGGACCGGCCGCATGCCCGATACCGTGTCGAAGACCGAAGAAGCGGCGGACTATCCGCCCACGGCGCGCGGCACCAACCTGTTCGACACGGACGTGAACCTGAAGCGCCTGCTGGAATGGCGCGCGCCGGAGACACTGTACCTCCAGGGCGACCGCCTGTCCGACTTCGGCGCCTGGGCCGGCGGCCCGCTGGACCGGCAGGCCGAACACACCGACCGCTTCGCCCCGCCGCGCCTGGACCCCTACGCACCCGACGGCTCGCGCACGGGCCGCGTGGTGTTCAATTCCGAGTATCTCGCCTGCCATGCGGAGGCCTACCGCCGGGGCGCCGTCGGCCTGCCCTATGCGGGCCGCGTGCCCGGAACCCTCCCCCTTCGACAGGCTCAGGGTGAGGGTTCCCATGCGTCTGGCCTCCGGCCCGACTCCCCCTCGCCCCACCCTGAGGCCGCCGTCCCTTCGCCTCACCCTGAGCCTGTCGAAGGGCGAGGCGAAGGGCTGGGCGAAGGACCGGGCACCGGCGCCTCCCACGTGCCCTGCTTCGTCATGGGCTATCTGCTGTCCCATGCCGACATCTCCATCCACTGCCCGGTGACCATGACAGGGGCCGTGGCCCACGTGCTGGACCGCCTCGCCCCCGCCGATATCAAGGCGAAGTACCTGCCCGAGCTGGTGCGGATGGACGGGCGCGCCCTGTCCGGCGGCACCTGGGCGACGGAGCTGCATGGCGGCTCCGACGTCGGCGCCACCACCACCCGGGCGGAGCGGCACAACGACGGGTTCCGGCTGCACGGGGTCAAGTGGTTCACCAGCAACGCGGGTTCCGGGCTCGCCCTCGCCACCGCACGGCCCGGCGACGAGCCCGGCGGCAGGGGCCTCGGCTGCTATCTGGTGCCCAGCCACCTGGATGACGGCACGCCGAACCACTACCGCCCGCGCCGCCTGAAGGAGAAGGCGGGCACCCGCGGCCTCGCCACGGCGGAGCTGGACCTGGAGGGCTGCGTGGCGTTCGAGGTGGCGGGACCGCCCGACGGGCTGAGGGTGATGATGGCGGCCCTGGAGTACAGCCGCGTCCACAACGCGGTCGGGGCCGCCGGGATGCATCGCCGCGCCTTCCTGGAATCCGCCGGCTGGGCCACCCACCGCATCGCCTTCGGCAACCCGATCCGCCGCTATCCCATGGTCCAGGACCAGCTGCTGGACATGCAGATGGAGCTGGAGGCGGGGGTGGCCCTGGCCTTCGAGAGCGTCTTCGCGCTGGACCGGTCGCTCACCGATCCCGACGCCGCCGACTGGCTGCGCCTCGCCACCGCGCTCGCCAAGTACCGCACGGCGGAACAGTGCGTACGCGCCTGCCGGCAGGCGGTGGAGATCGTCGGCGGCAACGGCTACACGGAGGAATGGCCGACGGCGCGGCTCTACCGCGACTGCCTCGTCACCGCCGTGTGGGAGGGGCCGGCCAACATCCAGGCGCTGGAGCTGCTGCGCCTCGTGACAGGCAGGCGCGCCGGCGACGCCGTCTTCCTCGCCCGCGTCGGCACGGTCCTGTCCGACCTGCCGACCGACAGCCGCATGCCCGGCGCCTCCGACACCGCCGCCATCCTGGAGGGTGCGATCGAGGAGTGCCGCGCCGCCCTCTCCTACCTCCGCCAGCGCCCCGAGGACGGGCCGCGCCACGGCCGGCGCCTGCTGGACCTGATGGCCGACACGCTGGCGGCGGCCCTGCTGGCGGAGGAGGCGGTGGAGGACTTGAAGCTGGGCGACCGCCGCAAATGGCTGGTGGCCAGCCGCTTCATCGCCAAGGTGCTTGGCCGGGCGGACCCCATCGGCCCCGGCTACGACCCCGCCAATGCGGAATTCGACGCGGTGCTCGCCTACGAACCGGTGGATTGAGCGGCGGGTCCCTCGTCCTCCAGTTCCAGCCCGGCATAGAGGGCGCCAAGGGGAATGTCGGCGCCGATGCTCTCCAGCCGCAGCACGGCATCGTCGCCGCGCGCCAGATCGACCGTCCAGCGTTCCCCGTCCAGGCGCCGGTGCAGCTCGGCGAACCGGGCCCGGCTGTCCACCAGCAGGATTTCGCGAAGGCTCGGGATCAGCCGGTACTCCGGCAGCTTGGCGCGCCGCACCTCCCGTTCCGTCCCCTCCGACGGGATCTCCACCAGCAGAACCGGGTCGCTCGCCATATGGTCCGCGTCCCGGCGGTGCGGGGCGCAGGTCACGGCGATGTCGGCGACGAAAAAGGTGTGCGACCGGCGCGGCGCCGTCACCCCCGCCTCCGTGATGGGCCGGCAGGGTGGCCGCCC